>NZ_NOXY01000031.1:0-440694 GCF_002258735.1 Rhodococcus sp. WWJCD1
GCCTTCGCGGTAATGCAGGTCGGTGTGGCAGACCCCGCAGGCCTGGATTTTCACGACGACCTCGTTGGGGCCGGGATCGGGGATGGTGATCGTCTCGATGGAGACGGGTGCGCCCTTGCTCTTGGCGACGACGGCGCGGACCTGCTGCGGCATGTGTTCCTCCACTGAAAATCGGGTGTTTCGTGCTCTGTTCAGCCTCGCACAACGCATCGTCACGTGGCGACATCTGCATGGGTTCGACGCCCCGAACCGTGGAGTTCACAAGGTTGTGACCGGGTGGGCACGCAGTCTTTGCGTGCGCCCGGTACCTATGAGAAATGTCTGAACCCATGGAGTACGACCTGGTGGTCATCGGCTCCGGCCCCGGCGGCCAGAAGGCGGCCATCGCGGCTGCGAAGCTCGGCAAGCGAGTGGCGATCGTGGAGAAGGGACACATGCTCGGCGGGGTCTGCGTCAATACCGGAACCATCCCGTCCAAGACGCTGCGCGAGGCCGTCCTGTACCTCACGGGCATGAACCAACGTGAGCTGTACGGGGCGAGCTACCGGGTGAAGGCCGACATCACTCCGGCCGATCTCCTCGCTCGCACCCAGCACGTCATCGGCAGGGAGATCGAGACGGTGCGCTCGCAGCTGCTGCGCAACCGGATCGAACTGATCACCGGTATCGGCAGGTTCGTCGATGCGCACACCATCGCGATCGAGGACGAGTCGCGAGGCGAGCGCATCACCGTGACAGCCGCCAACGTGGTGATCGCCACCGGAACCGCGCCTGCGCGTCCCGTGGACGTCGCGTTCGACGACTACCGGGTACTCGACTCCGACGGAATACTCAATCTCGAGTTCATCCCGGCTTCGATGGTGGTCGTCGGAGCAGGCGTGATCGGGATCGAGTACGCCTCGATGTTCGCAGCCCTCGGCACCAAGGTCACGGTCGTCGAGAAGCGCGATTCGATGCTCGACTTCTGTGATCGCGAGATCATCGAGTCGTTGCAGTTCCATCTCCGCGACCTCGCCGTGACGTTCAGATTCGGCGAAGCGGTCACCGCGGTCGACGTCGGCCCGAACGGTACCGTCACCACGCTCGCGAGCGGCAAGCGCATTCCGGCGGAGACGGTGATGTACTCGGCCGGGCGCCAGGGATTGACCACGGCGCTCGAACTCGAGAACGCTGGACTCGAGGCGGACGCGCGCGGCCGCATCTTCGTCGACGAGCATTTCCAGACCAAGGTCGATCACATCTATGCGGTCGGCGATGTCATCGGGTTCCCGGCGCTGGCCGCGACGTCGATGGACCAGGGCAGGCTGGCGGCGTATCACGCGTTCGGTGAGTCGAGCGCCAAACTGACCGACCTTCAGCCCATCGGCATCTACTCGATCCCGGAAGTGTCCTATGTCGGTGCAACGGAGGTCGATCTGACGAAGGGGTCGATTCCCTACGAGGTGGGAGTGTCGAGGTATCGCGAACTGGCCCGCGGCCAGATTGCCGGCGACTCGTACGGAATGCTGAAGTTGCTCGTCTCCACCGAAGACCGGTCGATTCTCGGTGTGCACATCTTCGGGTCCGGTGCGACGGATCTGGTGCACATCGGACAGGCAGTCATGGGATGCGGCGGTACCGTCGATTATCTCGTCGACGCCGTGTTCAACTACCCGACGCTGTCCGAGGCGTACAAGGTTGCCGCGCTCGATGTCACCAACAAGATCCGAGCGCTGGCCAACTTCGACCGCTGACGGGCCTCACTCGGAACCCCGACGACCACTGGGGAATGAACGACGGCCGTCCGGTTGTTCTTTCCATCAGTGATTCGCCACGTTCGACGTCGGCGTGTACACGGTGCATACGGAGGGTCGGCGTATTCTGACCCGGATCTCGCATCGAGGTACCGACGAGTCGATCCGAAAGGGGCCCGGCCATGACCGAACAGTCGAAGATGTACGAGCTGGAATTTCCGGCACCGCAAATCTTCTCCGACGACGGCGTCGGACCCGTCCTCGTGCACGGCCTGGAGGGATTCTCCGACGCCGGTCACGCCGTGAAGTTGGCGACGACCCATCTGCGCGAGAGCCTCGAATCCGAACTGGTGGCGTCGTTCGACGTCGACGAGTTGATCGACTACCGGTCCCGTCGTCCGACGATGACGTTCAAGTCCGACCACTTCTCGGACTACGACGCTCCCGAGCTGAACCTCTACGCAGTCAAAGACCGGGCAGGTACGCCCTTCCTGCTTCTGGCCGGACTGGAGCCGGATCTGCGGTGGGAGAAGTTCACCACCGCCGTTCGCCTCCTCGCCGAGCAGCTCGGTGTGCGGCGCACCATCGGTCTCGGCTCCATCCCGATGGCAATTCCGCACACACGCCCACTCGGGGTCACGGCACATGCCAGTGATCGGGAGCTGGTCAAGGAAGGCAACAGCTGGGCGGGCGACCTACAGGTGCCCGGAAGTGCGTCGTCGCTGCTCGAGCTTCGGATGGCTCAGCACGGCCACGAGTCGATGGGCTTCTCGGTGCACGTCCCGCATTACCTCGCCCAGACGGACTACCCAGGCGCAGCCGAGACCCTGCTCGAGAACGTCAGCGAGGCCGCTGAGCTCGATCTTCCGCTCGCAGCACTCGGCGAGGCTGCGGCGCGAGTTCGCGAGCAGGTGAACGAGCACATCACCGGAAACGACGAGGTGCAGTCGGTGGTGCAGGCACTCGAGCGTCAGTACGACACGTACGTCGCCGCACAGGAGCAGCAGTCGACGCTGCTGGCCGGTGACGAGCCGCTGCCGAGCGGAGACGAGCTCGGTGCAGAATTCGAGCGCTTCCTGGCCGAACAGGCCGGCCTCGACGAGGGCGACGACACCGACCGGCAGTGATACGCCCCCGACGACAGTGTGAGTAGTCACAGCGTGGAGTCGTAGCAACCGTCGAATCGGACAGCGGGAGCGGGTCGAAACATACCTGTAACCGCAAATACGCTCGATGTTCTGCCCCGAACGTCATCTCGTGCGAGAGTCGTAGCGACACGTACTCCGGTATGTACCGTCAACACACTCGTACACGGCGACGCCGTACTGCATCGCGCGTGCGGCGCACCAGGGAATGTCAGGAGGCGCAGATGGCTACCACTCCGCGCAGTCGCAAGCTCCGGCCGGTTCCCGACGAAGAACCACGGCTGATCTTCCGGACCATTCACGGATACCGGCGGGCGTTTCGGATGGCCGGTGAGGGCCCGGTGGTGTTGCTGATCCATGGGATCGGCGACAACTCCGAGACGTGGAACGAGGTGATTCCGCACCTCGCGAAGAACTACACCGTGATTGCGCCGGATCTTCTGGGACACGGACGTTCGGACAAGCCCCGCGCGGATTACTCCGTCGCCGCGTACGCGAACGGCATGCGCGACCTGCTCTCGGTTCTCGGCATCGAGCACGTCACCGTCATCGGTCATTCACTCGGTGGTGGCGTTGCGATGCAGTTCGCCTACCAGTTTCCCAACATGGTCGACAGGCTGGCGCTGGTGTCCTCCGGCGGCGTCACCAAGGACGTGCACCCCATTCTTCGTCTCGCGTCGATGCCCTTTTTGAGCGAGGCCGTCAAGCTACTCCGTCTACCGGGCGCGATACCCGCGGTCAAGCTGGCCGGCGGGGTACTCAGCAAGCTGCACAGCTCACCGCTACGACCCGGTTCACTGCTGCACGACACCCCGGATCTGATTCGGGTGTTGAGCGAGCTGCCTGCACCGACCACATACGAGGCGTATCTGCGGACCCTGCGCGCTGTGGTGGACTGGCGAGGTCAGGTGGTCACGATGCTGGACCGCTGTTATCTCACCGAGAACCTGCCCGTCCTGCTCGTCTGGGGTGATCAGGATTCCGTCATTCCGGTGAGTCACGCGCGCCTCGCCCACTCGGCCATGCCGGGCTCGACTCTGGAAGTGTTCGAGAACTCCGGACATTTCCCGTTCCGTGACGACCCCATGCGCTTCCTGCAGGTGGTGGAAGACTTCATCGACTCGACCCCGTCGCTGACCTTCGACGAGGTGCGGTGGCGGAATCTGCTCATCACCGGCGTCGGTGAGGACATGATCACCGGAAGCGCCAGCACTCGGATGGCCGTTCTCGGTGCCATGGGTTCGGACGAGCGCAGCGCGACCTGACGCGTCGCCTCGGCCGCGGACGCTCGGTGTCGATGCGGGACGGACGGCAGATCCCACATAGCCTGTAGAGGTGCTCCTCACCGAACTGATTCCCGATGTCTCCGCCGAGAATTCCGACGGCGTCGACCCGGACGTCCTGTTCGACACCTTCACCAGCTGGACCGCCGATCGAGGTCTGACCCTCTATCCCGCGCAAGAGGAAGCCCTCATCGAGCTGGTCTCCGGCTCCAACGTCATCCTCGCGACCCCCACCGGTTCGGGCAAGTCGATGGTGGCCATCGGGGCCCACTACGCCGCGATGGCCGCAGGCATTCGTAGCTTCTACACCGCGCCGATCAAGGCACTGGTCAGTGAGAAGTTCTTCGCCCTGTGCGAGATCTTCGGTGCCCAGAACGTCGGCATGATGACCGGCGACGCGTCCGTCAATTCCGGAGCCCCGATCATCTGCGCCACGGCCGAGATCGTGGCGAACCTGGCCTTGCGCCAGGGTGCCGGCTCGGACATCGGCCAGGTGATCATGGACGAGTTCCACTATTACTCCGAACCGGATCGAGGGTGGGCCTGGCAGGTTCCGTTGATCGAGCTGCCGCACGCTCAGTTCCTGTTGATGTCGGCGACGTTGGGCGACGTGTCGTTCTTCCGAGACGATCTGACCAGGCGCACCGGGCGAACCACAACGGTCGTCTCCGGCACCGAGCGGCCGGTTCCGTTGATGTTCTCCTACGTCACGACTCCGATCAGCGAGACCATCGAAGAACTGGTGCAGACGCACCTCGCGCCGGTGTACGTCGTGCATTTCACTCAGGCTTCGGCTCTCGAACGCGCTCAGGCATTGACGAGCGTCAACGTCGCGTCCAAACAGGAGAAAGCCGAGATCGCAGAGGCCATCGGCAACTTCCGGTTCACCACCGGATTCGGCAAGACTCTCTCGAGGCTGGTCCGACACGGCATCGGCGTGCACCACGCCGGCATGCTGCCCAAGTATCGGCGCTTGGTCGAGAAGCTCGCGCAGGACGGCCTGCTGAAGGTGATCTGTGGGACCGACACACTGGGCGTGGGTATCAACGTTCCCATTCGGACAGTGCTGTTCACCGGACTCACCAAGTACGACGGCATCAGGACCCGCAAGCTACGGGCCCGCGAGTTCCATCAGATCGCAGGCCGCGCGGGCCGGGCGGGATACGACACGCTCGGTACGGTCGTCGTCGAGGCCCCGGAGCACGACATCGAGAATGCGCGGCTGGTGGCCAAGGCAGGCGACGATCCCAAGAAGCTCAAGCGAGTGCAGCGCAAGAAGGCACCCGACGGTTTCGTCTCGTGGGGCGAGCCGACGTTCGAGCGGATCATCGCAGCGAGCCCCGAGCCGCTCACCTCCCGGTTCTCGGTGAGCAACGCAATGCTGCTCAATGTCATTGCACGGCCGGGCAATTGCTTCTACGCCATGCGCCACCTGCTCGAAGACAACCACGAGACCCGGCCCGCTCAACGCAAACACATTCTGCGTGCGCTCTCGCTGTATCGGGGGTTGGTCGACGCGGGCATCGTCGAGCAACTCGAGGAGCCGGACGCCGACGGTCGGCACGCGCGACTGACCGTGGACCTACAACCGGATTTCGCACTCAACCAGCCGCTGTCCACCTTCGCGGTCGCATCCTTCGAGCTTCTCGACGTCGAGTCACCGACCCACGCACTGGATGTGGTGTCGATCATCGAATCGACGCTCGACGATCCTCGCCAGATCCTGATGGCTCAGCAGCATGCTGCGCGCGGTGAGGCGGTCTCGCAGATGAAGGCCGACGGCATCGAATACGACGAGAGAATGGAGTTGCTCGAGGAGGTCACCTGGCCGAAACCACTTGCAGAACTGCTGGTTCCGGCGTTCGAGATCTACCGCGGCACCCACCCCTGGCTCTCCGAGATCGGACTCTCGCCCAAGTCCGTCGTACGCGACATGGTCGAGCGAGCGATGACCTTCGCCGAGCTGATCAGTCACTACGGTCTGATGCGATCGGAGGGACTGGTGCTGCGCTATCTCGCCGACGCCTATCGCACACTGCGCCAGACGGTTCCGCCAGAATCTCGAACGGAGGAGGTCCAGGACATCACCGAATGGCTGGGCGAACTCGTCCGACAGGTGGATTCGAGCCTGCTCGACGAGTGGGAGAACCTGACCGACCCCGGTGCCGAGCCCGAAGCCCTCGTCGAGGCATACGGATCCGACGCGCCGCGTCCGATCTCGGCCAATTCCAGGGCATTTCGGGTGCTGGCCCGCAACGCAATTTTCCGTCGAGTCGATCTGGCGGCGCGGCGCCAGTGGAATGCGCTCGACGAACTGGACGACGGTCCGGATTGGGAGGCAGAGCTGGATCCGTTCTTCGCCGAGTACGGCGAGATCGGAACCGGCCCCTCGGCCCGTGGTCCTGCACTGTTCAGCCTGAATGTCGGTGCAGAATCCACCACGGTGCGTCAGGTACTCGAGGATCCGGACGGGGACCACGGTTGGTCTCTCGACGCGGTCGTCGACGTGCCGGAATCCGATGCCGCCGGCGAGATCGTGTTCGACGAGATCGTGATCTCTGCAGGCTGATACCGTCCAAGCATGGCTACCGACGTGTCCGTCGTCCGTGTGTTCACCGATGCCGACGGCAGGTTCGGCAACCCGCTCGGGATCGTCGCCGCCGACGCCGTTGCGGAGAGCGACCGGCAGCGGTTCGCCGCCGATCTCGGCTTCAGTGAGACGGTGTTCGTCGAACTCACCGAACCGGGTACCGCGTCGGCAACCATCTACACCCCGGCGGTCGAGCTACCCTTCGCCGGACACCCCACTGTGGGACTGTCCTGGTGGCTCCGCGAGCAAGGTCATCCGGTGACCACCCTCGCCGTTCCCGCTGCGCCGTTGAGCATCCGCTACGACGGCGACGACACCTGGGTTCGCGCCCGCGCCGACTGGGCTCCGAACTTCACGTTCCATCAGGTTCACGATGCCGCCGAGGTGGCCGCCGACGATCCGAGCGCCTACGACAGTGGGCACCACTATGTCTGGGCCTGGACCGACGAGAAGGACGGGGCGCTGCGATCGCGCATGTTCGCCCCCATGATGGGTATCGCCGAGGACGAAGCGACAGGTGCCGCCGCCGTCCGGCTCACCGGGGAACTCGGCCGCGGTCTCTTCATCGTGCAAGGAGCAGGCTCGCGGTTGCGCACCACGGTCGACGACGACGGCTGGGTGGAACTGGGCGGACGCACCGTGACCGACGCGTCGATCACGGTGTGAGCGGTACGTCCACTTCGATTTCCTCGCCCAGCCGGACGCCCGCAGCCAGTGGGAGTCGGTCGCCGCTCCAGAACTTTCCGGGGTCGAACCAATTTGCCTTCTTGTTGCCGGTGAGCAATCCCATCGAGTCGTAGGTCGTGGCGACCACCTCCGCGCAATAGGCGGTTTCGAGGGTGGGTCCGTCCTGCTCGTGTTGTCGCCGCAGCGTCGGCACCCGCCCCCGGAACCACCGACCGGCGAGCGCGGCCGTGGTGGGAAACGCAGTTCCGTCCATGCGCGCTATCGTGCGCAGCAGTGCGTCTTCCTGGTCCTTCGTGACGGTCTCGTCCAATTGCCGCAGCCAGCAACGCTGTTGGTACTTCGTGGCCCACTGGGTGACGGCCGCGCGCAGATCGTGGAGCTGCACACCGCGCTGAAAGTTACCGGTCCACATGTCCTGCAACGACTTTCCCAGTTCTGCGTGCCACATCAGCGGCGGCAGGTCGTCGATCACGACGGCCATTCCGACGTGATTGACCGGGCTGTTGGTCAGCGCCTGAATTGCACGATCGGCCGTCGACTCTCCGCGGAAGATCCAGATGTCGCCCGTCCTGGTGGCATCGACGGCGGTATCGAGGCTGATTCGAGACGGGTTCATGCTTCTCACCCTAGGTCTTGGCGGATCGGCAACCGCACGTCGTGACGGTACGGTTGCCGAATGAACGTGTGGAAAGCTCTCGGCCTCGCCGGGATGGCCGGTGTCGCGGCCACTGGGGCGCTGGTGGTGCGGTCCGAGCGCAAGCGGCGCGCCTACGCGCCGAACGAAGTACGCGATCAGCTACACCAGCGGTTCGCGGCTCTCTCGGGTGAACCGGAACCGGCAGCTGCTCCCCCGCTCTCGCGGGGGCAGCAACTGCGCAACAAGCTCCGGTTCAGCCGAGGGCGCTGAGGATTCGCGAGGCCAGCTCTTCGATCTCGGCGTCCGTCATGACGAAGGCAGGCGATATCTGCATCGCACCCTGACCGGCGGCGCGGCCCGAAACCCCATGCGCACGCAGTGTTTTGACGAACGGTAGCGCCTCGGCCGGGTCGGCGAGCTGAACTGCGGCAACCGCGCCGATGCCGCTGCGGATTTCCGAGACCCGATCGTGCTCGGCGAGCGGCGCGAGGTGCGTGTGCAATGCGGCTTCGATGCGCTTGGAGTGCGTCAACAGTTCTTCGCGCTCGATGATGTCGAGGTTGGCCATCGCTGCGGCAGCCGCGCCTGCGTGGCCGCCGTAGGTGTAGCCGTGTCGCCACCAGACTCCGCCCGCGAAAAACGGTTCGGCGATCTTCGGGGCGATGAACACGGCACCCATGGGCACGTATCCCGACGTCAGCCCCTTGGCGGTCGTCATCAGATCGGGTTCGAGCTCGAAGCGCGTCGACGCGAACCAGCTACCGCCGATGCGGCCGAAGCCGGTGACCACTTCGTCGGCCACGAACAGGACGTCGTTGTCGCGGCAGATCTGCCGAACCTCGCGCAGGTAGCCCTCCGGCGGCAGGTAGATTCCGCCTGCTCCGATCACCGGCTCGCAGAAGAAGGCAGCCACATTTTCCGCGCCGACCTCCTCGATCAGCGCAAGCAATGACTTCGCGTCATCCCAGGAGACCGTTCTGGCGTCGGCCATGAGTTCGCCGTAGTTCTCCTTGTTGACCGGGATGCCGGCCAACGAGGTGCCTGCGACGTGCATGCCGTGGTAGGCCTTCTGCCGACCGACGATCAGCTTCTTGGACGGCTGTCCCATTTCCACCCAGTAGCGGCGTGCGAGCTTGGCGGCGGTGTCGATGGAGTCCGATCCACCCGAGGTGAAGAAGATCTTGCTGCCCGGAACCGGTGCGATGGCGGCGAGACGATCGGCCAGGGCCAGCGTGGTCTCGGGAACGAAGTCGCCGAAGTTCGAGTAGTGGGCAATCGAGCTCAGCTGGGTGGCGACAGCGTCGGCGATCTCGCGTCGGCCGTGACCGACGTTGGTGAACCACAGACCGGCGGTCGCGTCGAGATACTTCGTTCCCTTGTTGTCGAAGATGTACGCGCCCTCGCCTCGCGACACGACGAACGGCCCGTTGGCGGTGACGTTGCCCATGTCGGCGAAGCCGTGCCACAGCGCAGAGGAGTGTGTGGTGGCGGCTGGATCCAGGTCGGAAGACATGCGCTACACAGTAGTGGAGTCCGCTTCGATCGAGTCCGATCCGTACCTCCACCGTCCTGCGAGCCGTCCGAGAGCATTGACTGCCAGCGCCATCAGCGCGAAAGCGACGGTCAGCACGACCAGCCCGACCGCGAGCGCGAGGTATCCCTGTGCCCGCGGATCGAGGAACGGATAGGGGTACCAGTCGACGACGGGTCCACGGACCAAGGTGTAGACCCCGTAGATCAGCGGGAACAGCAACCGCGTCAGACTGCGCGACTCGGAGATCTGCCGCCGCGGTGGAGCGAGAATCCAGTCGAGCAGAAGGACCACGGGCATGATGCGATGCACCACGTTGTTGGTCCACGGATCCGCGACGCCGACATCGATGTTCGCGAGAAGGACCGCGTAGATGATGCCGGTGATCACCATGTACAGCGTCACTGCTCCGCGAAAGAGCTGCCAACCCGGAGACCGTGGATCGATCACGCCGCCCACCATGAGTACGAGCACCGTCAGGACGTTGCTGATCACGGTGAAGTAGCTGAAGTAATTGACCAACGAGAACGTCGAAGAGCCGAGCCCGTTCACGACGATCGAGACGAGCGCCGCGGCGGTGAGGGCCGCGAACAACACCCGCAGCGTCCTGATCGGTACCGGCGTGCGTGGTTCCGCGGTCACATCGTGCGAGATGCCCATTCGGCGATCCTGGCACAGTCGCGGCCGGCATTCACGAAGGTTGCGTAGATACGGATATCCTGGTGTGAGTATGTCTACCTCGAATCCGTCCGGTCAGCGAAAATCTCTCGCCACACGTCTGGCGAACGTCACCATCCGCGACGAGAACCGACTGCGGCGGCGGCTGGACAAGGCCCGCACCGACGACGCGTTCGCAGTCCTCGATCGCGATGTCGCTCGCGCCGAAGCCGTGGTCGCCCATCGCAGAGCAGCGGTCCCCACCCTCGAGTTCCCCGAGTCGCTTCCGGTCAGTCTCCGTAAGGACGACATCTCCGCCGCCATCGCCGAGCATCAGGTCGTGATCGTCGCCGGTGAAACCGGCTCGGGTAAGACCACCCAAATTCCGAAGATCTGTCTCGCACTCGGTCGCGGAATTCGCGGGTCGATCGGTCACACCCAACCGCGCCGGCTCGCGGCACGTACGGTGGCCGAGCGCATCGCCGAGGAAGTCGGTGAGCCACTGGGCGAATCCATCGGTTACAAGGTGAGATTCACCGATCAGTCGTCGGATTCGACCCTCGTCAAGCTGATGACCGACGGTATTCTCCTGGCCGAGATCCAGCGAGACAGACTGCTTCGCCAGTACGACACCCTCATCATCGACGAGGCCCACGAGCGCAGCCTCAACATCGACTTCATCCTGGGTTACCTCGCGCAGTTACTCCCCCGGCGACCCGATCTGAAGATCATCATCACCTCGGCCACGATCGATCCGGAACGATTTGCCCAACACTTCGCCCGCGGCGGCGTACCCGCTCCGATCATCGAGGTGTCCGGCCGCACGTTCCCGGTCGAAATGCGCTACCGGCCACTGACCGTCGACGCGGGTGACACCACGATCGACCTCGATCCTGTCGATGCCACTTGCCAGGCCGTCGACGAGCTGATGGCCGAGGGCGACGGCGACATTCTGGTGTTCCTGTCCGGTGAACGCGAGATCCGCGACACCGCGGACGCTTTGAACGACCGCAATCTGCGTAACACCGAGATCGTGCCTCTGTACGCGAGATTGTCTGCGGCCGAACAGCATCGGGTGTTCTCACCGCACTCGGGCCGACGCGTGGTGCTCTCGACGAACGTTGCGGAGACGTCGTTGACAGTTCCCGGCATTCGCTACGTCGTCGATCCCGGCACGGCTCGTATATCTCGATACTCGTTGCGCACCAAGGTGCAACGACTACCCATCGAACGGATCTCCCAGGCATCGGCGCGGCAGCGAGCCGGCCGCTGCGGCCGCGTCGCCGACGGTATCTGCATCCGGTTGTACTCGGAAGAGGACTTCGAGTCGCGGCCGCAGTTCACCGAGCCGGAGATCCTGCGCACCAACCTGGCGTCGGTCATTTTGCAGATGACCGCCCTCGGGCTCGGAAAGATCGACGCCTTCCCGTTCGTCGAGCCACCGGACCCGCGCAGCATTCGGGACGGGATCGGCCTGCTCGAAGAATTGGGGGCGCTGAAGCCGGCCACCAAGGACGGCACGGCGGAACTCACTCCCGTCGGCCGGGAACTGTCGGCTCTGCCGGTCGATCCACGAATGGCGCGAATGTTGGTCGAGGCCAACGGCAACGGGTCGCTGCGGGACGCACTGGTGGTGGTGTCGGCCCTGTCGATTCAGGACGTCAGGGAACGGCCCGCCGAGCATCAGCAGGCTGCGGACGAAAAACACGCCCGCTTCGCAGTCGAGAACTCCGACTTCCTGGCTTACGTCAAACTGTGGACGTACCTGCGCGAACAACGGAACGAGCTGTCGTCCAACCAGTTCCGGCGCATGTGCCGCACCGAATTTCTGCACTACCTGCGGATTCGCGAGTGGCAGGATCTACACGGCCAACTCCGTCAGATCACTCGCGGACTCGGTTGGACAGTGCCCGATGCCGACTCCACCGAAACCGCTCTGCACCAATCACTGCTGTCGGGGCTGCTCTCCCACGTCGGACTCAGGGAGGGTGACAAGCGCGAGTTCCTGGGCGCACGCGGAGCGCACTTCGCGATCTTCCCCGGGTCCGGGCTCTTCAAGAAGCCCCCACGATGGGTCATGGCCGCCGAACTGGTGGAGACCGGACGCCTGTGGGGCCGGATGGCCGCTCGCATCGAACCCGAATGGGCCGAGCGGCTCGCACCGCACCTGGTCAAGCGGACGTACTCGGAACCGCACTGGTCCATCAAACGCGAATCCGCGATGGCGTACGAGCGGGTGACGCTGTACGGCATTCCTCTGGTCACGCAGCGACCGGTGAACTACCACCGCATCGACGCCGAGGCGTCACGGGAGTTGTTCATCAGACACGCACTGGTGGAGGGCGAATGGAAGACCCAGCATGCGTTCTTCCACAAGAACCGGGCTTTACTGGACGACGTCGGTGAACTCGAACACCGTGCTCGGCGGCGCGACATCGTCGTCGACGACGACGCACTGTTCGACTTCTACGATGCGCGCATCGCCCCGGAAGCGGTATCGGCGCGACACTTCGACACGTGGTGGAAGAAAGCCCGTCGACAGGACCCGTCCCTGCTGGACTTCACGACGGACACAGTCGTCAACTCCGACGCGGCCTCGGTGCTCACCGGCGCGTATCCCGACGCGTGGCGACAGGGTGAGATCCAGTTTCCGCTGACCTACCAGTTCGAGCCGGGTACGGCCGCCGACGGAGTCACCGCACGAATTCCGATAGCGCTGCTCGCTCAAGTTCAGCCGGTGGGGTTCGATTGGCTGGTTCCGGGGATGCGCGCGGAGTTGGTGACGGCACTGATCAAGTCGCTCCCGAAAGCTCTGCGCCGCAACGTTGTTCCTGCCCCCGATTTCGCCGCCGCGGCGTTGGCGGTCATGAAACCTCGTGCGGAGACTCTGGTGACGGCATTGGCGCGCGAGCTGTCGCGGGCTGCACAGTGCCACATCACCGCGAAGGACTTCGACACCGCGGCGCTGCCCGACCACCTGAGGATGACCTTCGCGGCCGTCGACCCGAGCGGAAAAGTATTGGGCAGCAACAAAGATCTGACCGTTCTGCGCACCAAATTGTCCGGCGAAGTCGGTCGTCAGGTTGCGAGTGCAGTCGGCGACGCAGAGCGCGCAACGACTCTCGCGTGGACCTCGGGCACTCTGGGCCGACTGGAGTCGACCGTTACCCGTGATGTCGGCGGACAGAAGGTCACCGGGTACCCGGCGTTGGTGCCCGAAGGACCGGGCGTTGCAGTTCGAGTCCTGAGCACCCCCGCCCAACAGCGAGCAGCGATGCGCTCCGGAACACGGACGTTACTGTTGTCGACGGCACCGAAAGGCACCAAAGCGCTGCTGGCCGGTCTCCCGACTGCCGAACGCCTTGCCCTCGGCCAGAATCCGTACGGCGGTGTCGACGCGCTCCTCGAGGAATGCCGAGTTCTCGCGGTCGAGGAAGCAATGGACGCGCACGGTGGACCTGTTCGAGATCCGGAGGCTTTCGAGAAACTTCGAGCATCGGTCAATGCCGAGGTTCCACAGCGCACCGCGGCGGTACTGGCCCTCGTACGCCCCGTATTGACTGCAGCGCTTGCAGTATCGGGCCAATTGCAGACGGCATCGGGTGAGCCCGCCGAGGATGTACGCGAACAGCTCGAAGGATTGGTCTTTCGGGGCTTCGTCACCGAATTCGGTTCTCGCAGACTGGCAGATCTGCCGCGATATCTCGCTGCAGCGACCAAGAGGTTGGCCACGCTTCCGAGCAGCGCAGGCCGTGATGCGGCTGCGATGGACGTACTCGACCGCGTCTACGCGTCGTACGGACGGCTGCTCGATTCGCTTCCGGAAAACCGGAAGAACAGCGCAGGTGTGCAGGAGCTGTTCTGGATGATCGAAGAATTGCGGGTAGGGCTGTTCGCGCAAGGAATTCGGACTGCATATCCGGTCTCGGAGAAGCGCATCGAGAAGGCGATCTCCGATCAAGCGCGCTGACGTGCGGAACCGTCAGTCGATGTCGGCAGACTCTCGGTGCTTGCGCAGCTCATGTATTTCCTTCTCGAAATCCTCGGCCGAACTGAACGAGCGATACACGGACGCGAACCGCAGATATGCGACCTCATCGAGGTCGCGCAGCGGACCGAGAATGGCCAACCCCACCTCGTTGCTGGGAATTTCGGCGGAACCGGCGGCGCGGATGGCGTCTTCCACTTGTTGAGCCAAGAGATTCAACGCGTCGTTGTCGACATCTCTGCCCTGGCACGCCCTGCGCACCCCCTTGACGACCTTCTCACGGCTGAACGGTTCGGTGACACCGCTGCGCTTCACGACAGCGAGCACTGCAGCCTCGACGGTCGTGAATCGCCGACCGCATTCCGGGCATGAGCGACGACGCCGAATTGCCTGCCCCTCGTCCATTTCACGCGAATCGACCACGCGTGAGTCGGGATGCCTGCAGAACGGGCAATGCATGAAGGAGCCTCCGTCGTAGCCGATGCGCCGACGTCGAACATACGTGTCGGGGCAGTCAGTCGAGGATACTCAGTCATCGGCGGGTGCGATGGGGCCGGTGGTCATCTAGCGGGCGCGTACTCGACTACAGCCCCGTCGTGAACCTCGACCACACCCGCCGGCTGCACCCCTGCGTCGGCCGACGCAGCTCGTAGGTTCGCGATTCCGATCAGGCCACCGGCAACGACGACGACGGCAAGCACCCACAGCACGAGCGATCGCATCCGGACCGGCTGGCCGGCGAAGTGCGCCGAGGTCTCGTCGAATTCGCGATCGGCGGCATCCCGGTCGGTGACGTCGGTCCAGGTCGGCTCCAGAACCGGCAGGCATGGAGTCGTTCGCGCACCGCGCGTCGCGATTGAACTCCGCAGCGCGGGACGAGCACGGCGACGACGCTCGACGACAGTGGACCGGGTACGGACACCTGCGGTGGTGGGGCGATCGGTGGTGATGGTCATCGGAACCTCGTCTTCGCTCGTTGGATCGATTGTTCGATCAGGCGTTCGATGGACGCTTGTTCGAAGTTCTATCACGAGGCTCCGACAAAGTCTGCAGAAAACGCGACACGAGTCGAACAGATGTTTGATTCAACAGCTGATACACGCTAGATTCGTGTCAGAAACCACACGCCACACGAGTCGACACCATCAACTCCAGTCCGCGCAGACCGAACCACGCAGACCGGATCCAGGACATCAGCAGGAGGCCGACAGCATGAAGGACCAGACCTCGACGAGGTCGACCACGGGTTCCAAGACGACGGGTTCCAAGACGACCGCTTCCGCGCCCGCGAAGGCCGCGGCTGGGAAGCCTGCCGCGGAACCGACGCCCAAGGCCATGGAAGTCGGCACCGACATCAGCGCCGGCCTGACGGAGCGACAGCGAAAGGTACTCGAGGTCATTCGAGCTTCGGTGACCGAGCGCGGCTACCCGCCCAGCATTCGTGAGATCGGTGACGCCGTCGGCCTGACGTCGACGTCGTCCGTTGCCCATCAGTTGCGCACTCTGGAGCGGAAGGGATTCCTACGGCGTGACGCCAATCGCCCGCGCGCGGTCGACGTTCGCGGCCTCGACGAGGTGCAGGCCGATCAAGCTGCTGCTGCGGTCGACGGTTCGTCCGAGGAACAGGACCGCTTGCCGACTCCCACGTTCGTGCCGGTTCTGGGACGAATCGCAGCCGGTGGACCGATCCTGGCCGAAGAGGCCGTCGAGGATGTCTTTCCACTCCCCCGCGAATTGGTCGGTCAGGGTTCGCTGTTCCTACTCAAGGTCGTCGGCGAGTCGATGATCGATGCAGCGATCTGCGACGGTGACTGGGTCGTGGTCCGTCAGCAGTCCGTGGCCGACAACGGAGACATCGTGGCCGCGATGATCGACGGCGAGGCCACCGTCAAGACGTTCAAGCGGTCGAAGGGCGAGGTGTGGCTGCTGCCGCACAACCCGCTGTTCGAGCCGATTCCGGGTAACAACGCTGCCATCCTCGGCAAGGTCGTCACCGTGATGCGCAAGCTGTAGGGCGACGTCTCTGCAGTGACACGCGAAGGGCCGCAGCACATTGTGCTGCGGCCCTTCGCGTTCGTCGGATCAGCGGATCAGAGGTTCAATCCGCGGCCGATGATCTCTTTCATGATCTCGGTGGTGCCGCCGTAGATCGTCTGGACACGAGAGTCCATGTAGGCCTTGGCGATCGGGTATTCCTTCATGTAGCCGTAGCCGCCGTGCAACTGCAGGCACCGGTCGATCAGCTTGACCTGATTTTCGGTGGTCCACCATTTGGCCATGGCGGCTTCCTGGACGGTCAGGGTGCCCGCGTTGAGCAGTTCGATGAACTTGTCCACCATGATGCGGGTGGCGGTGGTCTCGGTTGCCAACTCCGCCAACACGAAGCGGGTGTTCTGGAACTTTCCGATCGACTTGCCGAACGCCTTGCGATCGCGGCAGTACTGAATTGTCATGTCCAGCGCCGATTCCATGGCCGCAGCGGCGACGACAGCGATCGAGAGCCGTTCCTGGGGAAGATTCTGCATGAGGTAGATGAAGCCCATGCCTTCTTCACCGAGCAGGTTGGCCGCGGGCACGCGAACGTCGGTGAAGCTGAGTTCGGCTGTGTCCTGGGCCTTCATCCCGATCTTGTCGAGATTGCGGCCGCGCTCGAAACCGGGCATGTCGCGCTCTACGACCAGCAGGCTGAAGCCCTGAGCACCCTTCTCGGGGTCGGTGCACGCCACGACGATGATCAGATCGGCGTTGATTCCGTTGGTGATGAACGTCTTCGATCCGTTCAGCACCCAGTCGTCGCCGTCGCGAACGGCCTTGGTCTTGATGCCCTGCAGGTCGCTTCCGGTACCCGGCTCGGTCATGGCGATCGCGGTGATCAGCTCACCCGAGCAGAATCCAGGGAGCCAACGCTGCTTCTGCTCGTCGTTGGCCAGCTCGATCAGGTACGGCGCGACGACGTCGTTGTGCAGGGTGAAGCCGATGCCGCTGTAGCCGCCGCGAGTGGTTTCCTCGGTGACGATGGCGTTGTACCGAAAGTCCTTGACGCCGCCGCCGCCGAACTCCTCCGGTGCAGCCGTTCCGAGGAAGCCCTGCTTACCGGCCTCGACCCAGACGCCGCGGTCGACGATGTTCTGCTCTTCCCACTTCGCGTGATTGGGGGCTACGTGCTGTTCGAGAAACTTCCGGTAAGACTCCCGGAACAGCTCGTGCTCGGGCTCGAAAAGTGTGCGTTCCACGCAGATCTCCTTGTTCGGTGCATACCGACGGCGACCTGTGAACGGTGTCATTCGCGGTCGTCGGTACGACTGACGTCACGTTCCAACAGTACGTTCGGGGTGCAGCGAAGGTCGATGACCAAAACGTGCGCGATCCGTGACCGCCCCTGCTAGGTCCGCCGGTCGGCGGTACTTTTCGCGAGCGCCGAGACGATCGGATAGCCCAGCAGGATGCCCAGAGAACCCCACGCGATACCGCCGAGTTCGACCGAGCCCACCGACAGCGTGAGGTCGCCGATGCCCGCGACGAGCGCCGCCGCGACAACGATCAGGTTGACCGGATCGGCGAAGTCCACCTTGGCGTCGGTCCAGATCCGAACGCCCAGCAGCCCGATCAGTCCGTACAGAACCAGGGTCGCTCCCCCGATTACGCCGTCGGGGACGGTGAAGATCAGGGCACCGAACTTGGGCGAGAACGCCAGCACTATCGCCGTGAAGGCCGCGACCCAGTACGCGGCTGTCGAATAGACGCGAGTGGCGGCCATGACCCCGATGTTCTCTGCGTACGTGGTGGTGCCCGAGCCACCTGCGGCTCCGGCCAGGGTGGTCGCCAACCCGTCGGCGATCAGAGCGTCACCGGCCACGTCGTCGAGGTTCTTGCCGGTCATCGCCGCGACCGCTTTGACGTGTCCGACGTTCTCGGCCACCAGGACGATCACCACCGGCAGCGCTACCAGGATCACCGACAGCTCGAACGACGGTCCACGAAACTCAGGCAGACCGATCCAGCTCGCCGCGCTCAGAGCGTCGAGGCGTGGTTGCGCTATACCGCCGGTGACGGCGGCGAAGACCCAGCCCACGACGACACCGAGCAGAATTCCGAGCCGGCCCAGCAGTCCCGGTCCTACGGCCGTGGCCAGCAGAATGGCAACCAGCGTCACTGCAGCGATCAGCGGCTGCGCCTCGAACGACGTTGTTGCTGCCGGGGCCAGATTGAGCCCGATCAACACGACCACCGCGCCGGTCACCACCGGCGGCATCGCTGCATCGAGCACACGCCGACCGGCGATCTTGACGACGACACCGATCGCCGCAAGCACGACCCCGACACACAGGACGGCACCGAGTTGCGCGGCCGGGCCGTTGGCCTGGGTGGCACCGAGCGGAGCCAGGAATGCGAAGGACGACCCCAGATAGCTGGGCACCCGCCCTCTGGTGATGAGCAGGAACAGCACCGTTCCGACGCCCGAGAACAGCAGTGTCGTCGAGACCGGGAAGCCGGTGATCGTCGGAACGAGCAGCGTGGCACCGAACATGGCGACGACGTGCTGCATCCCGATACCGATGGTGCGCGGCCACGACAACCGTTCGTCCGGTGCCACCACCGCCCCGGACTCGACGGTTTTTCCGTTTCCGTGCAGCGTCCAACCCAGATTTCTCATGATGGGAAAAGACTATGGGGTCAGCCGAGGATCGCGCTCACTGCCTCACGGGCGGCGGCAGTGCTGTCGGTCTTCAGGGCAGCCTCGGCAGCGGCCTTGCACTGATCGAGCGTGACCGTAGCCAACTTGGAACCCACATGTGCGACGGCGGCCGACGCAGCAGACAGAGAAGTGATGCCGAGTCCGACCAACACACAGGCCAACAGCGGATCCGCAGCGGCCTCGCCGCAGACGCCGACCGGCTTTCCGGCCTTGGCTCCTGCGGCAGCGGTGTGCGCCACCAGGGCCAATACCGCGGGCTGCCACGGGTCGGTCAAACCGGCGAGCTGAGCAGACATCCGATCCGCGGCCATCGTGTATTGGGCCAGGTCGTTGGTGCCGATGGACAGGAAGTCCACGTGCTCGAGGATGTGTTCTGCGAGCAGGGCAGCAGCAGGCACCTCGATCATGACGCCGGGGGTGAGTCCGCGTTCACGGACGTCGGCGGCGAAGTCCTTCGCTTCCTGCGCGGTCGCGATCATCGGAGCCATCACCCACGGGGACGAGTCGGTCGCCTTCGCGGCGGCAGCGATCCCGTCGAGCTGTCGATACAGAATGCCGCGATCGGCCTCGGCGATGCGAATGCCACGAATGCCCAGTGCCGGATTGGCCTCGTCGGGATGGGTGGCGAACCTCAGCGGCTTGTCCGAACCGGCGTCGAGGGTGCGCACAACGACCTTCTTGCCTGCGAATGCGTCGAGCACCTGGGCGTATATCTCGGCCTGCTCGTCGACAGTGGGTTCGGAATCGCGGTCCAGGAAGCACAGTTCGGTGCGGAACAGACCGACTCCGTCTGCTGCGCTCGATCGCGCTGCCCGGGCACCCGCCCCGTCCTGCACATTGGCGAGGATGTCGACCGCGTGACCGTCGGCAGTCCTGCCTGGGCCGACCCACTGGGACACTCGGTCGAGCTCGTCGCGGGCGGAGACCACCGCAGCGCGGGCCGAGTCGGCGTCGGGTTCGAGGTCGATGCGGCCGCTCGTTCCGTCGACAGCTGCATTCGTACCTGCCGCGATGTCGTCGAGGCCTGCAACGGCGACGATGCACGGGATGCCGAGCTGGCGGGCGATGATCGCGGTGTGGCTGGTCGGACCTCCGAGCGAGGTCGCAAGTCCGACGATGAGGGTGGGGTCGAGGCCCGCGGTGTCGGCCGGCGCCAGGTCGTCGGCGAACAGAATCGACGGTTCGGCCGGCACGGGAACACCGGGCTCAGGAACACCCAGGATCTCGGCGATCACGCGGTCGCGGATGTCGCGCAGGTCTGTCACGCGCTCGGCCATCAGGCCGCCGAGCTGGGTGAACATGGCAGCGAACTTCTCGGTGGCCGCAGCGGTTGCGGCGACGGCAGAACTGCCCTTGGCGATCGAGGAGCGCGCCGCACCGAGCCATCCGCGGTCGGTTGCCATCGCGGCATTGGCCGACAGAACCTCCGACGCAGCTCCCGTCGCCAGCTCGGCGCGACCGCGCAATCGAGTGGCGACGGCGTTCGCGGCAGCATCGAACACAGCCTTCTCGGACTCCCGATCGGCCTCTGCCACCTCGCCGGTATCGGCGGGAATGGACGGACGAGCACCGGGGCGAATGACGGGACCGTATCCGACACCGGGCACGACGGGCGTGCCGCGCAGTGTCGTCTGCGCTGCTCCGGTCCCGGCAGCATCGACTGTCGTGTCTGCGTGTCCGGTCGACGCGGTGCTAACCGATCCCGTCATGTGGTCCTCCTCGGATCCTGCGTGAACAAATGGTCTTCGTACTGATCGGCGAGCTGTGGCGTACTCAATTGCTTTCCTGTGTTGTGACCGAGATTACTCCAAAGCCTTGACATGTCAACACACACGGGCGTAAAACAACATAAAGCAACATCAACCGGGAAGGAGACGCAGGTGTACGCCGAAGAACGACAGCACGCGATTGCCGAACTGATCAGTACCCACGGACGCGTCTCCGTCAACGATCTTTCTGCCACGTACGGCGTCACCACCGAAACCGTGCGGCGCGACCTCGCCACTCTCGACCGAATGGGAGTCGTGCGCCGCGTCCACGGTGGAGCAGTACCCGCATCCGCTCTGACCACACTCGAGCCCGGCGTATCCGAGCGCGAATTCACTCGCGCAGATCAGAAGGATGCAATCGCAGCCGCGGCGTTGTCCTTCCTGCCGCCGGTGGGCGGCAGCGCCGTGTTCGACGCCGGCACCACGACGGGCCGGCTTGCAGGCCTGCTTCCACACGATCGCGAGCTGATATTGGTGACCAACTCGGTACCGATCGCCGCTCGGGCTGCGACCATGCCGAACATCAATCTTCGATTGCTCGGCGGGCGTGTCCGCGGAACCACTCAGGCGGCCGTCGGCGACGAAGCACTGCGCGCTCTCGAATGGCTCCGGGTGGACGTCGCGTTCATCGGCACCAACGCCATCAGTGTCGGGCACGGGCTGTCCACCCCGGACAGCGACGAGGCAGCAGTCAAGCGCGCGATGGTCGATGCAGCGAATCATGTTGTCGTACTCGCTGATTCGTCGAAGATCGGCCGCGAGCACCTGGTGAGTTTCGCCCGAGTGGAGTCCATCGACGTCATCGTCACCGACAGCGACATCTCTACCAACGACCGTAAGAATCTCAGCGACAAAGGAATCGAGGTGGTGATCGCATGATGGTCACACTCACGGCCAACCCGAGCATGGACCGTACGGTCACACTCGACGCACCGCTCGTCCGCGGCGGCGTGCACCGGGCGTCGACGTCGGCCACTGACCCGGGCGGCAAGGGCGTCAACGTCGCTCGCGTTCTCGGCGGATCCGGAGTCGAGGCGTTGGCAGTGCTCCCGGCCAACGTCGGCGACCCGCTGCTCGACGCGATGGCCGCGAAAGGAGTGCGCTACTCGGCAGTTCCGACGTCGGGGCTTGCCCGAACCAACATCACGGTCAGCGAGATCGGTGGTACCACCACCAAGATCAACGAGCCGGGCGCAACGGTGTCGGAGCAGACCCGCGCCGAGCTGCGGGAACGAGTGCTCTCTCTCGCAGTCGGTGCCGAATGGGTTGTTCTGTCGGGTTCCCTTCCTCCCGGCTTACCGGTGGATTGGTATGCCGAGCTCGTCACCGCGTTGCGCGCCACCTCGGCGAAGGTCGCCGTCGACACCTCCGACGAGCCGCTCCTCGCTCTCGCGGCAGCGTTCCCGGCATCGGCTCCGGACCTGATGAAACCCAATTCCGAGGAACTTGCCCAACTGACCGGGTACGATTCGGAGGAGCTGGAAAGCGCAGCGGCACAGGGTGATCCCACTGCCGCCATCGCGGCCAGCACCATCCTTCTCGGCCGAGGGGTCGGCGCGGTACTGGCTACGCTCGGCAGCGCCGGGGCCGTACTGGTCACCGAGGACGGTTCCTGGTACGCCAGCCCGCCCCCGATCACCGCAGTCAGCACGGTCGGCGCGGGCGATTCCTCACTCGCCGGCTACATCCTCGCCGATGCCGAGAACTGCTCCGCCGCAGACAAACTACGCCGCGCCGTCGCCTACGGAACAGCAGCCACCGCACTACCAGGCACCACGCTTCCACTGCCCGAGCAGACCCACCCGACTTCGGTGACGGTTCGCGCGCTCGACCTCCCCACGTCCGTCACCCCGTCCACGCTCTCTCCTTCTTCGAACCGTCTCTAGGAGTCTCCAATGTCCAGCCCCACCGAAGATCAGCAGATCATCGCCGAGGATCTGATCCTCCTCGACGCCGATCTCGGCGAATCCAAGGATGCCGTCATCGAACGCCTCGCCGGTGTTCTGGCATCCGCAGGTCGCGCAACCGACACCGACGCTCTGCGTGACGCCGCACTGGCCCGCGAAGCGCAGTCGGCAACCGGTCTGCCCGGCGGCATCGCCATTCCGCACTGCCGCTCCGAGGCAGTCACCTCGGCCTCGCTCGGCTTCGCACGCCTGAACCCGAAGGTCGATTTCGGAGCCCCCGACGGCCCCGCAGACCTCGTCTTCCTGATCGCCGCTCCGGCCGGTGCCGGTTCGGCCCACATGAAGCTGCTCTCCAGCCTGGCCCGAGCACTGGTGAAGCCGGAGTTCGTCACCTCACTGCGCAACGCGTCCTCGGCGACCGAGATCGTCACGCTCGTCGACGGTGTCATCAACCCGGCTGCCAAGCCTGCCGCAGCCACTGCTGCCGCAGCTCCGGTCGACACCGCCAAGCACAGCGCGGCCGCCACCCCGGCCGAAGCGTCAACGGCCCCGAAGCACATCGTCGCGGTCACCGCCTGCCCCACCGGAATCGCGCACACCTACATGGCTGCCGACTCGCTCGTCGCCGCAGGCGAGCGCGCCGGAGTCACCGTTCACGTGGAGACCCAGGGCTCGAGCGGCAGCACGCCGCTGGATCCTTCGATCATCGCCGGAGCCGAAGCAGTCATCTTCGCCACCGATGTGGGCGTCAAGGGCCGCGAACGTTTCGCAGGCAAGCCCGTGATCTCCTCGGGCGTCAAGCGCGCCATCAACGAACCCGACGTCATGCTCACCGAAGCACTTCGCGCCGCACTGAACCCGGACGCAGCTCGCGTCGGCGGCACCGCAGTCGCGGCCGGCTCCAACGAGTCTGCCGGCGAGCTCGGCTGGGGCACCCGCATTCGCCAGATCCTGCTGACCGGCGTCAGCTACATGATCCCGTTCGTCGCTGCCGGTGGTCTGCTGATCGCTCTCGGCTTCCTGCTCGGTGGCTACGAGATCTCCGGCGTGGCCGAAGATATCGTCGTCAACAACTCGATCACCGCACTTCCCGACGGCGGACTGACGACGTATCTCGGTGCCGTACTCTTCCAGATCGGCGCACTCTCGTTCAGCTTCCTGGTTCCCGCGCTGGCCGGCTACATTTCCTACGCCATTGCAGACAGACCAGGTCTGGCACCAGGATTCACCGCAGGAGCGGTCGCCGTTCTGGTGGGTGCAGGCTTCATCGGCGGTCTCGTCGGTGGTCTGATCGCCGGCTTCGTCGCACTGTGGATCAGCAAGTGGAAGATCCCCGCCGTTCTGCGCGGCCTCATGCCGGTCGTCATCATTCCGCTGTTCGCCACCCTCATCGTCGGCGCGATCATGTTCCTGCTGCTCGGCAAGCCCCTCGCCGCGATCACCAGCGGACTGACCGACTGGCTCAACGGACTCAGCGGTTCCTCGGTCATCATCCTCGGCATCATCCTCGGCCTGATGATGTGCTTCGACCTCGGCGGACCGGTCAACAAGGCTGCCTACGCATTCGCGACGGCAGGCCTGTCGGTCACGGACACCGCATCACTGCGCATCATGGCTGCAGTCATGGCCGCAGGAATGGTGCCGCCGCTTGCCATGGCACTGGCCTCGACCGTTCGCTCGCGTCTGTTCACCGAGGCGGAGCGTGAGAACGGCAAGGCTGCCTGGTTCCTCGGAGCAGCATTCATCTCCGAGGGCGCAATCCCGTTCGCTGCGGCCGACCCGTTCCGCGTCATCCCCTCGATGATGGCCGGTGGCGCAGTCACCGGTGCCATGATCATGGCCTTCAACGTCACCCTCAGCGCGCCCCACGGCGGAATCTTCGTGTTCTTCGCCATCGGAAACATCCTGTGGTTCATCGTGTCTCTGGCCGTCGGAACCATCGTCTCGGCGTTCCTGGTCGTCTCGGCCAAGCAGTTCGTCAAGGGCAAGAACGCCCCGACCGAGGCCGAACTCGATCCGGCACTCGCCACCGTCTGACACTCGCTACGATCGCAACGACCCCACTACGAAGGAGCAGCACATGCCCAGCACCACAGTCGCCGTCGGATCTTCGATCGGTCTGCACGCTCGTCCCGCAGCACTGATCGCCGACGCCGTCGCCGAAGCCGGCGTGGACGTCACCCTCGCAGTGGCCGACTCGGAGCCGGTGGACGCAGGTTCGGCCCTGATGATCATGACGCTCGGAGCCACCAAGGGCACCGAAGTCACCGTCACCAGTGACGACCAGGCAGCACTGGACAAGGTGGTCGCACTCGTCGAAGCAGATTTGGATGCATAGGTCGTTCCGCAGGCTCCACTCCTGCGACGCCTAACGAGAACGCATCGATCGCCGGACGGTGAATCCCACCGCTCCGGCGATCAGCACCACACCGGCAGCGACGGCCGCTCGGAATTCCCATTCCGAGTCCGTCGCTGTCGGCGTCTCCGAGGGCTGATCTGCGCTCGGTGTCGGCGATACCGAGTCCGGCGCTGCGGGTTCGGGGGCAGAAAGCTCCATGGACTGCGCATCCGGAAGTCGAAGAATGGGTGGAAGAATTCCGTCGGTGGGACCGAACCCGGCCTCCGATGCCAGGAGCAGGCTTCCATCGGCCAGGAACGCCAGTGCCTCACCCTGCGGTTGATCGGGTAACGCCACCACCGCACGCGGCGCGTCCGGGTCGACCAACGCCGACGCGATGTCGCCGCCGGACGAACGAAACAGGTACGAATCGGTGTACGTGCGCACCGCGCCGACGGTGCCGTCGGCGCTCACCGCTCCCCCGGTCGCCAGAATCGATCCGACCACGAACGGCGGACCACCGACAGTCCCGGTAGCGGAGAACGCCATGTCGCCTACCTTGCGGAGGGCCGTCGGCCCCGGACTGCTCAGTTCCGTGACGGATTCGTTTCCGGTCGGTACGTACACTCCGCTGACGCCCGAGAGTTCCTTGGTGACGATCACCGGTCGACCGCCGGGTTCGATCAACACCGTCTCGGCGTCGTGCGCGCCGTCGGGGTAGGTGAGCCGGTGCAGTTCGCCCGCGCCCGTCACCGGGTCCATTCGCGTCAATGCCACTGTGTCGCGCCGCATCTGGTTGTCGCCGATGTCGGCCAACCACAGCGAACCGTCGTACGCGGTCAGGTCCTCGACGTCGTACGGGTCGACGGGTACGTCGATCCACCGATCCACAGCACAGGTCGCGTCGAGCACCGCGACCCGATCGTCGGCCCCACTGTCTCCGATCGCGTACAGGACACCGTCGATCGACGTCATCCCGGACAATTCCGCGAGACCGGGATCAGTTGGCAGACAGTATGTTTCCGCATCGATCGGCGCGGCGAACGCCGTTCCGGAGAACGCGGTGGCGGTGGCGACCACAGACGCGGCAACGCCCCGCACCACCAGCCGCGGCCCCATCGACGTCAGGCGCTGGGGACGATCGCCGTGAACTCGACGAGCGCAGCGGCCAGCGACTGCGGCACCCGAGCTTCGACGCGAGTGCCGTCCTCCTCGTGCGTGGACTGCACGATTCGACCATCGGTGTGGATCCGCGCGACCAGATCGCCGCGGGTGTACGGCACGAGGACGTCCACCAGCACGTCGGGCTCGGACAGGATGTCGCCGAGGTGATCGCGCAGTGCGTCGATGCCCTCACCGGTCTTCGCCGAAACGAACCGTGCGCCGTCGAGCAGCCCGCGCAACTGCGTGAGCTGCACCGGGTCGGCAGCGTCGATCTTGTTGACCACCAACAATTCCGGCGGCATCTTCGCGTCCTGCTCGCGAACCACGTCGGTGATCACTTCACGGACGGCCTTGATCTGATCGAGTGGGAGCGGATCGGACCCGTCGACGACGTGCAGCAGCAGATCGGCATCGGTGACCTCCTCCAGCGTCGAGCGGAAAGCCTCGACCAATTGAGTCGGGAGATGCCGGACGAAGCCGACGGTATCGGTCAGCACGATTGCGCGGCCATCCTCGAGAGTCGACTTACGCGTCGTGGGATCGAGGGTGGCGAACAGCGCATTCTGAACCAGCACACCGGAACCGGTCAACGCGTTCAGCAGACTCGACTTGCCCGCGTTGGTGTAGCCGACGATCGCGATGGACGGCACCGTGCCGCTCAATCGCTGTTCCCGTTTGGTGTCGCGGGCCTGCTTCATGCCCTTGATCTCGCGGCGCAGCTTGGCCATTCGCTCACGGATGCGTCGACGGTCGGTCTCGATCTTCGTTTCACCCGGTCCACGCAGACCGACACCGCCGTTGCTGCCCGCACGGCCACCGGCCTGACGCGACATCGACTCGCCCCAGCCGCGAAGCCTGGGCAACATGTACTCCATCTGAGCGAAAGCGACCTGCGCCTTGCCTTCTCGCGACGTCGCATGCTGCGCGAAGATGTCGAGGATCAGCGCGGTGCGGTCGATGACCTTGACCTTGACGACCTTCTCCAGCGCGTTGAGCTGGGCGGGAGTCAGCTCGCCGTCGCAGATCACCGTGTCGGCTCCGGTCGCGAGCACGATGTCGCGGACCTCTTTTGCCTTACCGGAACCGATGTACGTCGCAGCATCGGGCTTGTCGCGCCGTTGCATCAACGCTTCGAGTACCTCCGAGCCTGCCGTCTCGGCCAGCGCCGCAAGTTCGGTCATGCTGGACTCCGCCTGCGCAGCCGTACCGGTGGTCCACACTCCGACCAGCACCACGCGTTCGAGGCGCAGCTGTCGGTACTCGACCTCGGTGACGTCGGTGAGCTCGGTGGACAGGCCGGCCACTCGTCGTAGCGCGGTGCGTTCTTCGAGCTGCATGTCACCCGACGACGGGTCCTCGTCGTTGAGCGGAGATCGGGCCAACCGCCTCGACCACGCGTCGGACTCCTCGCGGGTCCATGCAGATGCGGTGTCGGGTGAACCGTCGGCATTCTCGACCGGTTCGCCCGCAGGTGATGTTTCATGTGAGTTCGTCATACATCCCCCATGATCCACGAAAATCCCAGCGTATGCACGCGGGTTTCGACTCCGCCCACGCATGGTGCCCGAGGAGACGTCAGTTCTGGGCCGCGAACCATCGGTCGTCGATCTCGCCGCGGGCAAGCAGGACCGAGGGCCCGCGGAGTGTGGCACCGACGTGATCGATGTGCACGCTGACCCGACCACCGAGTACGCCGACGCTCACCTCACCGGTCTCGAGACCCTCGTACGACAGCGCGGCCGCGGCTGCGGCCACAGTGCCGGTGCCACACGACCGCGTCTCGCCGACGCCACGCTCGAACACCCGCATCTCGACACCGCCGTCGTCCAGCCTGGTCAGCAGCTCCACGTTCGCCCCGCGGGGAAAGAACTCGGGGTCCAGGGTCGGCGGTGCGGACAGGTCGAGCGCGCCCAGAGCCGCACGGGTCAGCGTGCCGTCGACGCAGGCCAGATGCGGGTTGCCGACGTCTATCCCGACGCCCTCGTACGAGCCACCCGCAATGGCCACCGAGCTCGAGCCCATCAACGTCACATCACCCATCGCGACGGTGACATCGGCGTCGGTGTCGTCGAACGAGTGCACCGTCACCGCGCGGGCACCGGCCCGCGAACCCACCACGAACTGATCGCGATGTTCGAGGTCGTGCACGCGCAGGTAGTGGGCGAACACGCGAACACCGTTGCCGCACATCTCGGCTATCGTGCCGTCGCCGTTGCGATAGTCCATGAACCAGTCGTCGGGCTCGACACCGGACGGAAGTCGATCGAGTACGCCTGCATCTCGGAGTACACCGGCTCGGGCGACGCGCAGGATGCCGTCCGCACCGATGCCCTGGCGTCGATCGCACAACACCGCGACTGCCGATCTGGTGAGTTCGAGCTCGGCTGACGGATCCGGCAGTACGACGAAGTCGTTCTGAGTTCCGTGGCCTTTGGCGAATTCCATGGTCTCGAGTCTACGGGGGGTCGATGACACCCAGGGCGTCCGAGGTCAACGTGGACGACGCGCCGTCGAGCCAGCACACCCGGTCGTCTCGGCGGAACCAGGAACGCTGCCGTCGCACGTATCGCCTGGTGCCGATGAACGTGCGCTCGCGGGCGTGCTCGATGTCGTACACCCCCGCCAATACGTCGAGAGCCTGCGCGTACCCGATTGCCCGCGACGCCGTGACCCCTTCACGCAATCCGAGCCCGAGCAGGCCTTCCACCTCGTCGAGCAGTCCGGTGTCGAACATCAGCCGGGTGCGGGCATCGATTCGCTCGTCCAGTTCAGCGGTGTCGCGATCGACTCCCAATATGATTGTGCCCCAGCGCGGTTCACCGATCTTCGGGGCCGATGCCGCGAACGGTTTCCCGGTCAGCTCCACCACCTCCAGCGCGCGGACCATACGACGACCGTCGGTGGGCAGAATCGACGTGGCGGCCTCGGGATCGGCCGCCGTCAACGCGCGATGGATCTCGTCGACCCCGTCGCGTTCGAGCACGTCTTCCCATTTCGCGCGGACGACCGGATCCGTGGCCGGAAAGGCCCACTCGTCGAGCAGTGATTGCACGTACATCATCGATCCGCCGACGATGATCGGTCGCCGGCCTCTGGATCGGATGTCGTCGACGTCCGCGACGGCAGCACCCTGGTAGCGCGCAACGGTCGCGATATCGGTGACCTCGAGCACATCCAACTGGTGGTGCGGTATGCCGCGACGCTCTGCCACCGACAGCTTTGCGGTCCCTATGTCCATCCCCCGGTACTGCTGCATCGCGTCGATGTTGACGATCTCGCCGCCGAGCTTCTCTGCCAGATCGAGTGCCAGATCGGACTTGCCCGTGGCCGTCGGCCCGATCACCGCGATCGGGGTCGTGGCCGGATCGTACGAGCCGGGTTCGTCAGGCACGGGACCACGTTCCGACGTAGTACCCGACCCCGAAGGGGGCCCCACGGTAGAGCTCGGTAGCCGTGATGGTGTCCGAGCCGACGGTGGCCGCCAGCACCTGCCATGCCGCCCGTCCGCTCACGCCGACCGCCGCGCACAGTTCCGCATCGAGGTTCGCCAGTGCATCGACATCGGCCGCGGCGAGGGCATCGTCGATCCGCTGCTGAATCGCTTCGGCTCGCTCGTCGAACGAACCCGGTGCCTTGGCAGTCAGCGTGTTCGCGCCGTCTGCCAGCACCAGAATGCCCCAGCTCTCGGACGACGCGTCGAGTTCGCGCCGCAGCTCCGCGCCGTGTGTCGCGCACCATCGGGCACTCGCGTCGGCGGGGACCGTCCGGACCTCGACCGCAGAGTCCGGATCGCTCGTTCCGCGCAACCAACCGGCGATCAGGACGGACAACGGCAGTTCAGGGTCCGGCAGAGTCGACGACGGTCGATCGGACAGTCGCACCACGATGTCGACGCCGAAGCCGCGAAAAGTACCGACTGTGGTCGCGTCGTACGTCTCTTCGCTCTGATCGACACCGATCGCCATCCACCGGTCGACCTTCGACGTCAGCTGCGTCACCGCGTCGGCCGCGGCGGCGCGAAGATCGGCCGTCTCGGCAGCACTGGAGCCCATCAGTTCGGGGACGAGCAACGGTGGAGAGGGCACCAGGGCCGCGGCACGAAACACGAACACCACGGTAGTCGGTGGCGCGACTTGGCCGGACGAGTCCACCTCGAGTCGTCTGAGCTGTTTCAATGGTCCGATCGGTCGTCACCTAGTTCAATGGTGTCCAGATCGCGAGTGAAGGCAGCCGTGACGCGCGGCAGAGATGAGGAACAATGACCGACCCGAACGCCGGCACGCCCACCGAGGCCACATCCTCGGGTGCACCTGCCCCGACCCCCGGTGCCGCCCAGCCCGGCACCTCGACCCCCGGCGGATCCGAGCCAGGCCGTGTAACCGAGCAAAGCAGTGCACCGAAGCCCGGCAGCGGCCCCAAGCCAGGCGGGGGGCCGAAGCCCGGTGGTGGCCCCAAGCCAGGCGGCCCAGGTGCCGGTTCTCCTCGTCCCGGCGGTTCGGCCGGAGCCAAACCCCACCCGGCGTCCTCGCACGTCGCCACTGTGGTCCCCACGGTTGCCCCGGCAAGCGATCCCAGCAAGTTCGGCAGAGTTGACGACGACGGCACCGCGTGGGTGACCACCGCCGACGGCGAGCGGCAGATCGGGTCATGGCAGGCCGGCGACGCAGCCGAGGGCCTCGCACATTTCGGTCGTCGCTACGACGACCTGGCCACGGAGGTCGGTCTGCTCGAGGCTCGATTGACCTCGGGCACCGGCGATGCCAAGAAGACCAAGGCCGCCGCCTCCTCGTTGCTGGAGAGTCTGCCGACCGCTGCGGTCATCGGCGATCTCGACCTGCTCGCCCGACGACTCGACGCCGTCGTCGAGCACTCCGACGCCGCAGCGGCCGTGGCCAAGCACGAGAAAGAACTCGAACGAGCCGAGCACACTGCTCGCAAGGAGGCTCTCGCAACCGAGGCCGAGCAGATCGGCAGCGAATCGACGCAGTGGAAGCAGGCCGGAGATCGGCTACGCGAGATTCTCGACGAGTGGAAGACGATTCGCGGGGTGGACCGCAAGGTCGACGATGCTCTGTGGAAGCGCTACTCCAAGGCCCGGGAGAACTTCAACCGCCGCCGCGGCGCGCACTTCGCCGATCTCGATCGCGAACGAGGGGCCGCGAAAGTCCGCAAGGAAGAGTTGGTCGAGCGCGCCACTGCGTTGTCCTCGTCGACGGACTGGGGTCCCACTGCGGCCGCGTTCCGCGATCTTCTGGTGGAGTGGAAGGCGTCGGGGCGGGCTCCTCGCGACGCCGACGACGCCCTGTGGAAGAACTTCAAGGCTGCCCAGGACGTGTTCTTCGCGGCACGGAACGCGGCGGCTTCCGAACGGGATGCCGAGTTCGAAGCCAACGCCGAGGCCAAGGAAGCTCTTTTGGCCAAGACTCACATCGATCCGAGCAAGGATCTCGATGCGGCTCGATCCGCACTGCGTGACCTGCAGGACAAGTGGGATGCCATCGGCAAGGTTCCGCGCGAGAAGATGCAGGAACTCGAAGGCAAACTGCGCGCGATCGAGAAGTCCGTGCACGACGCCGTGGAGTCGCAGTGGCGTCGTTCCGACCCCGAGGCGGTCGCCCGCGCTGCTCAGTTCCGCGAACGGGTGGCCCAGTTCGAGGATCAGGCGGCAAAGGCGACGGCAGCAGGAAAGACCAAGGACGCCGAGCGCGCACTGGCTCAGGCGCAGCAGTGGCGTGAATGGGCCGACGCGGCCGAGAGTGCCGTAGACGAGCTGTGATTCGTCAACGGCACTCCTGACTGGGGACGGCCGATCGGACCTACGGGGCCGAGTGGCCGTCCCACAGTCGCAGCTTCTGTTCGCCCGACGCGGCCGCGATGCGTCGCTGTTCCTGAGCTGCGAGTTGCGAGTTCGTCTTGTTCCACACTGCTTTGAGCCAGTGGAATGTCAACGCCATCACGGCGATCCACGCGATGATCAGACCGATCCCCGGCCCGGCGCCCTGCAGGTTGTCCGGCACGGTCTGCCTCGACCAGATCGAGAGCATCCCGAACACCGACGACACCGCGCAGCCGGCAAGCGCCGCCCAGGCCAACGCCCACATTCGGGTGACGAGCGCCAGTACGGACATGACCACACCGAACGTCAGCACCAGCACGACGAAGATCCGCGACGGCAGTGCAATCGATTCGGCGACTGCCGCATCGCTACCGGAGAGCACATCGAATCCGCTGGCAGATCCGGTGTGCGGCAACGCGAATGTGACCAGTAGGACCAGCACCAGCCCGGCCACGACCATGGCACGCGCGCCGGGGTCCAACTCGGTCATCACCGCTCTCTCGGTTCGTCCGAGTTCCTCTGCGGATCGTGAAGGTACGACGCGGTCGGGTCCGTCTGTCTCGGTCATACGTTGCATCCTGTCTGAACCGGAAGCGGCGCCGGTGCGCCGATCGAGGGAAGTCCGAGGCCGACGCCGATCGGTGCCGTCTTCGGCATGACGCCGCGTTCGTGCGCGTCGCCTGCTGCCGTGCGGCGGTGCGTGAGCACTCCCGCATCGGCGATGAGGTGGTACGGAGCGGCCGCGGTGAGGGTGGTGGTGACGACGTCGCCCGGGCGAATATCGCTCGCTCTGTCGGCGTCGACGGCGAAGTGCACGAGTCGACCGTCTCGTGCTCGACCGCTCATCCGATGCGTGGCGGCATTCTTTCGCCCCTCACCGGTCGCGACGAGCAGTTCGACCTCGGTACCGATCAGCGCCTGGTTGGCGGCGAGAACCATCTCTTCCTGCAACGCGATCAACCGCAGATACCGTTCCTGCACAACTTCTTTGGGGATCTGATCGGGCATGTCGGCGGCGGGTGTACCTGGACGCTTGGAGTACTGGAAGGTGTAGGCGTTCGCGAACTTCGCGCGGCGCACCACGTCGAGGGTTTGCTCGAAATCCTCTTCGGTCTCGCCCGGGAAGCCGACGATGATGTCGGTGGTGATGGCTGCGTGCGGCATGGCCGCGCGCACTTTGTCGATGATGCCCATGAACTTCGTCTGCCGATAGGACCTGCGCATCGCCTTGAGGATTCGATCCGATCCGGACTGCAGCGGCATGTGCAGAGTGGGGCAGATGTTCGGAGTGGCCGCCATCGCCTCGATGACGTCATCGGTGAATTCGGCCGGATGCGGAGACGTGAAGCGCACCCGCTCGAGCCCCTCGATCGAGCCGCAGGCGGTCAGCAGAGACGCGAACGCGCCGCGATCTCGAGGCATGTCCGGATCGGCGAACGAGGCACCGTAGGCATTGACGTTCTGACCGAGCAGCGTCACTTCGAGCACGCCCTGGTCCACCAAAGCCTGCACCTCGGCGAGGATGTCGCCCGGTCGGCGGTCGATCTCCTTGCCGCGCAGCGCCGGGACGATGCAGAAGGTGCAGGTGTTGTTGCAGCCCACGGAGATCGACACCCAGCCCGCGTACGTCGACTCCCGCTTCGCAGGCAGGGTGGACGGAAAAGCTTCCAGGGACTCGAGAATCTCGACCTGGGCCTGCTCGTTGTGCCGGGCGCGCTCGAGCAACACCGGCAGCGACCCGATGTTGTGGGTGCCGAACACGACGTCGACCCACGGAGCCTTGTCGACCACCGTGTTGCGATCCTTCTGAGCAAGGCAGCCACCGACAGCGATCTGCATGTTGGGGTTTCGCGTTTTCGCCGGCCGCAACATGCCGAGGTTGCCGTAGAGCTTGTTGTCGGCGTTCTCCCGCACCGCGCACGTGTTGAAGACGACGAGGTCGGCATCGGTGCCGGCGTCCGCAGGAACGTAGCCGGCCTCCTCCAACAGACCCGACAGCCGCTCGGAATCGTGAACGTTCATCTGACAACCGTGCGTACGCACCTCGTAGCTGCGGGGAACTGCCGCCGACGGGTCGATCACCGGCACGGGATCGGTACTCCCGCGATCGGCCACGTCCACGGTCGGAAAAACACTCGTCTGCACCCCTCCAGGGTACGTCCATCGCACCGACTGGCCCGCCGGGGTCGCAGGCTCCACCACAGACTGTGCAGGGCCGATGCGGGCCGACAGTAAAGTTTCCATTACATAATCGAAGATGGCAGGCGAAAACGCCGGTCGGCGAGGAAACTACGCATAGGGTTTCGACTTATGACGCACGCCACCGACGCGCCGGCATCGACACCCCCGCCGGGCGCACCTTCGATGATCTCGCTCAAATCCGTCGACAAACATTTCGGTGATCTGCACGTCCTCAAGGACATCAACCTGGAAGTGCCGGCCGGTCAGGTCGTCATCGTCGTGGGTCCTTCAGGATCGGGTAAGTCGACTCTGTGCCGAACGATCAACCGGTTGGAGCCGATCGATTCCGGTGCCATCGAGGTCGACGGAGATCTACTCCCCGCCGAAGGAAAGGCTCTTGCGGCACTGCGTGCCGACGTGGGCATGGTGTTCCAGTCGTTCAACCTGTTCGCACACAAGACAATCCTGCAGAACGTCATGCTCGCGCCCATGAAGGTGCGCAAGCAGAAGAAGGACGAGGCAGAGAAGAGCGCGTTGGCTCTGCTCGAACGCGTGGGGATCGCCAACCAGGCCGACAAGTACCCCGCTCAGCTCTCCGGTGGTCAGCAGCAGCGTGTCGCCATCGCTCGATCGCTCGCCATGAACCCCAAGGTGATGCTGTTCGACGAGCCCACCTCGGCCCTCGACCCCGAAATGGTCAACGAGGTACTCGACGTCATGACCTCGCTCGCCAAGGAGGGCATGACGATGCTCGTCGTGACCCACGAGATGGGCTTCGCCCGCAAGGCAGGCGACCGCGTCATCTTCATGGCCGACGGAGCCGTCGTCGAGGACACCGATCCCGAAACCTTCTTCAAGTCCCCCAAGTCCGAACGCGCCAAGGACTTCCTCGGCAAGATCCTCGGTCACTGACCCGCTTCACCGTTCACCCCGCATACCCGAACCGATCCTTAAGGACATTCACTGTGAGAATCACCCGACCGCTTCGCTTCGGTGTCGCCATCGCCGCTCTCTCCATCGTCGCCACCGCCTGCGGCGGCGGCGAAGAAGCCCGCACCATCTCGAGCAGCGCCGAATCCGGCAACCTCATCGTCGGCATCAAGTTCGATCAGCCCGGCCTCGGTCTGCGCAATCCGGACGGCACCTTCAGCGGATTCGACGTCGAGGTCGCCAAGTACGTCGCAGGCAAGCTCGGCGTCGACGAGGCGAACATCGAATTCAAGGAGTCTCCCTCGGCACAGCGCGAGACCCTGATCGAAAACGGCGAGGTCGACTACATCGTCGCCACCTACTCGATCACCGACACCCGCAAGGAGAAGGTCGGCTTCGCCGGGCCGTACTTCGTGGCGGGTCAGTCGTTGCTCGTCCGCGAAGACAACACCGACATCACCGGTGCCGATTCGCTCAACGACGGTAAGCGGCTCTGCTCGGTCACCGGATCCACCCCGGCCCAGAACATCGCCGACGAGTACCCCGGCGTGCAGCTGCAGCCGTTCGACACGTACTCCGCGTGTGTGGAAGCCCTGCGCAACGGCACGGTCGACGCCGTGACCACCGACGACATCATCCTCGCCGGCTATGCAGCACAGTCCCCCGGACAGTTCAAGGTGGTCGGCGAGCCGTTCACCACGGAGAACTACGGCATCGGCCTGAACAAGGACGACACCGACGGACGCAACAAGATCAACGACGCCATCGAAGAGATGGTCTCCAGCGGTGCCTGGGAGCAGGCGTTCAACGACACCGTGGGCGCATCGGGCTACCCGCTGCCGACCCCGCCCACCGTCGACCGCTACTGATCGACCCTGTCGTCGTGTTCCGCGTGCGTGTGCACGCGGAACACGACGGTTCGATCTCGCCGAGCCGTGAGGATCAACAAGCACCGTGAACCTATTGAGCAAGTACGGCGATCAACTGATCGACGCGTTCCTCTCGACCATCTACCTGACGTTGGCATCCCTCGTCGGCGCGCTGGTCATCGGAACGATCATTGCCGCGATGCGGGTGTCTCCCATCCCGATCGCACGTGGCATAGCCGCGACGTACGTCACCATTTTTCGTAACACCCCGTTGACCCTGATCATTCTGTTCACCTCGTTCGGCCTCTACCAGACCATGGGTGTCTCCCTCGCGTCGGAGTCGTCGTCGACATTCCTCGACGACAACAACTTTCGCTTGGCGATCCTCGGTCTGAGTGTCTACACCGCGTCGTTCGTGGCCGAGTCTCTACGCTCGGGAATCAACACTGTCCCGGTCGGTCAGGCAGAAGCGGGCCGATCACTGGGAATGACGTTCACCCAGAACATCTCCATCGTCGTTCTCCCACAGGCATTCCGAGCCGTGGTCGGACCTCTCGGCAGTGTCGTGATCGCACTGACGAAGAACACGACCATCGCCTCGGTCATCGGCGTCGCGGAGGCGTCGTTCCTGATGAAGAACATGATCGAGAACGAAGCCGCGATCTTCGTCGTCGGCGGCATCTTCGCCCTCGGCTTCATGATCCTGACGCTCCCGACCGGGTTGCTGTTCGGCTACATCAGCAAGCGATTGGCGGTGTCATGATGAGTGATGCAGTAGCAGTTCTGTACGACGTTCCGGGTCCGAAAGCGGTACTGCGCTACCGAATTCTGACTGTCGTCGTCGCGATCGTCTCGTTGGGCCTCGCGTTCCTGATCTACCGGGCACTCGACTCCAAAGGTCAGCTGACCGCCGAGAAGTGGGATCCGTTCCTCGAATCGACCACGTGGACCACGTATCTCATACCCGGCATTCAGGGCACTCTGGTGGCGGCAGCGCTGTCGATCGTGTTCGCGCTCGTCCTCGGTGCGGCCCTAGGTATCGGCAGGCTCTCCGATCACCGGGTGGTACGGGTGATCAGTGGCGCATTCGTCGAGGTCTTCCGCGCAGTTCCCGTACTGATCCTGATGATCTTCCTGTACGCGGTGTACGCCGACTACGAGGTCTTCAAGGTCAAGTATCTTGCCTTGGCTGCCGTGGTCACAGGCCTGACTCTGTACAACGGTTCGGTCATTGCCGAAATCGTGCGCGCCGGTGTCAATTCGCTACCGAAGGGTCAACGCGAAGCCGCGTCGGCTTTGGGCATGCGCAAGAGCCAGGTCATGTTGCTGGTTCTGCTCCCCCAGGCCGTCACTGCCATGCTTCCGGCGATCATTTCGCAGATGGTGGTGGCACTGAAGGACTCGGCGCTCGGTTACGTCATCGGGTACGTCGAGGTCGTCCGTTCGGGACAGCAGGTGGGCGCGTTCTACAGCAATTATCTGCCGTCGTTGGTGATCGTGGCTGTCATCATGATCATCATCAACTCGGCGCTGACGAAGCTGGCCACCGTGGTCGAACGTCGTCTGCGTTCTCGTAAGCGCAAGGCGGGGGCGACTGCCGTCGTTCCTGCTCTCGACGGCGGTCAGGCAGCCTGACCTCGGATCGACTGAAACATTCGGTAATCCTGGACAAGTAAGGCCCGCAACACCGATGGTGTTGCGGGCCTTACTGTTTCTCGACGGCACCGTCTCGAGGTGGACGATCACATCGAGTCGGGGCCGTCGAAGTCTTCGGTGTCTGCACCTGCGCGGTCGAGTTCTTCTTTGACCACCGCAAATGCCATTCCTTGCGAGTATCCGCGGCGAGCGAGCATACCGACCAGCTTGCGGACTACCTTGTCACGCTCCACACGGGCATCCGGACCACTCGAATCGGGCAGCCTCAGGGTGCGGAATCGCTTGCGTACCAGTTCACCTGCACGCTGGCGCTCGTCGTCGGCGTCGATCAGATCCAATGCGCTCACAGCGAGCTCGTTGCTGACGCCCTTGGTTCGGAGCTCCATGCTCAGCGCGCGTTTGCCCTTGCCCGAATATTTGTGCCGGGATTGGACCCATTGCTGCGCGAAGGACTCGTCGTCGACAAGCTTTGCCTTCTCGAGTCGGTCGAGAACTGCGGCCGTGATCTCGGCAGTGAAGCCCTTCTTCGCAAGATTCGCTTCGAGTTCGTGCCTGCTACGCGCTCGGTCGGTCAGCAACCGAAGGCAGACATCCTTCGCCTGCGCCTCGGTGCCGCCACCCTCGTCTCGCTGCTGCACAGCGACAACAGGTTAGAAGTCGACCGGAGCGACTGCGGGCTCCTCTGCGGTGACGTCCGCGCCGATCTGCAGCTTCTCCATGATCTTCTTCTCGATCTCGTCCCGCACGTCGGGGTTCTCGAGCATGAACTTGCGGGCGTTCTCCTTGCCCTGGCCGAGCTGATCGCCCTCGTAGGTGAACCACGAACCCGACTTACGAATGAAGCCGTGCTCGACGCCCATGTCGATCAACGAGCCCTCGCGGCTGATGCCCTTGCCGTAGATGATGTCGAACTCGGCCTGCTTGAACGGCGGCGCGACCTTGTTCTTGACGACCTTGACCCGAGTGCGGTTACCGATGGCGTCGGTTCCGTCCTTCAGGGTCTCGATGCGGCGGATGTCGAGTCGAACCGAGGCGTAGAACTTCAATGCCTTACCACCGGTGGTGGTTTCGGGAGAGCCGAACATGACGCCGATCTTCTCGCGCAACTGGTTGATGAAGATGACGGTGGTGCCGGAATTGCTCATCGCGCCGGTGATCTTGCGCAGCGCCTGGCTCATCAGGCGAGCCTGAAGACCCACGTGACTGTCGCCCATCTCGCCTTCGATCTCGGCGCGCGGCACGAGTGCGGCCACCGAGTCGATCACGAGGATATCGAGTGCGCCCGAACGGATCAGCATGTCGGCGATTTCGAGGGCTTGCTCGCCGGTATCGGGCTGCGAGACCAGCAGAGCATCGGTGTCGACACCGAGCTTCTTCGCGTAGTCCGGATCCAGTGCGTGCTCCGCGTCGATGAAGGCAGCGATTCCGCCGGCCCGCTGAGCACTGGCCACCGCGTGCAAGGCAACGGTGGTCTTACCCGAGGACTCCGGGCCGTAGACCTCGATGACACGACCACGCGGCAACCCTCCGATGCCGAGTGCCACATCGAGCGCGATCGATCCTGTGGGGATGACGGCAATGGGCTGGCGGACCTCGTCACCGAGGCGCATCACCGAACCCTTGCCGAAGTTCTTGTCGATCTGCGCGAGTGCGAGATCGAGCGCTTTGTCGCGATCGTATGCAGCCATCGTGAGCTCCCTGTGTCGTGTCGTTCAGCTGTGTCGTGTCGATCAGCTTTGTCGTCGGTAACGCTAGAACGGGGTACCGACAAGAAGTTTCTCTGGACCGCTCAGCAACCGTTGACACCAGCATAGGGGAACACGTGTTCGAGTCAACTACCACGACGTTCGACACGCCGAGCAAACTCGATCCGATCCGCGGAGCGCTACCAGCGTTCTCTGGGAACGTCGAACTCGTAGCAGATCGAGCGCCACACTTCCCTCGGGTCGACGCCCTCCTCGATGGCCTGAGCCCCGGTTCGTCCGATCCCGGACAGCACATGATCGGTCAACAGGGAATTGCCTCGAACGGAGCCGAACTCCTCGGTGAGCAGTTCACGAAATTCGGTCAGACGCACATCGTCAACCCTAACGTCCCGTCCCTCGCGCGTTCCGAGCGAGGACCTCGTGGCATACCGTCACCGGATCTTCGACGGACTTCGCGCCTGCCGCCGCCACGGCGGCAGCCCTGGCAAATCGCGGATCGGCGAGAACGTCGGCCACCGCGCCGGCGATGGACGTTGCCGTAGGGGGTCGCACGATCACGGCGCTCCCCTGCCGCGCGGCCCGATTCGCCAGTTCCCACTGATCACCGCCACCGGGCACGGTCACCACCGGAACTCCGTGAATGAGAGCTTTGGCCAACATGCCATGACCACCACCGCACACCACCACATCGGCGTGACGCAGAAGCTCGTCCTGCCGACCGAGGCCCGCATTCGCCCAGTTCGGCAGTACATCGGGGACCCCGTCGAGAACCGACGCCACGACCCGAACCCCGGTGCCGTCCAACCCTTTCAGCGCCATCTCGAGCATTCCCTCGGCACCGGTGAACGCCGTCGACGGGGCGACCATCACCAAAGGGGATTCGCCGTCCGGCAGCTCGAGCAGATCGTCGGTCGGCTCCCACAGCAACGGACCGATCACGTGCGCGTCCCCGGGCCAGTCGGGACGCTCCACCTCCAACGCGGGAATGGTGGCAATCAGACGAGCACTCGGGCCCGGATCCCGGGGCGGGAGCCCGATACTCGTCCTGGCAAGGGAGCGTTGAGTCCGCCCCTGCGCAATCGAGCGTGCCGTCAGAGCACGCATCACGGTATCGCGCAGCCTGCCACGAAGACCGGTGCCGGGAGCCAGACCACTTCCGATGGGCGGCAACCCTTTCGAGGGTGAATACAGAGGATGGGGCGAGAGCTCGACCCAGGGTGTACCGAGCCGTTCGGCAGCCATGCCGCCTCCTGCGGTCAGGATGTCGGACACCACGAGGTCGACGTTCTCCCGCTCGAGGTCGGGCAACAATTCGGTGGAGACGAACGCCGCGCGAGAGTGGATACGCTGTCCGGCGTCCAGATCGTCGTCCTCCGGTCGCGGTGCCAGTCCGCCCAACGGGAATGCCCGCAGCCCGAGCGCACGGGCGTCGGGCACCCAACGACTTCCGGTGAACAGGACCGGTTCGTCACCGGCCCGACGAAACAACAGAGACAGGGCAATGGCCGGAAACGCATGCCCCGGATCGGGCCCGGCCACCACTGCAACTCGCACCGGACCAGCGTGCCACACCCGACTCCACGAGCTCGACGCGTGTCGAGGTCACCGCAGGTCAGCGAAATCCCGTCACGCGCTCCGGGGACGCAGATAGGCATCGACCGCGTACGCCATCTGGTGCATCACCTCGGCACCGGGGATGCGCTCGGACACCATCTCGGCGGACTGAACAGCCGACTGCACCATCAGCAGCAACATCGTGGCCAACGCTGTGGGGTCCCCGGGACGAATCGATGAATCACGTTGTCCCACAACCACCAACGACGTCAGAGTATCGATGATCAACGACTGACTGGTACCGAGACGATGCAGGATGTAGGTAGCGAGCACATCGGAATCGGAACGCAGAATTTTCACGAACAGCGGGTGGATTCGGATCCGATCGGCAGCCTCGCCCACAGCGGTCACGATCTGCTCTCGACCGGACGCGGTCGCGTCGAAGCTCGGAATGAGTGCGCTGATCTCGCGGGTGAGCAGGCTGGACACCACTGCCCGGGTATCCGTCCATCTCCGGTAGACAGTAGGTCTGCTGACCTCGGCTCGTCGGGCGATCTCGGCCAGGGTGGTGCGCCTGACTCCATGCTCGAGGATGCACGATCGGGCCGCATCGAGGACGGAGTCTTCGATCGACTTCTCGGGCGCATCCGTCTCGCACGGATGCGTGAACTGAGACGAGGCAGGACTCGACACCGGTCGCTCGGTCACGTGCCTCCCTTCACACTATGGGCCGAAGATCTGTACCACGGGCCGGATCAAGTAATTTCGTTACTGTACCTCACGGCTTCGGTCGCATTCGGTCCTCGATTCGGCGAGAGCATGAATCGGCAATCTACGCCGAAGACAGTCGACGGGGAATAGCGCCGGTCACCGACACGGCAATCGTCAACCCTGGCAAGCTGATCGACGTGACCGACGAATCCGGACGACCATGACCCGATCGGTGACAGTGCTGACCAATCCGACGGCCGGTGGTGGGCGCGCAGCGCATACCGGTCGGCGTGCCGTGGCACGACTCCGCGAACGCGAAATTCACGTCACGGCCATCGAAGGCCGCACCCCGGGAGACGCGTTGGCATTGTTGAACAGAGCCGTCGACAGCGGAACGGACGCCGTGGTCGCGGTCGGCGGCGACGGGCTTATCAATCTCGTGATACAGGTACTCGCCGGCACCGACACCCCGATGGGTCTGATACCTGCGGGGACCGGAAACGATCTGGCCCGCGTTCTGGGGATACCTCGGGGCGATGCAGTCCGGGCAGCCGACGTCGTCGCCGACGATCTCACGCGAACGATCGATTTGGGTCGAGTGGGTGACCGGTGGTTTGCAACAGTCTTGTCCAGTGGTTTCGATTCCCTGGTCACCGAGAGAGCCGGTCGGCTTCGATGGTTCGGCGGTCCTCTGCGCTACAACGCGGCCATGATTCTGCAGTTGGCCACGCTCGAAAAGCTCTCGTACGTCATGGAATTGGACGATGCCGAACTTCGAGTCGACGCCACGCTGGTCGCCGTCGGAAACGGCAGCTGTTACGGCGGCGGGATGGAGATATGCCCCGCGGCTCGAGTGGACGACGGACTGCTCGACATCACCGTCGTGCGGGGAGTCAGCCGAACTCGACTTCTCAGGATGTCGCCTACCCTCTACCGGGGAACGCACATCGATCTCCCCGAGGTCGACACCTACACGTCGGAGCGGGTCACCCTCAGGTGCGAGGGAATCGTCGCATACGCGGACGGTGAACGCGTCGGCGATCTTCCGGTCACAGTGCAGACCGTACCGGGTGCTCTACGGGTGTTCGTGGCCCGGAATCGCTCGTCGGGAGGGTGAGGGACGGACGAGTCAGAACTTGAGCGAAGGATGGTCGTCGTTCGAGGAGATCGCTTTGTACAGCCACACCAGTCCCAAGACGATCGCACCGGCCACAACCAGCCAGAACACACCCTTGATGATGGTGCCGAGTAGCGCGAGTGCGATCCAGATCAGGACGATGAATCCGAGTACTTTCCAGAACATGTGGAACTCCAACCGTATCGACGCGCACCGTGTCGTGTCGCGTACGTCGATCTTGACATCGGTGCGCTCCGAGCACATCGGGGTGAACCCTGAATTGTGTCAGCGGTGCCGCGCCCGAATCCGATCGATCTCGGTGAGTGCCTCGGCCCATCCTTGCAATCGGTCGGTGGCCGACTCGAGCTCGCGGCGGTGGACGCCCACAACCGTCGTCGATGTGAATGCAGCCGGCCCGGTCATGCGTGCAGCGGCCGCGACCAGTTGTTCGTACTGATCGACGCCGGCCGCGAGGTCGGCTGCAGCCGAATCTATTCCGTTACGCAGATGTTCACGTGTGGCGAAGCTGGCTGCCCCTGCTCGTTCCAGAGCGGCGATGTCGACGGCAACACCCTCGAGGCCCTGGGCAGCGTCCGAGGCCACACCGATCGTCTCTTCCACCTCGTCGGTCCCGATCGTCTCGGATCTCGCCAGAATCCCCAACAGCTCGAACAGACTCTTCTCGGCTCCCGCCAGCCGCTCCATCGGTTCGTATGCGGCAGATCCGCGCTGAGGCAGCGTGCGCCTGGCCGGTATCCCTACGGGTACGGGCTGGGATCGCAGCCGGCGGAGCCGGGTGACCGCGAACACAGCCGGAACGGCCATGAGCGCGGCACCTCCGCCGCCGACGAACAGCGACCACTCCGGTGCAGACAGCACAGCCAGTCCTGCAGTTCCCGCTGCCGTCGTGCTGGAGGCGGCTCCGAACCGGATTCCTCGTCGTCTGGCTCGACGAATCTTCTTCAGATGCTTGGCCCGAGGGTCTTTTCGACGTCCGGCAGCATCGAACACGGACGTACCGACACTGCGCGCCGACTCCGCCAGAGACCGCACCACCGCGCCCGACTCCGCTACCGCCGCGGTGATGGAGTCCCGATCGAGCGAAACGGCCGGCCGCTTACGCGACCGGCCCGATTCGTGTTCTTTCCTACCCATGCCGAGAGTGGTGTCAGTCGACAGGCGTGTTCGTCCGGACGATCACGCCTGGGCCGGAGGCTCGGGCGTTGCGTTCGGGGACTTGGCGATCGACGGCTTGGCAGCAGCAGAATCGCCGGACGGCAGCGAGTCGCCGGCCATGGACGCGCGAATTTGCTCGAGCCGGCTGTGGCCCGCCATCTGCACCGAAGCCTGCTGGACCTCGAGCATGCGACCCGAGACAGTGTTCTGAGCCAACTCGGCCGAACCGAGAGCATCGGCGTAGCGGCGCTCGATCTTGTCGCGAACAGCGTCCAGGCTCGGAGTGTTACCGGGAGCGGACAGCGTGCTGTCCATCGAGCGCAGCGATTCGCTGACCTTCTCCTGCATCTTCGCCTGCTCGAGCTGGCTGAGCAGCTTGGTGCGTTCGGCGACCTTGGACTGCAGTGCCATTGCGTTCTGCTCGACGGCCTTCTTGGCCTGAGTAGCAGCCTGCAATGACTGATCGTGCAGAACCTTGAGGTCCTCGACACTCTGCTCGGCGGTCACCAGCTGAGCGGCGAACGCCTCGGCAGCATTGGTGTACTGCGTGGCCTTCTCGATATCGCCCGCTGTGGCGGCCTGATCTGCCAGCGTGACTGCCTGCCGAGCGTTCGCGTTGAGCTTCTCGACCTCGTCCAGCTGCCGGCTGAGCTTCATCTCGAGCTGACGCTGATTACCGATGACGGACGCAGCTTGCTGGGACAGAGCCTGATGCTGCCGCTGCGCATCTTCGATCGCCTGCTGAATCTGAACCTTGGGGTCGGCCTTCTCGTCGATCTTGGAATTGAAGAGCGCCATCATGTATTTCCAGGCCTTGACGAAAGGATTAGCCATGGGGTGGTCCTGCCTCCATCTGTTGCGCCGCGGTGGCCGCGTACGGGTCGGCTGCTCTCGCAGTGACCGGAACGAACCTGTCCGTGCTGAAAAAGTCGGGTGTCTGGTCTGGGTCAGGAGTGGAAACGGAGTACTTTTCCGATCTTAGGCGGCAGCGAGAGCTCTGGCAGCAGGTGCGGGAATCACGACACGGGTATCGCCGTCGATGCGAGTGGCGACGGCCGCCTCGTCGAGTCGAGCGGCCGCGATGGACGCGTCGGACAGTGTCACGCTGACATCGCTCATGACATCCGAGAGCGGGACGGCGAGGGCATCGCAGATCGCGGCGAGCAGTTCGCTCGACGCCTCCTTACGGCCACGTTCCACCTCAGAGAGATACCCCAGGCTCACGCGTGCAGTATTCGAGACTTCACGCAGGGTTCGGCTCTGTGCGACGCGAGTACGCCGCAGACTGTCGCCGAGTGCTTCACGCAGTAGCAGCGCCATCTCGCTCCTCCTCGTTGGTGTCCGTGCCGACGGCCGAGCCGTCGAGACGACAACGTTCATATCTCGTTGGTCCGGAGCCGTCATGATGTTCAACGTCCCAGTCGGTCCGATTGGTTCCCGACCCTATATGCCCGTTCACTCCAACACGCGCCGAAGCACCTCCGACACGTTTGCCAAGACTGTAACCCGCCGACGCGTTCACGAGGCGGACACTCCTCGGCGCAGCCGAACGGCCTGCACCACGTAATCGATACCGGTGTAGACGGTCAGCAGAACCGCGAGAGCCATCAGCACCATCGCGACCGGATCGACCGCACTCGGCAGCGGGCACAGGTACACCCCGATGGCGAATGTCTGCACCAGAGTTTTGACCTTTCCGCCGCGACCGGCGGGGATCACGCCGTGCCGGATGACTGCGAAGCGCACCGCAGTGATGCCGATTTCCCGCACCCCGATGATCACGGTCACCCACCAGGACAGATCGCCCAACATCGACAGACCGACGAGCGCGGCACCGATCAGAGCCTTGTCTGCGATGGGGTCTGCCATCTTTCCGAAATCGGTGACCAGACCGTACTTGCGTGCCACCTGGCCGTCGATCCGATCGGTGATGGCGGCAACAGCGAAGACCGCGGTGGCTGTCAGGCGCCAGGTGGTGTCGTGGCCGTCACCGACGAACAACGCCGCGAGGAACACCGGCACCAGCGCGATTCGAAGAACCGTCAAGATGTTGGCGATGTTGAGCAACGGCACCTCGTCGGTCCCACCGGGGGCTGCGTTGCCATGTGGCAAATCCGTGCTGCGCGCACCACTCACGGCGCGGGAGACACCGCTGACCGGGGCACGACCGTTTGCCCCACCACTACTCGACGGGACGCCCTGATCAGGCGCAACGGGCTCGGTCATCGTCGAACTCGCGAGCCGACAGTGTCGAATCCGGCGGTAGGTCCACCCTCGCGCAGCGTCCACCCGCCGAGACGGGGACACAGCTCACTGAACGACACACGAAAAGTTTATCGGTTGCGGTACTGACTACTGTTCACCCCATGACTTCTGGGCCGAATCGGGCGAGTCGCGACACCGCAAATCCCGAATCCGACGCACATTCCGAGACCATGGACCGCCACTCCGCACACGTCGGCACCCTCACCGTGCGTCGTGCCAGGACCTCGGACATTCCCGAGATCAAGCGCCTGATCGATATCTACGCCGGCCGGATTCTGCTCGAGAAGAACCTCGTCACGCTCTACGAAGCCGTACAGGAATTCTGGGTCGCCGAACGTGACGGCGAGGTCATCGGGTGCGGGGCACTGCATGTGCTCTGGGCCGATCTCGGCGAGGTACGAACAGTGGCAGTCGATCCCGCTGCGAAAGGACACGGTGCCGGCCATCTCATCGTCGCCAAACTCGTCGAGGTCGCACGTGATCTGGCGTTGCAGAAAGTGTTCGTGTTGACGTTCGAGGTGGACTTCTTCTCTCGGCACGGATTCGCCGAAATCGACGGAACCCCCGTCACCGCCGAGGTCTACGCGGAGATGTGCCGGTCGTACGACACCGGCGTGGCGGAATTCCTGGACCTGAGCTACGTCAAGCCGAACACTCTGGGCAACACTCGAATGCTGCTGTCCCTCTGACAGAATTCTCCGGACAACCCCCGAATCCGGAAGAGAGCGCAATGCCCCTCATCGCCGTCAGCTACACCTACTCCCCCACCACCACGGACGGCCGCGACACCCATCGCGCAGCCCACCGTGCTTGGCTGGCCGAACTGCTCGAACAGAAGACGCTGGTCTCGAGTGGCCCCTACGCCGACGGCAGCGGGGCACTGTTGCTGGTCGAAGGGCCGGACGCCGCGACCGTCGAAACACTCTTCGCGCAGGATCCGTTCGCGATCGAGAACCTGATCGAGTCGGCAACGTTCGACGAATGGACTCCGGTCATGGGCACTTTCACGTCCTGATCGCCCTGCTCACTCGGCCCACGTGAATGGACCACTGCACGGCCCAGACGGCTGCAGTGGTCCATTCACCCGGCTCGGGAGCCCCTCGGAACCGTCAGAACTCGTCCGAAGCCGGCTGCTCGTCCGGGTCGCCACCCTTGATCGACCACAGCAGACCGTCGAGCTCGTCCGGTTTGACGAGCACTTCGCGAGCCTTCGATCCCTCGCTCGGTCCCACCACTCCGCGGTTCTCCATCAGGTCCATCAAGCGCCCGGCCTTGGCGAAGCCGACGCGTAGTTTGCGCTGCAGCATCGACGTCGAACCGAACTGGCTGGTCACGACGAGTTCGACCGCCTGCAACAGCACGTCGAGGTCGTCGCCGATATCGGGGTCGACATCCTTCTTGTCCGAGACCTTCGCTGCGGTGACGGTGTCGTTGTACTCCGGCTCGGCCTGGTTCTTGGCGAAGTCGACGACCGCCGCGATTTCCTCGTCGGTGATGAACGCACCCTGCAGACGTGTCGGTTTGCCAGCACCCATCGGCAGGAACAGTGCGTCGCCCATACCGATCAGCTTCTCGGCACCCGGTTGGTCCAGGATGACTCGGGAGTCCGTCAACGACGATGTCGCGAAGGCAAGACGCGACGGGACGTTCGTCTTGATCAGACCGGTCACGACGTCGACCGAGGGTCGCTGGGTGGCGAGCACCAGGTGGATACCGGCGGCGCGGGCCTTCTGCGTGATCCGCACGATCGCTTCCTCGACGTCGCGCGGGGCGGTCATCATCAGGTCGGCGAGCTCGTCGACGATCGCGAGGATGTACGGGTAGGGCCGGTAGACGCGTTCACTGCCCAGGGGTGCGGTGATCTCGCCCGAACGGACCTTCTTGTTGAAGTCGTCGATGTGGCGGACCTTGTTGATCTGCATGTCCTGGTAGCGCTGCTCCATCTCCTCGACGAGCCAGGCCAGCGCTGCGGCAGCTTTCTTGGGCTGCGTGATGATCGGGGTGATGAGGTGCGGAATGCCCTCGTACGGCGTCAGCTCCACCATCTTCGGGTCGATCAGGATCATCCGAACCTCGTCCGGCGTCGCCCGCGCGAGCAATGACACCAGCATCGAGTTCACGAAGCTCGACTTACCGGAACCGGTGGATCCGGCCACCAGCAAGTGAGGCATCTTCGCGAGGTTGGCACTGACGAAATCGCCTTCGATGTCCTTGCCGAGGCCGATCACCAGCGGATGGTGATCCTTACGCGTCGACGGCGCGGTCAACACGTCGGCCAGTCGCACCATCTCACGGTCCGAGTTCGGTACCTCGATACCGACCGCGGATTTGCCGGGGATCGGTGCGAGCAGACGTACGTTGTCGGTCGCGACCGCGTACGCGATGTTGCGGGCGAGCGCGGTGATCTTCTCGACCTTCACACCCGGTCCGAGTTCGACTTCGTAGCGGGTAACCGTCGGGCCCCGCGTGAATCCGGTGACCGCGGCGTCGATCTTGAACTGCTCGAGCACCTCCGAGATGGCCTCGATCATGGCGTCGTTGGCCTGGCTCCGCGTCTTGGGCGGGTCGCCGTCGATGAGCAGCGACAACGACGGCAGCGTGTAATCCCCATCGACGACGCGATCGACGACGATCTTGTCGTCCTCGGCTGCCTGCTTCGGTTCGGCCGCCTTGACGATCGGCTTGGGCTTCGGTCGGGCAGGCGCGGGAGGCGCGTCGGGTACCGGCACTGCGGCAGCTGCAGGCGTGATCACCTCGGTGGCGGCCTCCGGGGTCGGGGTCTTACGGGCGCGCGGCGGCTTCGCGACCGGGATGTACTCCTCGGTCGGATAGTTGTCGTACGGGTCTGCGCCGCCGTGGACCGGATAGCCGTCGGCATCGAAGTTGGAGTCGTAGTCGCCATAGCCCTCGTCTCCGAATTCGGACCCGAAGTCGGCCGGGTCGTAGTCCTCGTATTCGTCGCCACGACTGTCGGTGCCGAACAGCGCACGCATGCGGTCCGGTACGTCGCGCACGGTGGTACCGGTGAGCAGCAGCACTCCGAACAGGCCGGCAAGCAGAAGCAGGGGCACGGCCAACCAGACGGTGAGGCCATCGGCGATCGGACCGCCCGCCACATACCCGACGAAGCCCGCACCCTCGGACCGGCCTGAGGCGTCGGTCGGCGAGCCGGCGGCCATGTGCCACAGGCCGAGGATCGGGAGGCCGAGAAGAATCGAGCCGAGAACCAGCCGAGGCCGCACCTCTGGACGGGGTTCGGACCGCATCAGAACGACCGCGATGCCGATACCGAGAACGGGCGCAACATAACCGGCCTCACCGATGACGGCGCGGATACCCACCTCGATCCATTCACCGACGGGTCCCCCGGCACTGAACCACACGCTCGCGGCAACAACGACGCTGACGGCGATCAGCCCCAGAGCGATTCCGTCCCGGCGGTGTCCGTGCTCGATGTCGGCGGCCTTACCGACCGTCCTGGTCGTGGCACCGACACCTCGTGCCGCCATCGACCATGTGGACGCGATTCCGCGGCCGATCGCGTCGAGCGCACCGCGTGACTTCTTCTTGGTGGGCGGACGCCGTGACGATGCTCCTCTCGCAGGTCCCTTACCGCGAGACGACGCGCTCGCCCGAGTGGTCGCCGGGTTGCGCGGCGCGGTGGGCTTCTTCGGCGTCGTGACGGTGCGCGCCGTGCGACCGGTGCCGGACTTACGAGCGGTGCCGGACGCGCGCGAAGATCCGGATCCGCTGGATCCGGCCCTGGCGGTGGAGGTGCTGGTCTTTCCTGCCATGCACCCAGGCTAGTCGCAACAGCCCCGTCGAAACCATCCGCAACACCAGTAACAGCGGACAGGATGTGCGTCAGAAGCTCAGATCGAGCGCTTTCACTGCAGCGACGTCGCCCGCCGAACCCTCGAACTCGACCTCCAGCTGGTCTCGACCGAACGCGTAGAGAAGTAGTTCGGACGGCTCCCCCACCACCGTCACACCGGCGCCGGAGCCCCCCTTGAACGTGGCAGCACGGCCGTCCGGAGTGCGAGCGTGCACCGGAATCGGTGCCGAGCGGTGCCCTGCTCGTCCGATGAATCGAACCTGCGGCCACAGACGCTTCTCCACCGCAACCGGAAGATTTCGTCGCGTCCAGCTCCCGGTGGCACGGCGCAGATCTTCGTGGTGGACGAACATCTCGCCGAGGTTGATCAGCGGATCCAGCAGAGCGAACGGCGACCACATCGGCGGACCGGTGCGAACGTCCTCGACCACGGCCGCGAACGGTCGATTCGCGACGGAACGCTGAACCCGCTCCGTGTATCCGGCGAGCGGGGGCAGGAGGATGCCCGGCGACGCGTCGAGCCGTCGTTCACGGACGACGAGGTGGGCGGCCAGATCGGCCGCAGTCCATTCACCGCACAGCGTCGGCGCGTCGGGACCCACGTCGAGAAGGGTCTGAACAAGTTGGGAACGTTCGTCCTGGGCAAGGCTCACGCGCTCCAGGCTACGGCCAGACGGAACCAGCGGCATCCTGCCGCGGGATCCCATCCTTTGTCTGGGTAACCTCCCAACAGTGCCGGTATCGGAAATTCTCGTCATCCTGCTCGCCGGCCTCGGTGCCGGTGCGATCAATGCCGTCGTCGGATCCGGAACGTTGATCACGTTTCCGACTCTGGTCGCGTTCGGGTATCCCCCGGTGGTCGCCACGATGTCCAACGCCATCGGATTGGTGGCGGGAAGCGTCTCGGGCACGTGGGGGTATCGCCGAGAACTGCGCGGACAGTGGCATCGACTGCGCTGGCAATTGCCCGCGTCTTTCGTCGGAGCGCTCGGTGGAGCATGGCTGCTGCTGCACCTACCGGAAAAAGTATTCGCCTCTGTGGTTCCGGTTTTGCTCATCGGTGCGCTGATTCTCGTTGTCGCACAACCGAAAATCCAAGCCTGGGCCAAACGGCGGTCGGAGGCGGCGGGTAAGGCGGCGAACCAGATCGGTCGCGGCCGAATGGCACTGGTCACCATCGGCACTCTGCTGGTCGGCGTCTACGGCGGCTATTTCACTGCAGCACAGGGAATTCTGCTCATCGGCGTTATGGGAGCCCTGCTCCCCGAGACGATGCAGCGGATGAATGCAGCCAAGAACTTGCTGTCGCTCGTGGTGAACATCGTTGCCGCAGTTGCTTTCACGATCTTTCGATTCGACGACATCAGTTGGCAGGCCGCCGGTCTGATCGCCGTCGGATCGCTGATCGGCGGTGCCGTCGGAGCCCGGTACGGCCGCCGGCTGTCGCCGGCGGCCCTACGCGGTGCCATCGTCGTCCTCGGCCTCATCGGCGTATGGCGACTGCTCGTCTGATCCCTAGGACTGCGTTTGCGGCTTGACCGCGATGATCGTCGGAACGATCATCGGCTTGCGCCGGTACTTGTCCGCTACCCACCGACCGACGACACGGCGCACGGCCTGCGCGATGCGGTGCGTATCGGACACGCCGTCGGACGCCAGACGCTGCAACTCCGACTCGACGAGTTGACCGGCTTCCTTGAGTGCGGCCGGATCGTCGGAGAAACCGCGACCGGACACCTCGGGTGCGGTCACAGCACGGCCGGTGGCCGAATCGACGGCAACGCTGATCGCGATGAAGCCGCCCTCGCCCAGTACGAGACGATCCGACAGCGTCGAATCGCCGACGTCACCGACCGAGAGGCCGTCGACGTACACGTGACCGACCGGAACCTGCCCGACGATCTCGGCGAGCCCGTCGACCATGTCGACCACCACGCCGTCCTCGGCCAGCACCACGCGGTCCTCGGGTACACCCGTCGCCTTGGCCAGCGCCGCATTGGCGCGCAGATGACGCCACTCGCCGTGCACCGGCATGGCATTGGTGGGCCGTACCGCGTTGTAGAGGTACAGCAGCTCACCCGCCGAGGCGTGGCCCGAGACGTGAACCTTCGCGTTCTGCTGCGTCACGACGGTGGCACCACGCTTGGCGAGGCCGTTGACCACAGCGAACACAGAGTTCTCGTTGCCGGGGATGAGCGAGGACGCCAGCACCACGAGATCGTTGGCCTTGACGTTGATCTGACGGTGCTCGCCCCGAGCCATCCGGGACAGCGCCGACAGCGGCTCGCCCTGCGAGCCGGTGGAGATGAGCACCAACCGGTCGTCGGGAAGTGTTGCGGCAGTGTCGACATTGACCTCGAGGCTGTCGGGCACCCGCAGATAGCCCAGATCCTGGGCGATCTGCATGTTGCGCACCATCGAGCGTCCGACGAACGCGACGCGACGGTTGTACCGCTCGGCGACGTCGATGACCTGCTGGATGCGGTGCACGTGACTGGCGAACGACGCGACGATGACGCGCTGCTTCGCCTTGCCGATGACGGTGTCGAGCACGCCACCGATCTCACGCTCGGGGGTGACGAATCCGGGTACCTCGGCATTGGTGGAGTCGACCAGAAACAGGTCGACGCCCTCGTCGCCGAGCCGCGAGAAGCCGGCCAGGTCGGTCAGGCGACCGTCGAGCGGCAGCTGATCGAGCTTGATGTCACCCGTGTGCAGCACCAGACCGGCATCGGTCCTGATGGCAATGGCCAGTGCGTCGGGGATCGAGTGATTCACCGCGAAGTACTCGCAGTCGAACGGGCCGTGCTGCGTGTGCTGACCCTCGATCACCTCGACTAGGTTCGGACGCAACCGATGCTCACGGCACTTGGCCGCGACGAGCGCGAGGGTGAACTTGGATCCGACGACTGGCAGGTCAGGGCGCAGACGAAGCAGGAACGGGACAGCTCCGATGTGGTCCTCGTGACCGTGCGTCAGGACCACTGCCTCGACGTCGGCCATGCGATTCTCGATGTGCCGGAAGTCGGGCAGGATCAGGTCGACACCCGGCTGCTGGTCCTCGGGAAAGAGCACGCCGCAGTCGATGATCAGCATCTTGCCCTGGTGCTCGAACACCGTCATGTTGCGACCGATTTCGCCGATGCCACCCAGCGCAACCACACGCAGGCCCTTGAACGGTGCCTTGGGCGGAGTTCCGAGGCGTTGCGTCGGATCGAACTCGCGGCGCGTGTCGGGACGCTGAGTGCGCGCCGAGTTCTGCACCATCGGCTTGCCCTGCCGGGCACCTGACGGCCGGCCCTGTGTGGGGGCCGGCCGCTCGGACGGCGGTCCGGCGTTTCGGGTTGCGCGTCCGCGCGATCGGTTAGGTCGTGTCATACAAGAACTCCTGCCGCCCGCAGCTCTGCTGCGAGCAATTCGATGTGATCGATGCTCGGTGGCACCTGGGGAAGTCGTGGTTCGCCGACATCGATTCCGATGAGGCGGAGGCCGGCCTTCGAGGCGCTGACGCCGCCGAGGCGTGCGACCGAGCGAATGACCGGGATGAGGCTGACGTTGATCGCCTGCGCCCGCGCGATGTCACCCATCATGAAGGCGGTGTGCAGTTCGCGGAGGCGAGCGGGAACGAGGTGGCCGATGACACTGACGAAGCCCGTCGCCCCGACCGAGAGCCAGGGAAGGTTCAGTGGATCGTCGCCGGAATAAAACTGCAGGCCTGTCGAGGCGATCAGTTCCGCGCCTGCGTTCAGATCTCCCTTGGCGTCCTTGACCGCGAGAATCCGGGGGTGCTCGGCGAGTCGGCGCAATGTCTCGGTCTCGATGGGCACGACGGAGCGGGGAGGGATGTCGTAGAGCATCACGGGCAGGTCGGTTGCGTTCGCGACCGCGGTGAAGTGGGCGTACAACCCGGCCTGAGGAGGCCGCGAGTAATACGGGGTGACGACGAGGAGACCGTGCGCACCCGCACGAGCGGCATCGCGGGCCAATTCCACACTGTGCGCTGTGTCGTTGCTCCCGGCTCCAGCGATGATGCGAGCTCGATGACCCACCGCGGCGATCACGGCGCGCAACAGCTCGAGCTTCTCGTTCTCGGTGGTGGTGGGCGATTCGCCCGTCGTGCCGGCCAGAACCAGTCCATCGTTGCCCTGCTCGACGAGGTGATGTGCCAGCCGAACGCCTGCGTCGATATCCAACTTACCGTCCGCCGTGAACGGGGTCACCATGGCGGTGAGCACCGTACCGAACACAGGCGCAACGGAAGGAGCGGCGTCACCGTAGGTCATGGCAGCAGATTACCCGGTGCTTTGCCCACTCTCGCGCAGCGGGACTCTCCGCTGACACCCAGGCTGGTGTACCCGGTTCCGACCCGATCCGAACCTTGCCGCTACACCTCGGTCACGAACGGGCTGCGGGCCACTTCCGTACCGTCCGGCAACGTCGAGATCTCGAAGTCACCGAACACGTCCGGAGCCACTGACACGAGCTTACGCAGACATTCGACGGCGACGCGGCGAATTTCGACGTCCGCATGCTCCGAGGCACGCATCGACACGAAATGACGCCATGCGCGGTAGTTTCCGCTCACCACCACGCGTGTCTCGGTCGCGTTCGGCAGTACCGATCTCGCTGCCTGCCGCGCCTGCTTGCCGCGCAACGCGGCATTGGTGACCGACTCCAACTTGCCCTCCAGGGCACCGAGCAGCTCGGTGTACGCCGCGCGACTGGCCTCCGTCGCGGTCGCGAACAGTGCTTCGAGCTCGGGGTCCCCCTCGATCGCGGGCGGCAGAACGACATTGGCGTCGTGCTCGGGAACGAAACGCTGCGAGAGCTGCGAGTAGGAGAAGTGCCGGTGGCGAATGAGCTCGTGTGTGCACGACCGGGAGATACCGGTGATGTAGAAGCTCACGCTCGCGTGCTCGAGCACCGAGAGGTGCCCCACGTCGAGCAGATGGCGCAGGTACGACGCATTGGTGGCGGTCCGGGGATTGGGTTTGGACCAACTTTGGTAGCACGCACGTCCGGCGAACTCGACCAGAGCCTGTCCGCCGTCCGCGTCGGTGTCCCACGGGATGTCGGCCGGGGGGACGAATTCGGTCCGAGCAACGAGTTGCACTTTCAACGCGACCGTTCGGGGCACCGCTCTACGTTCGATTTCTGATGACACCGCACAACACTAAGTGCGGACCACCGCATTCGGCGACGCGTGACGTCATCACGGATCGAACGACGCCACTGTAGCGCCTTGACTGACGTCACCAATGACGTCACACTGGCGTCATGGAATTGGACAAGTACACCGAGTCGCTACGCACCGATCTTCTTGCGGCTGCCGCCCTGGGAGACGAACACACCCGGCAGACGGCGGAGGCACTCGGAAAGACCGCGGAGGCCTCGGCCAGATTGATGTTGCTCACCGCGCTGTCGGATTTCGCGGCCGAGGTGTCGAACGAACTGGACGGTCACACCGTCACCGTCCGCCTCGACGGCCCCCGGGCGCACGCCGATGTACGACGCGACATCCCGATTGTGGACATGGGCGTAACCGACGCACCCGAAGCCGAGGACTACCCGACGATGGACGACGTCTCCGGCGAAGTACGACGAGTGACGCTTCGGCTGGTCGAACAGATCAAGGAACGCGCCGAGGATGCCGCCAACAACAGCGGTGTATCTCTCAATTCGTGGTTGTCGCAAGCGGTTCAGGGCGCTCTGCGTGATCAGATGCGCAAGGATCGCGGCTGGAACAACTGAGGGGCGCTACTTCTTCTCGCGCCACTCCCGCTCGAACGGGAGCCGCCAGGCGTGCGGCGCGATGAGTTGATGAATTGCGTTGGGGCCCCACGATCCCGGCGAGTACAGGCGCACCGGAGGTGGATCCGCCAGCAACGGCTCCGATACCTGCCACAGTCGTTCGATGCCCTCGGCAGTGGTGAAGAGTGTGTGGTCTCCGTACATGGCGTCGAGGATCAACCGCTCGTAGGCCTCGAGTACGTCGCCGGCGCGTTCGGTTTCGTGAATGGCGAACTGCATGCTGAGTTTGTCCAGGCGCATCCCGGGCCCGGGCCGCTTGCCGTAGAACGACAGCGAAACCTTGGATGCGTCCGCCAGGTCGAAGGTCAGATGATCCGGGCCTTGAGCGCCGACCCCGGACCCGGCAGGGAACATGCTCTTCGGTGGCTCGCGGAACGCTATCGAGATGATGCGTTGGCCTTCGGCGAGACGTTTCCCGCTACGGAGGTAGAACGGCACACCGGCCCAGCGCCAGTTGTCGATTTCGCATTTGAGTGCCACGAACGTGTCCGTGTCGGAATCGGGCGCTACGCCTTCCTCCGATCGATATCCCGTATACTGCCCTCTCACAACGCTTTTCGGGTCCAGCGGCACCATCGATCGGAAGACCTTGTTCTTCTCTTCACTGATCGCGCGGGGCTCGAGTGCCGTCGGCGGTTCCATCGCCATGAAGGCCAGGACCTGGAAGAGATGGGTGACCACCATGTCCTTGTACGCGCCGGTGGACTCGTAGAACCCTGCTCGACCGTCGAGGGCGAGCTTCTCCGGTATGTCGATCTGCACGTGATCGATGAAGTTGCGGTTCCAGATCGGCTCGAACAACCCGTTGGCGAAACGAAACGCCAGGATGTTCTGCGCCGGTTCCTTCCCGAGAAAGTGGTCGATCCGAAAGATCTGGTCCTCGTCGAACGTTTCGTGCACCCGTGCATTCAAGGCGATCGCGCTCTCGAGGTCGGTGCCGAACGGCTTCTCCATGATGATCCGGGAACGCTTCACCAGATCTGCCGATGCGAGCGTATCGACCACTGCGAGTGCAGCTCTCGGTGGAACGGACAGGTAGTGCAGCCGTTTGGCGCTTCCTCCCAGTTCGATCTCGGCCTCGGCCACAGCCTCTCCCAGCGCCGCCGGTCCTGCCTTCTGCGACACGTAGGTCAGTCGCGAGGCAAAACGACTCCATTGCTCGTCGCCCACTTTGCGACTCGAGTGGGTGTTGATCGATTCGCGAGCGAGAGCGCGGAATTCGTCGGTCGACATCTCTTCGAGCGATGTGCCGACGACGCGGATGTTCGGTGCGAGCTCCGACAATGCCAGGTGCATCATTCCGGACAGGAGTTTTCGCTTGGCCAGGTCTCCTGTCGCCCCGAACAGCACGACGACCTGGGGTGGAAGTTCGGTGGCGGTATCGGTCCGGCGCGAAGTCACAGTGGAAATAGTGGCACCGATCCTGCCGACGTGCACTTCGGCAGAACGCGCACGTCGGCAGAATTCAGCGCAACGCTGCCACGAGGTCGCCGCGCTCCCCCACCACCACTCGTTCGAGTTCGAGCCAGTCTGCCATCTCGCGGAGAACGTCCCGCAGTCGTGGAGCAATGTCGCGGGCGTCGCGGTCCCCCTCGACGTAGGCCGCAATGACGTGCAGTTCGGATTGCGCTCGCACCGCTTTCAGGTCGACGCGTGCCACCAAGTGGCCGTCGAGCAAGAAGGGAAAAACGTAGTAGCCGTGAATCCGCTTGTGCTGCGGGGTGTAGATCTCGATGCGGTAGTGAAACCCGAAGATCCGCTCCACCCGAGGCCTGAAGAAGATCATCGGATCGAACGGGCACAACAGGGCGGCCGCGGTTGCGGTTCGCGGTGTTCTGGCGTCTCGATGCATGTAGGCCTGCGCATTCCACCCTCGGACCGACACCTGCTCGAGAACGCCGTCCTCGACCAGGTCGGCGATCGCGGCCTTGGACTGCTTCTGGGAGAGCCGATAGTAATCTCGCAGATCCGGCTCGGTACCGATTCCCAGTGCGCGAGAAGATTTTTCGATCAGCGCCCGCACCGCATCCGATTCTTCGACGCGCCTGTGCAGCACGGCTTCGGAAAGCACCCGTTCGCTGCGTTCGTACTGCCGAACGAATCCGGAACGTGCCGGCACGCTCACCACGCCGGCAGCGAAGAGTTGCTCGCAGACGACCTTGACGTCGCTTCGATCCCACCAGGGACCTTTTCGCCCGGGCTTCTCGACGTCCAGATGCTTCTCTATCTCACCCGCGCTGGCCGCGCCGTGCTCTCCGATCACGGCGAGAACATCGTCCACCAACGTCGGCTCACGGTCGAGAATGCGGGCGGCTCCGCCCCATCGACCGTGTCGATACAACTCCATGCGCCACCGCATCAGCGGCCAGTCCTCCACCGGCAGCAAGGCTGCCTCGTGCGCCCAGTATTCGACCAACCGCCTGGGGCGTCGATTGGTGTCGGTCCATGCGGCGTCGTCGACGATCTTTCTATCGTAGGCGCCGACGCGGCTGAACACCGGCGCGTAGTGCGCGCGCACCACCACCGACACCGAGTCGATCTGCAACAACCCGGTGGTGTCGATCGCGGCGTGTACTGCCGCTCGGCCGGCCGGGGCGCTCCTGCTACGACGCGAAGCCAGACCTTGGGCGGCCAAAGCAGTGCGTCGCGCCATCGCAGCGCTCATGTCTCGCATCGGGCCACCCTGTCACGACCCACCGACACGGTGGGTCAGGTGCTGAAGAGGTTCTTCGCTTTGAGGATCAGCTCGTACAGTCCGTAGGCGAACGGCACGGACACCCACAACCATGCGATCACCATCGTTCCCTGCATTCGCGCGGTGGTCATGCCTTGGCTCCTGTCGAGGTCGTCGAATCGGCGGGTGCAGCCGGATCGGATTCGTGGAATTTCGACGCCACCGGTTTGATGGCTTCGTTCGCCAGGAACCCGACGACCAACAATCCGATCATCACGTAGAAGGCCGGGAGGTACCGGCCGGTGGTTCCCGACTCTCCGGCGTCGGCAATGGCGTTGACGATCAATGGCCCGAGAACACCTGCCACCGACCATGCGGTGAGCAGTCGTCCGTGGATTGCGCCCACCTGGTACGTGCCGAAAAGGTCCTTGAGGTAGGCCGGAACGGTTGCGAATCCCGCGCCGTAGAACGACAGGATCAACAGTGCCGACACCATGAAGAGGATCTTGTTCGTATTGGTGAACAGTGCGATGTACAGGTAGAGCAACGCGCCGACGCCCAAGTACATCCGGTAGATGTTCTTGCGGCCCACCGCATCGGAGACCGACGACCAGACGAACCGTCCGATCATGTTCGTCAACGAGAGGAAGGCAACGAAACCGGCTGCCGCAGCAGCCAGAGACTCCGGCGAGGTGGCGTCGGGAAAGAAGTCCTGATAGATACCCGAGCCTCGCTCGAGGATTCCGATACCGGCAGTGACGTTGAAACACAGCACAACCCACAACAACCAGAACTGCGGAGTCTTGACAGCGTTCGCGGCCGACACGTTGTGCGTGGAAATCATCGCCGACGACGCCGGCGGGGTCCATCCGGCCGGCGTCCATCCTTCGGCCGGCACTCTGATCAACGCGACGCCCAGCGCCATGAACACCGCGTACCCGACGCCGAGCGTCAGGAACGTCTTGGCTATCGAACCGTCGTTGAAGCCGCCGAAGTTCACCATCAGTTGGCTGGTGAGGGGTGACGCGATGAGTGCACCGCCGCCGAAGCCCATGATGGCGATACCGGTGGCCATTCCCGGCCTGTCCGGGAACCACTTCATCAGCGTCGACACGGGCGAGATGTATCCGATTCCGAGGCCGATACCGCCGACGAACCCGTACCCGAATATCACCAGCCAGAACTGGCCGAGTGCCATGCCGAGTGCGGAGATGAGCAGTCCGGATACGAAAAAGACCAGAGAGACGGCCATCGCCCAGCGGGGACCGTTCTTCTCCACTCTGGTCCCGAAGATGGCGGCCGACAGGCCGAGCATCACGATGGCGAGCTGGAACGGAATAGCAGTGACGGTTCCGCTGAGTCCCAGGGCGTCGGGCTGCGAGATCGCGTTCTTGAACACGCTCCATGCGTATGCAGACCCGATCGCGAGGTGGATAGACAGTGCTGCCGGCGGTATCAACCAGCGACTCCACTCGGGCGTAGCAACGATTCTGGAGCGGTCGAGAATGGGGAGGGTCATCGAAATCCCTTGGTATCGAGAGCGGTACAAATATCAACTATCCCCTGCAGTCAAACACGGGCACAGCCCTGCCTGCTCACAATCGGACATAGTTTCTTCACCGAACTCACTACATCGCGCCGGGCATCCTCGGGGCCGCGTAATCTAGGGACAGTGGATATCGAACGGTGGCGTAGCAGATTGCCGGTGAAGCGAGCCTCGGACGGCGAGGTGATCGGGTGGACTGTCGCACACAGCTCGAGTGGATCGACTCCGCGCGACGAACACGACGAACACGACGAGGGGTACCTGGTCGATGCCGTCAATCCGGTGGGAATCACTGTTGCGCAGGGTGTGTCGTTGGAGTACGCGATTGCCGCCCTGGAAGAACGCGGACTGGCGTCACTGTCGTGGCCGCACTGGACAAAAGCTCCGCTGCCTCTGCAGCTCGAGACCGATCTCCTCACGCCGCAGGATGATTGGCAGTGGCGTCGGGTATTGATGACGCAACTCGACGACAACCGAGTGTGGATCAGACCCGCGTACCCGAGTTGGCCGGAACGACTTCTGGAGATTCCGCTGTCGATCCCGGCCGACGACATTCTGCGACCCCAGTCCCCCGCCGATTCCGACTGAGTCAGTAGCTCTTCAGAACAGACCTCAGCGCATCTGCCAGCTGCGTCGATCCGGGTAACCGTCAGTCGGACAGTCCGGCCGAGACCGTGCCGCCCAGTTCGTAGCAGCGCTCGCGAGCCGCCTTACCCCCGTCGGCGAGGTGGAGGGTGCCGAACACCTTCTCCAATCCCCAGCCCGACGCGATGGTCTCGACGCCGCGTGCAGCACCCACGGTGTCGTTGTTGCCGTGAATCCATGCGCCATAGGGCTTTCCGGCGACGGCGTCCAGGCACGGGTAGTAGACGGTGTCGAAGAAGTGCTTGAGCGCCCCGCTCATGTATCCGAAATTGGCGGGTGTGCCGAAGAGGAAACCGTCGGCATCGAGCACATCCGGAACTGTTGCCCCCAGGGCCGGAACGCTGCGTACGTCCACCCCTGTGATCTCGGGATCACGCGCACCGGCGAGAACGGCCTCCAACAACTCGCGAGTGAGCGGGCTCGGAGTGTGATGAACGACCAGCAGAGTGCGCGGCATCGCCCGTCAGCTCTCTGCGCGTTCCAGTGCCACCGCGCGTTTCATGGTCTCGCGAGCTCGCCCACGATCGCCCGCATAGTCGTAGGCCCGCGCAAGCCGGTACGAGCTGCGCCAGTTGTCGGGATCCTTTTCCCACTCGGCCTTGATCTGCTGGAACAGCTCGTCGGCGGCATCGCGTTCGATTCGTCCCGACGGCATCCGAGGAAGGTCGTCGACGTCGAGTTCGAGGCCTTCCTCCCGCATGCGTGATGCCAGCCGCTGATGGTCGAAGCCCGCTTTGAGCGTCGCCCACACGATCCACAACCCGACGATCGGCAGGAGGATGACCCCGATCCCCAGAGCGATACTGGCTACCCCGCCGTTCTGGATCAGCGTCACTCCGCGCTGGCCGAGCAGGAAGAAGTAGAAGCCGAGGATCAGCACCATCACCGCGATGATGGCGACGACTTTGGTCGCTTTGTTCACAGTCGATCAGCTCACAGATCCAGTAGCGGGTCGAGGCCGACAGTCAGCCCCGGTCGGGCTGCGATCTCTCGGACTCCGAGGAGCACGCCCGGAGCGAACGACGTTCGGTCCAACGAGTCGTGTCGGATACTCAGCGTCTCGCCCTGTGTCCCCAGCAGAACCTCTTGATGCGCAACGAGTCCCGCGAGCCTGATCGAATGCACACGCACTCCGTCGACATCCGCACCGCGTGCGCCGTCCAGTTCGGTCGTCGTCGCATCGGGGCTGGGCGCAGTGCCTGCGGCGGCGCGTGCTTCGGCGATCAGCGCAGCAGTGCGATACGCCGTGCCCGACGGCGCGTCGGCCTTGTTGGGGTGATGCAGTTCGATCACCTCGACCGAGTCGAAGAACCGAGCGGCCTGCTGAGCGAAGCGCATCGACAACACTGCACCGATGGCGAAGTTGGGGGCGATCAGCACTCCCGTTTCCGGTGATCCGGCCAGCCATTCACGGACTTGTTCGAGCCGCGGCTCGTCGAAACCGGTGGTGCCGACTACGGCATGGATGCCGTGCTCGATCAGGAACTGCAGGTTGTCCATCACCACATCGGGGTGGGTGAAATCCACGACCACCTGGGCACCGCTGTCTACCAGGTTCGCCAGCGGATCGCCTTGGTCGACGGTTGCCACGAGCTCGAGGTCGTCGGCTGCCTCGACGGCTGCGCAAATAGCCTGCCCGACCTTGCCTCGCGATCCCAGTACCCCTACTCGAACAGGTGCCGTTGCACTCACGTCGTACCCACACTCGTTTCTTCGTCGTCTCGAGGCCCTACCGACCTCAGAGCCTACTTTCCCCGTGGTCCGCACCGGCAGCTACGGTCGTCCGGTGACGTCCACTGTTCTGTTCGCCGACCGAGTCGATCTGGTTCGCGGGGGCCGATACCTGCTCAGCGACGCAACGATGAGGGTCGACGAGGGCGAGCATTGGGTGTTGCTCGGTGCAAACGGCGCCGGCAAGAGCACCCTGCTCAGCTTGCTGGGTGCCGTCGTCCATCCCACCCACGGTGCCGTGCACGTTCTGGGTCATCGCCTCGGCCGGGTGGACATGCGGGAATTGCGCACGCACATCGGCCACGTCGATCCACGGCTGAGGATCGACGCTCCGCTGACGTTGTTCCAGGTGGTGCTGACCGGGCTGACCAACACTCCCGACCTGATCCCGAGGTGGTCGGCCACCGAGAACGAGATCGCCCGCGCTCACCGGCTGATCGAGTCCCTCGGTGTCGCCCATCGCACCGACGCGTCATGGCACACGCTCTCGCAGGGAGAACGCGGCCGAGCGCTCATCGCGCGCGCCCTGCTCCCCGACCCTGCCGTGTTGCTGCTCGACGAACCCGCCACCGGACTCGATCTCGCTGCCCGCGAACAACTCCTGAGTGCGCTCGATTCGCTGCGGGCCGAGCACCCGAACCTGGCGAGCATCCTGGTGACGCACCACCTCGAGGAAATTCCGGTCTCGACCACGCACGCGCTCTTGGTCCGCAACGGAAAAGTACAGGCGCAAGGGTCTGTCGACACTGTGCTGACCACGGAGAACATCAGTGTCTGTTTCGATCATCCCATCGAGATCTCGAAGCAACGTGGCCGTTGGGTGGCCACGGCCTCGCAGAGCTGATGCTCAGTCGAAGACGATGACCTGACGGATCGCGTTACCGTCGGCCAATTCGTCCATGCCGCGGTTGATCTCGTCCAACGTGATACGCGAGGAGATCAGCTTCTCGACGGGAAGCCGACCCTCACGCCACATCTGGGCGTACGTGGGAATATCGCGCGCCGGGACGGCGGAGCCCAGGTAGCTGCCGATGATCGTGCGCGCTTCCGCCACCAGGCCCAAGGGCGAGATGGACGACCGTGCGTCGGGTGCGGGAAGTCCGACGGTGATGGTCTTTCCTCCGGGAGCGGTTGCTGCGACTGCAGTCTCGAAGGCGCGGGCATTACCTGCAGCCTCGATCACGATGTCGGCCTTGATGCCTTTCTCCGCAACCTCGGCGGGCGAGTAGACCTGTGTCGCACCGAGATCGGTCGCGGTGGACAGCTTGTCCGGCACGCCGTCGACACCGATCACCTCACCGGCACCGACCGATACAGCCGTCAGGACCGCCGCCATGCCCACTCCGCCGAGGCCGACCACCATCACCGACTGCCCGGGCTTCGGAGTTCCGGCGTTGAGCACCGCCCCGCCGCCGGTCAATACCGCACAACCGAGGACGGCGGCGATATCGGCCGGGATGTCGTCCTCGACCGGAACCACGGACTTTCGACTCACCACGGCGTGGGTGGCGAATCCGGAGACTCCGAGGTGATGCTTGACCTCGTCCCCGTCACGGTGCAATTTGATGCCGCCGCCGAGCAATGTCCCGGCATTGTTCGACGCACTGCCGATGATGCACGGCATCTGGCCGTCGGTGGCGCACCCGGCGCACTCACCACAGCGCGGCAGGAAGGTCATCACCACGCGGGTCCCGACTGCGATGTCGTCGACGCCCGCGCCCACTTCCTCGACGCGGCCCGCGGCCTCGTGGCCGAGCAGCATCGGGACCGGACGAACGCGATTGCCGTCGACCACCGACAGGTCCGAGTGGCACAGCCCCGCGGCTTCGATTCTGATCAGCAGTTCACCGTCGCCCGGCGAGCCGAGCTCGAGGTCGGAGACGGTAATGGGATGCGAGTCCGCGAAGGGACGAGATCGGCCGATTTCTTCGAGTACTGCGCCGCGAATCTTCATCCCGCCAGACTATGCGGCTGCGCCGCATGTGCGTGGAACTTCGTAGTGGGCTACGAGTTTCCGTGCACATGGGCCGTAGGCCCTCACAGCGGCAAACGTGGCCTGAGCAGGTGCGCAACCAGCGCTGTCCACCCGGTTTGGTGCGTTGCCCCGAGTCCCTCGCCGGTGTCTCCGTCGAAGTACTCGTTGAAACTGGGATGCTCGCTCCACAGTGGGTCGGCACTGGACTCGATGCGATTGCCGTCCGCAGGCCGCTTGCCGTCCACCGGCCGGAACAGGCCGGCGAGACCGTTGTCGATCAGATCCGCCGCGTCGGTGAGGGTGCGATGATTGCCCGAGCCGGTGGGGATCTCGATGGTGAACGAGTCGCCGTAGTACCGACCGTAGGCGCGAAGCTTGTCGGCCAGCAGCACGTTGACGGGGAACCACACCGGACCTCGCCAATTGGAATTGCCGCCGAACATTCCGGTGCGAGACTCCCCCGGTTCGTACTCGATGGACAGGCTGCGGCCGTCGACGTCGAAAGTGACCGGTTCGCGGTACGAGGCCGAGAGCGATCGAATTCCGAACTGCGACAGAAACTCTTCGGAATCGAACATGCGCGCGAGTATTCGCTTCAGCCGCTCGGGCTGGACGAGCGTGAGCAACATTCGCACCTCACCGCCCTCACGCCGCGCCAACAGCGGACTGACCATCTCGGGTCGCCGACGCTGGATCCACCGAAGGCGGGCGGTGAGATCGGGGCATTCTTCCTCGACCCACGGCGGAATCTCGGTGGCACCGAGGATGGGCAGCAGACCGACCATGGACCGGACGCGCATCGGCACCGCGTCGCCCTCGGGCTGGACGAGGACGTCGTAGAAGAACCCGTCCTCCTCGTGCCACAACGAAATATGCTGCGAACCGAACGAATTGACCGCTTTCGCAATCGAGAGGAAGTGCGAGAAGAACTTGGTTGCGACGTCGTCCCAGGCGCTGTCGTGCCGCGCGAGCTCCAGGGCGATCTTGAACATCTGCTGGCAGTAGAACGCCATCCAACTCGTCGCGTCGGACTGCTCGAGTCGGAACCCCGGGGGCAGCGGTGCGGATCGGTTGAACAATCCGATGTTGTCCATTCCGAGGAATCCACCCTCGAAGATGTTCGACCCCTCGGAGTCCTTGCGGTTGACCCACCAGGCGAAGTTGAGCAGCAGCTTGGTGAACACCCGAACCAGAAATTCGCGGTCGCGATAACCGTCGATGCGGTAGACGTGCCACGCAGCCCACGCATGCACGGGTGGATTGACGTCGCCGAACTCCCATTCGTACGCGGGCAGTTGACCGTTGGGGTGCATGGCCCATTCTCGGCACATCAGAACCAACTGTTCCTTGGCGAAATCGGCGTCCACGTGCGCCAGCGGAATCGCATGAAAGGCCAAGTCCCAGGCCGCGAACCAGGGGTACTCCCACTCGTCGGGCATCGAAATCACATCGGCCAGCGCGAGGTGCCGCCAGTGCGCATTACGACCGCCCGGGTCCTGCCTCGACCCCGGGGCCGGTGCCCCCACCTTGTCGCCTTCGATCCATTCTTCGACGTCGTACCGGTAGAGCTGCTTCGTCCACAACAGTCCGGCGTAGGCGCGCCGTGCCACGTGCCGGTCGGTGTCGGTGAGCTCGGCACCGATCACTGCGCCGTAGAACTCGTCCGCCTCCACTCGGCGATCGATGTTGACCGCGTCGAATCCGGTCCCGAACGTCTGCTCGTCCGGCCGGTTGGGCGACAGGCGCAGTTTCACCGATTCCGTTGCCCCGGGCGCGATGTCGTCGAACCGATACCAGAATGCAGCCTTCGTTCCGGTCTGCTCGGGGTTGACGGCATCGACGTCGCCGTCGACGACTCGCCGTCCGATTCCATCCTTGGGATAGGCCGACAGGTTCTCCTGGCCCCACAGTGCCTCGGCGTTGGTTTCGTTGTCGCAGAAAAGAACTGCAGGCGTGCCCTCGGCGCTGAGGTAGTAGCGCCCCAGAAACCCGTGGTCGACGGCGATGGCCTCGAGGCCGCCGGCCAGCAGGTCCGGTGGGGTCAGCCGATCCAGGACACCGCCGCGGTCGTCGCGTCCCCAGGACCACGTGTTGCGCAACCACAGGTGCGGCAGCAGATCGACCGACGCCGACTCGGGGCCGTTGTTGGTGATGGAAATGGTGATGCAGATGTCGTCGGGTGAGGCCTTCGCGTATGTGACCTGGACGTCGAAGAATCTGTTCTCGTCGAGAATGCCGGTGTCTGCCAACTCGTACTCGCGGTCGTCACGGCCGCGTCGGGCATTCTCTTCCCTCAGTTGGGCATAGGGATATTCCGCGTGCGGATAGCGGTAGAGCCACTGCATCCAGCTGTGCGTCGGTGTTCCGTCGACCGCCCAGAAGTACTCCTTGACGTCCTCGCCGTGATTGCCCTCCTCGTTGGCCAGACCGAACAGCCGTTCCTTGAGAATCGGGTCTTTGCGATTCCACAGCGCGAACGAAAAATTGAGGAACCCGAAGCGATCGCAGATTCCGCCGATGCCGTCCTCACCCCAGCGGTAGGCCCGCTTGTGCGCCTGATCGAACGGGAACGACGCCCAGGCGTTTCCGTCCTCCGAGTAGTCCTCGCGCACCGTGCCCCACTGCCGTCCTGCCAGGTACGGCCCCCACTGACGCCACGGGCCGCTGACGCCGGGTGATTCCGCCAACCGAGAGTGCTCGACGGTGGACGGGGTAGGAACGCTCACGGGATTGGTGGTCACGGCACACAGTCTGGTGGTTGGCGGTCAGCGATGCACGCCGACATTGGCGGCCAGATATCCGACCCGGCGTTGCACCGCGGCGATCTCTCGGACTCCGTCGGTGAGCAGACTGCGCTCCAGGGGTGACAGATCGGCCATGACCAGCACGTCACCGGGCCGGTGGCCGGCGGTGATCTGATCGATCTGATGCGCCAGCCGTAAGCGTTGAAGCAGAGCGAACACTTCGGTGAGCACCGATACGTCGTCGTCGGAAAGCATTCCGTTGCCCGACGCTGCCGCGAGTCGTGCGGGGGTCGAGGCGGAGGCCATGCCGACCGAGAGCCCACCCCAGCGAGCGAGGTTGACGATGGGTGTCAAAGCGTGAGCCTTGAGGTCGAACGTGCCGCCGCGCCTGGCCAGCACGTCTCGCAGCGAGCGCAGCCGGGCCCGGCCCGCCAACGCGTCACGCAGTTGCAACCGCAATCCGTCCGGGTGATCGACCAGGAGTCGGCGATAGGCCTCCGGCACGGTGTGCAGTGTCCTCGGGCCCCACACCACTCTTCCGTCGATCATCAGTGAGGACATGATCAGGCCGGAGTCTTCTGCCGGATTGCCACGGTCACCGAAGGGGTTGCTGAGCCAGTGAGCTGCGGCCCTTTCCCACTGCCCGGCCGAGCGTGCGAATCGGGGCGAACTCGCGACCGCGCCGTTGGTGTCCGACGGCAGTCCGGCACCGTCCAGGCTCACGTGCACGCGGGCGGCCAAGTCCATCAGCGCCTCGTCGCGGGTTCGCGGCACCGCGTTCGATGTCCCTCGCGTGCCGGGGTCCGCGGTGGTGTCGGACCAGGTCAATGCACTGTCGACGTCCGAGGACGGCATGGCTTCCCGACGCGCCACACTGCCGAGGGTGATCCAGGCGAACCGGTCGCGCGGCACTTCCGGCCGCGCCGACCATTCGATCTCGACGGCACGGCGGACGAGGCTGTCGACCACGACGGACAGGATCGCGCTGACCGCCATGGCGTCGGTGCCGCCTCGGAACAGATCCACCACCAAGCGCGGGACGAGCTTTCCTGCGTCGGCGAGTTCGGCGGTGGTCGCTGCGGACGTCACTGCCCGGCGGACCACGAAGCTACGCCGGGTGGACGCAGCATGCAGATCGGAATCCTCGACGACACCGAGAACTTCGCCCCGATCGGACAGCACGGGCATGTGCCGCAGCCCCAGCTCGAGCATGTCCATCAGGACGGTGCCGGCAAGTCGGTCCGCCGTGACGGTCTCGGCGGGCGACGTCATCACCTTCTCGATGGGAGTATCGACGCCGATCCCGGCGGCCACCACTCGAACTCGGAGGTCTCGATCGGTGAAGATGCCGTGGCGCGACCCTCGCAGCGGAACAAGGACATACGAGCTGCCCTGCTCGGTCATGTGCCGGACGGCATCTCGAACAGTAGTACCGGCGGAGGTGAACACCGCAGGCGCAGAGACCAATTCACCGACGGTCCGGCCGGCGCTGCCCTCCACCGGTCCCCCACGGTATGCAGAAGAGGAGTTGACGGCATCGGCCAGGAACGCCAGACCGGTGGGCGTTGCGAACAACGGCCGAACCAGCGCACCGGGCAACTGCAGAACGACACTCGGTTCGGTAGCGCGCGCACAGAATTCGACGGTGCCACCCGAGAGCAGCGCCGAGAATCCGAATACCCCACCGGGACCTATCGTGTCGATGGGAACGTCGGTGCGCGAGGTGTCGTCCGGGTGCGTGATCACCACACGCCCGGTACGCACCACCCACACGATGTCGGCATCGGCCGAGGCATCCATCGGTGAACGGTCCACAACCCATGCACCACTGCCGTACTCGCGTTCGACGGCTGCTGCGGCCATCTCGGCCAGCACAGCCGGCGGCGCGCCCTGGAACGGTGGATACCTGCCGAGAAAGTCGGCCAGCGCCGATCTATCCTCCACGGATCAGGTCGGCGCACTTCTCCGCCATCGTCATCACCGTGATGTTGGGATTGACGTAGGGCAGCTTCGGCATCGCCGACGCGTCGACGACGCGCAGACGCGAAATTCCCTTGACGCGAAGCTCCGGATCGAGAACGGCCATGGCGTCGTCCACCGATCCCATCCGAGCAGTTCCGGCCGGGTGATAGACCGTGTTGTGCGTCTTGTGCACGTAGTCGAGCAGGTCCTCGTCGGTCACGGCCTCGGGCCCGGGTGCGAGTTCGCGTTCGATCCATTCCGACAGTGGACCGTCTGCGGCAATAGAACGGGCCAGTTTCAGACCGGCAAGCATCACCGCGTCGTCGTGGCCGTCCGGGTCTGTGAAGTAGCGCGGATCCACCTTTGCCCGATCACGAAAGTCTCTGCTGCGCAATCGAACCGTGCCACGCGAGCGCCCCTGGGTCACGTTGGGCGTCAGACAGAAGCCGTTGTCGGTGGTCGGATAGCCCCAGCGGAGGGTGTTCATGTCGAACGGAACACTGCCGTAATGCATCATGACGTCGGGATAGTTCAGCGACGAGTCGGTCTGCGCGAAAACCCCGATTTCCCACCACTGCGAGGATGTGGTGACCATCGGCTTGGACGCCTCCCAGAACACCAGTCCTTCGACGTGGTCGTCGAGGTTCTCGCCCACTCCGGGTGAATCGACCCGAACGGTGATTCCCATCTCCTGCAGCTGTGCCGCCGGTCCGATTCCGGAGAGCATCAACAACTTCGGCGTGTCGATGGCACCGGCGGTGACGATCACCTCGCGACGCGCCGAGACGGTGTCGTAGCCGGTCAGGTCGGGACGTTGGTACCGCACACCCGTCGCGGTCAGTGAATCGTCGATCAGAATCTCGCTGATCCAGCAGTCGGTGCGCACCTCGAGGTTGGGCCGCGATCCGATGATCGGGTGCAGGTACGCATGCGAGGTCGACATACGCGAGCCGTCCTCACCCGCATTGATCTGAAACCAACCCGCACCGTTGAGTACAGGCGTTCCGCGGTTGAATGCGACCGTGGGAAGACCTATCCCGGCGGCCGATTCGAGCACTGCCGCACCGCACGGATCGTTCGGTGGCACGTCGCGTATCCGCACGGGCCCGTCGTGACCGCGGCCGGTGTCGTTGTTCTCCACGCGCGCGACGAACGGAAGGATGTCCGACGCGCCCCAGCCCGTCGCACCGGCCGCGGCCCAATCGTCGAGGGTTTCCGCAGGCGGGTGAAAGGCGATGCAGGAGTTGTGCGACGAGCAACCGCCGAGCACTTTTGCCCGCGCGTGCCGCATGAAGCTGTTGCCGCGCTCCTGCGGTTCGACGGGATAGTCCCAGTCGTAGCCGGAGTCGAGCAGATGCATCCACTCCGCCAATTCGAGAATTGCCTTGTCGCCGACGTCGGTCGGACCTGCTTCGACGAGGCAGACACTGACGGAGGGGTCCTCGCTCAGCCGCGCAGCGAGGACACACCCCGCCGTCCCGCCACCTGCGACGACGTAATCGAACTGGGTGTCTGTCACTGCACGCTCCTTCTAGTTGCCCGTGGAGGCATGTGATTTCAGAGTGCCGATGTGCTTGCGCCCCTTGATTGCGTACCACAACAGGCCGACGCCCAGGATGCCGCCGATGTAGACGAATGCGCCGAACGTGTTGTACCAGGGGGTTCCGTACACGGCTTCGCGCGGCCACGCGAGGTTGATCGCCATCCCTGCGCCCCACACCACTGCCGCGATGTTGACCGGCAGGCCCCACCTGCCCATCGTGAAGTACCCGCCGGGCTTCAGATCTGCCGGCGGCCACTCACCCTTCACTCGTTTGACCAACAGCGGCCCGGTCACCATCAGATACGCGAGGTAGATCATGATGATCGCGATCGAGGTCAGGACCGTGAAGATCTGCGGCTGACCGATGTTGACGACGAGAATGACGATGGCCAGCACGCCGATGGTCACCGCGGGCACCACCGGGGTCTGGGTCTTCGGATTCACCTTGGCCAGACTCTCGCCGAAGGGCAACGCGTTGTCTCGCGCCATGGCGAACGTGAGCCGAATCGCCGCGGTGTGCACGGCCAGTGAGCAGACGAAGACGGCGATGACGATGCAGATGAGGAAGACGGTGCCCAGCGGGCCCCACATCACCGATTCGACGATGGACTGCAGGCTGCCGTCGGGGCTGCCGAGGGAAGGATCGTTCAGGTCCGGCGCGGCCATGACGGCGAACACCAGGATGGCTCCGCCGATGACGAACGAGGCGAGGATGGCGCGCAAGATCGCTTTGGGGGCGGTGCGCCGAGGTTCGACGGTTTCCTCGCCGAGCGAGCTCGCGGTGTCGAATCCGTACATGACGTAACCCGACGCCAGCGACGCGACCAGGAAGGCACCGAGGTAACCGCCGCTCTCACCGGCACCGTAGCCGTTGGAGGAGAAGAACACCTCGGGCCCCCGAGTGATGTTGGCGGCGAGCAGGATCGCGATGAGGACGGCCGCAATGAGTTCGATGAACACACCCGCACTGTTGATCATCGCCATCAGCCGAACGCCGAGCGCGTTGATCGTGGTGGTGATCGCAATCAGAATCGCACCGAGCAGCACTGCGTTGGCCGCGAAGTCGGTGTCGCCCGAGCCGTCACCGATGATCTGGAACCCGCTCCAGATACGTGGCAGATTCAGCTGCAGAGCGAGGGCAACGGCGGCCAGCGTCACGATCGATGCCGTGAGCATCAACCAGCCCGCCGACCAACCGACGATCCTGCGGCCCAACAGCTTCGCCCAGTTGTACACCGATCCCGCCACCGGATACTTCGCGGCCAACTCCATGAAGCACAGTGCTACGCAGAGTTGGCCCACGAAGACTGCAGGCCATGACCACAGGTACGCCGGACCGGCGGTGCCGAAACCGAAGTAGAACAGCTGGAACGTGCCGGTGAGGATCGAGATGTAGCTGACGCCGGCGGCGAAGCTGGCGAATTTCCCGAGACTGCGGTCGAGCGATTCCTTGTACCCGAAATCGTCCATTCCGCTCGAGCTGTCGTTCAGTAATGCCATGTTCCTGGCCTTTCCCATCGTGCACTATCGGGTACCGAACCACCCCGCCGCTGTAGGTGAGGTGTTGTGCCAAATATGCTTCGCTTCTTGATATTCGGACATACCGGACGGACCGAGTTCACGGCCGTTCCCGGACTGTTTGAAGCCGCCCCATTCCGCGCCCGCCGTGTAGACACCGAAATCGTTGAGCCACACCGTTCCATGGCGTAGCCCACGCACCATTCTTTCGCCTCGCGCGGCGTCGGACGTCCGAACTCCCGCAGCGAGACCGTAATTCGTATCGTTGCCCAGCAGCAGCGCTTCGGCCTCGGTGTCGAAGCGCTCCACAGTGAGTATGGGCCCGAATGTCTCCTCCTGCACGATATTCATGGACCGATCGCAATGATCGAAAATCGTGGGCAGAAAATAGCTACCCTTCTCCAGAGCGGGATCGTCCGGTTTCGTTCCACCGATGACCAGCGTTGCACCCTCTTCGATGCCACCCGCGACGAATCCTTCGATCTTCTCGCGTTGCGCCTGCGACACGAGCGGTCCGGTCTCGCTGGCCGGGTCCATACCCGGACCCATCACGATGGTCTTCGCGCGCTCTGCCACGGCGGCCACGAAACGGTCGGCCACCGATTCCTCGACGATCAGTCGTGTTCCGGCCGAACACACCTGACCGGAATGCAGAAACACCCCGGTCAGCACGTTGTCGACCGAGTCGGCGAACGACTGCTCGTCGGCCACCGCGTCGGCGAACACGATGTGTGGATTCTTACCGCCGAGTTCGACGGCTACCTTGGTGACGTTCTCGGCGGCAGCGGCCAGGATATGTCTGCCTGTCGCCAGCCCACCGGTGAAGGAAATGAAATCGACGTCACGGTTTCGGGTGAGCGCATCTCCGAGAACCGCGCCGCTCCCCTGCAGCAGATTGACCACACCCGCAGGTACTCCTGCTTCCTCGACCAGCTTGGTGAATGCGATGGTGCTCAGTGGGGTCACTTCGCTCGGTTTGAGTACCATCGTGCAACCGGCCGCAAGCGCCGGGGCGATCTTCCACGAGATCTGCAGCAGCGGGTAGTTCCACGGTGCGATCATGACGCACACACCGATCGGCTCGTGTACCACGCGGCTGAGAATTTCGGGCCGGTCGACATCGATCAGTCGATCCGCCTGCACCACAGCGAGATCGGCATAGAAGCGGAACACCGACGTGACGTCGTCGATGTCGATCTCACTCTCGCCGAACGTCTTTCCGGTATCGAGGGTCTCGATGTGCGCCAACTTCGCCTTGTCCCGTTGGAGCAAGTCTGCGATGCGATTGAGCAGATCACTGCGCTCACCCACCGTCACCGAGCGCCACGGCCCGTCGTCGAACGCGGACCGCGCCGCTGCCACCGCGCGCAAAGCGTCGTCGGGCGTGGCCTCGTCCACGACGGCCACCGTGCTGCCGTTGGATGGATCGACGATGTCGCGGGTCCCACCGTCACCGGACCCCAGCCACTGCCCGTCGACGAACAACGAGGGGCGCAATGCGGTCGGATCGAATCCTGCATCGGAGTCGGTCACTCGACACCTTCTTCCGTGTGTGGGCCTGATCGTGTGTCTACGGTATGCCCTCAGCGGCCGGTGACTCCATCGATCTGCTCGCGGATGATGTCCGCATGCCCGTTGTGCCGCGCATATTCGCCGATCATGTGCACGTAGACCATCCTCAGTGACATCGGTCCGCCTCGAAAGTCGACCGGATCCTCGAACGAGTGTCGGGCAGCGACCACGTCCGAGGCAGCACACTCGGCAGCGAATCGCGCGAAGTCCGACTCGGCACCCGATGCCGCCGCTCCCAGGAAGTCGGAGTCCTTACCCAACGCGGCGTCGTACATCGGGTCGAACGACATCGAAGCCAGTCGCTCTCGAAACCAGATGCGTTCGACCTTCGCGAGGTGACGGACGAGTCCGAGAAGGGAGACCGTCGAGTGCGAGAAAGGACGGCGCGCAAGCTGTTCGGCATCGGCACCGGCGCAGATGTTCAGCAACGTGGCTCTATGCCAGCGCAGCACTCCTTCGAGCATCGGTCTGTCGTCACCGACGAGCGGACCGTCGACGGGATCGGGCGTGGGCGCTGTGAAGGTCATACTGCAATTGTCGAGCACTGCGGACAGACCCGCCCGAAACAAAGTGTGGAGCCCGAGGAACGACCCATTCGGACAATTCGCATTACGGTGGGGTTCATGACTATCGAAGATGTGGGCGGCAGGCGAACGGTGACGGCGGACGAGCTTCTTCTGTTGGTGGGTGATCATCTCCTCATCGAGGAGGGTGTCGCGACCGGGTTCATCGAAAGCGCCGGACAGGTTGCCGAGAACGTTGCGGTGACGGTGACCGACGGCGTCGACGGAACCACCACGACCGAGCGGGTTTTCCTTCCCGACGCCGAGGTGACCATCGAACCGGCCGATCGCGGACGCGCCCCCGTCACCCTGTGACGGCCGGATACGGCCTGCTCAGAAGTACATCGATGTAACTTCAGAAACTTGGATCACACCAGTCACACTGGTACCGAACTGAGCTAGGGTGGCGGAAACTTGTCACCGCTCAGGAGGGCTACCGACAGTGCGATCCGGCCGAGCACAACCGACGATTCGCGTTGCCGTTGTCACCTGTGCGGCTGCTCTTGCCCTCGGCACGGGCATGGGCGCGGCGATGGCTCAGCCCGACCCGTCGACCCAGGTCACAACGGTTGCAGACGCACCACGTTCCGCCGATGCGCAGCAGTACAACGATGCACAGAATGCTCTGGTCAAGGGCCGATACGACGCCGGTTTCGCTTCGCTGGATGCCGTTGCGGCCGCGGCACCGAACGATGCCAATGTGGCAGCGCTGCAGACGTTCTATGCCAACGCAACCGATGATGCCGCCGCGCGTGCGCAGCACTCGGCCCGTCTACGCACCCTGTCCCCTGGGCTCGCAGACGCTGTCGATCGAGCCATCGCCGTCATCGACGACGCCGCGACCCGGACGATCGACTTCGCGCCGACGACCGACGGACCGCGTACCGCGATCGTGGTGCTCGGTCTCGGCCTGAACAGCGACGGCAGTATGGCCCCGGAGTTGGTCGAGCGGCTGCGCTCCGCCGTCGCGGTGGCAGAGCGTTCCCCCGAGTCGCCCGTCATCGTCACCGGTGGAAATCCGCAGAGCGGCATCAGCGAGGCCGAAGCGATGAAGAAGTGGCTGATCGACAACGCGATCGCGGACGACCGCATTCATACCGAGGCCACCGCGAATTCGACGGTACAGAACGCGCAGCGCGCCACCTCGCTGGCTGCAGAGATAGGTGCTGAGAATCTCTTGCTCGCAACAACTCCCAGCCATCTTCGGCGAGCGATCTCCGATTTCGAGATCGCCGGTGCCGACGTGATCGGTGCTGCGACAGCCACTCCCGACGATCTCCCGGATCTTCCTGCGCTCGCTCCAACGGCACGGTTGGGCATGACCGTCGACGCCACCAAGATCCTCGGGATACCGCGCACCTACTGACGCGTCCACCCCCGTAGCACCGACTCCGTACCGGCGTCGAACATCGCACGACGAACCTCGTCGTCGGGTTTCGTTGGCATCGCCAACTCCAGCGACACCAACCCGTGCACGATCGCCCAGAACGAATGGCTGATCAAGTCGACCGATGCGCCGCTCATGGTGCCGGCCGCGACGGCGCGCGCTACCGCGGCCCGAAGCGGGTCCATCGCTGCGGCGGCGAGTTGCGCCTCTCCGGATACATCGACCGAACCGAGTACGCCGCCGAACATCACCGCGTACAGATGCGGGTTGTGCAGAGCCCAATGCCGGTAGGCAACGCCGAGTTCGCGTAGATCGACCTCGGGGTCGCCGGTGACGGGCACGCTGCGCTGCACGTCACCGAAACTCGAGAACGATGCAGCGAACAGGGCCACCAGCAATTCGGCACGACCACCGAACAGCGAATAGATCGCCGTGGTCGAGGTGCCCTGCGCGGCAGCCAGCTTACGGAGAGACAGCGAGTCGACGCCGTGTTGGGCAACGCTTTCCGCCGCGGCCTCGAGTAGCCGGGTGCGTAGTTCCGCATCGTGAATTCTGGGTCTCGCCACTTGCGAAACTTACCACAACAGTGTTTTATAACAGTGTCACATAAATGTACGATCCCTCGAACAGACGGGAACACGTCATGCAACCCATCATCGACGGCCGCCGCACGGTCGACGCCGACCGCGACACCGTCACGGTCTTCCTCATCGGAATGCGCATCAACAATCCCCTTGCCGTTCGCTCCTGGCTTCCCGCGGTGCGCGCGATGCCGCGGATGCTCAGCCATCTCGAGCAGGATCCCGCCTCCGGACTGCTCGGCTACCACTCCTGGTTGGGCCGCACCACCATGCTGGTCAGCTATTGGCGCAACGCGGAAGACCTGACGCGATTCGCCTCCGATCCCGACGCACCTCATGCGCCCGCCTGGCGCGCCTTCAACCGATCGGTCGCTGCGACCGGCCATGTCGGGGTATGGCACGAAACCTATACGGCGACAGCACAGAACAGTGAATCGATCTACGTCAACATGCCGGCGTTCGGCCTTGCTGGAGCCATCGGTGGAATCCCGATCGGCACAGGCTCACACACCTGGAAGCAGCGAATGAAGTCTGCGAAGTAGGCCCGTACGAGCTAGAGGAAGTTCCCCGCTCGCGTGGCGATATCGAGAACGGGCTGAGGAAAGACTCCCAGTGCCACGGTGACGACCACCGAGACCCCGATCGCACATGACACCGACGCGGTAGGCCGCACCATTGTGACGGTCCGGTCGGTGGGATCGGTGAAGAACATCAGCACTATCACTCTCACGTAGAAGAACGCCGCGATCGCGCTGCACACCACACCGACCACGACCAATGCTGCTCCCCCGGCACCCGAGGCCGCGCTGAACACCGCGAACTTGCCGATGAAGCCGCTGGTGAGCGGGATACCGGCGAACGAGAGCAAGAACAATCCGAACACTGCGGCAACGAGCGGTGAGCGTCGACCGACACCGGCCCACCGCTCCAGGTCGCCCACCTCACCACGTTCGTCTCGGGCCAGACCGATGACGGCGAATCCACCCAACGTGCTGAAGGCGTAAGCAAGCAGGTAGAACATCGTGGCCGAGACACCCGAATCACCCACATCACCTGAATTACCCAGCGCGGTCACTCCGGTGAGGATGAACCCGGTGTGCGCCACGGACGAGTAGGCCAGCATGCGTTTGACGTCGGTCTGCGTTACCGCGACAACCGAACCGAGCACCATCGTCGCGATGGCGACCACCCACAGCATCGGCCGCCAACTCGACTCGAGACCGGGCAGTGCCATTCCGAAGATTCGCAGAATCGCACCGAACGCCGCGACCTTGGTCACCGTGGCCATCAGTGCGGTCACCGGCGTGGGGGCACCCTGGTAGACATCTGGAATCCACGAATGAAAGGGCACCGCACCGACTTTGAACAACAAACCCACAGCCAGCAGTGCGGTTCCGATCAGCGCGAGCGATCTGCCCTGACCGTCTGCGGCGATGGCGTCGGCAATGCCGTCCAATCCGACGGTACCGGCATAGCCGTACAGGAACGCGACTCCGAACAGGAAGAACGCGGACGAGAATGCGCCGAGGAGAAAGTATTTCAGCGCCGCTTCCTGGGAGAGCAGCCGCCGTCGCCGGGCCAGACCACACAGGAGATACAGCGGCAGAGACAGTACCTCCAGCGCGACGAACATCGTCAGCAGATCGGTGGACGCCGGAAACAACAGCATGCCGCCGATCGCGAACATCGCCAGTGGAAAGACCTCCGTCTGGGCAACGCCTGCGTCGATGGCCTCCTTCTCCGCGACGCTGCCCGGAGTGGTCGAGGCCTGCGGAGTGAACGAATCGATACGGCGCTCGGTTCCGGCCCCGGTGACGGCGACTGTGCGCACCGCCAGCAAAGCGACGGCCGGGATTGCCACCAGCACAATGGTTCCCTGCAGAAACAGCGTCGGGCCGTCGATGGCCACGGCCCCGTTCATCGCATATGCCTCGGTGCCCGCCAGCCCGAGAACGGCCGCGAGAGCCGCCACCAAACCGGCCAGCGCAAGGCCGAGATGGACCCCACGACGTGCCCGCATCGGCACGAACGCTTCGACGAGGACCCCGAGAACCGCGACACCGAAGACGATCAACATGGGCGACAGCAGTCCGTACTGCACCTCGGGAGTGGTCATCGTTGACCTCCTGCACTGTCGACGATCGTGGATTGCACTGCCGGAGTGATGACATCGAGTGCCGGTTTCGGGTACACCCCGAACACGATCAGCAACGCGAGCAACGGGACCACCACCAACGCCTCACGGGGAACGAGATCGGAGATCTTCTCGCTGCCCTCTCGGACCGGCCCCGTCATCACCCGCTGATAGAGCCAGAGAATGTAGATCGCCGACAGCACGAGCGCACCGGTGGCCACGATCGCGGCGACGCCGTATCGACCGAATGTGCCGATCAACACCAGGAATTCACTGATGAACGGGGCAAGACCGGGTAGGGAGAGCGTGGCCAGACCAGATATCAGAAACGTTCCGGCGAGAACCGGCGCGACCTTCTGGACGCCGCCGTAGTCGGCGATCGCCCGAGAACCACGACGGGACACGAGAAAGCCTGCGATCAAGAACAATGCGGCGGTGGAGATTCCATGGTTGACCATGTACAGCGTCGCACCGGCCTGACTCTGACCGGTCATCGCGAAGATGCCGAGGATGATGAAACCGAAGTGCGAAATAGAGGTGTAGGCAATGAGTCTCATCATGTCGGTCTGACCGATCGCCAGTATCGCGCCGTACACGATGCCGATCACAGCGAGCGTGATGATCCACGGGGCGAACGTCTGCGACGACTCGGGGAAGAGCTCGAGACAGAAGCGCAACATCGCGAAGGTGCCGACCTTGTCCACCACCGACATCATCAGCACCGCCGTTGCGGGGGTGGACTGCACTGCGGCGTCGGGTAACCACGTGTGGAACGGCCACAGGGGCGCCTTGATCGCGAACGCAAGCATGAAACCGAGGAACAACGCGTTCAGCACTACCGGATCCACGCCGAGCCCGCCCGATGCCGCCGCATCCGCGATCGTCCGTAGATCGAACGTACCGCCGTCGAACGGGCCACCCGCCCTGGCGGTGACGACGTACAACCCGATGACGGCAGCCAACATCACCAGGCCACCGAACAGGTTGTACAGCAGGAACTTCACCGCGGCGCGCGTGCGCTGAACACCGCCGAAACCACCGATGAGGAAGTACATCGGAATCAGCATCGCCTCGAAGAAGATGTAGAACAGCAGTACGTCCAAGGCGAGGAACGAGACGATCACCATGGACTCGACCACCAGGATCAACGCCATGTAGGTGTGCGAGACCCGGCGCGAACCGTAGTTCGCCACGCGGCTGCCGTCGTTCCAGCCCGCAACGAGGAGCAGTGGGGTCAGGACGGTGGTGAGCAACACCAGCACGAGACCGATTCCGTCGAGGCCGAGCGTGTAGCGCGCACCGAATGCCGCTATCCAGGAATGGTCTTCGAGGAACTGGTATCGATCGCCACCGGAGTCGAACGCGACCGCGAGTACCACCGACACCGCGAGTGTGCCGGTGGCGAAACCCACGGCGACACCACGCGCGATCGTCGGACGATCCGCCGGCACCAGGGCGACGACGATCGCGCCGAGTACCGGCAGAACCCACAGGACGGTCAACCAGGGGATCGTCACAGGACCACCACCATCAGCACGACGAGAACGGCCCCGGCGAACATCGCCAACGCATAGGACCGTACGAAACCGGTCTGGAGCCCCCTGGATCGACTCGACACTCCGCCGATCGATCTCCCCACCCCATCCACGACCGCGTCGATACCAGCTGTATCGGCGTATACCATTGTGCTCGTGAGCTTCTGACCGGGTCGCATGAATGCTGCCTCGTTGAAGGCGTCGCCGTACAGATCGGCGCGTGCGGCTCTGGTCAGCACCGATACGTCCTCGGGTGGGGTCGGGGGAACGTCTCGGGCGATGTACTTCCGGTAAGCGACGCCTGCGCCCACGAGTACCACTGCCAGAACTGCGACAGTGACGACCCAGGCAGGAATCGCGTGCTCCTCGTGCGCCGATCCCACCACCGGTTCCAGCCAGCTCTCGAGGCGTCCACCCACCGCGAGGAAAGCTCCCGATGCCACCGAGCCCACGGCCAACAGAATCATGGGAGCCGTCATCGTCGCCGACGCCTCGTGCGGATGTGCCTGCGCTGCCCACCGTTTCGGGCCGAAGAACGTCATCAGCATCACTCGAGTCATGTAGAAGGCCGTCAGACCTGCACCGAGCAACGTCACGAAGCCGAGCACCACACCTGCCGCTCCCCCCGCCGCGAACGCGACCTCGATGATCGGATCCTTGGCGAAGAAGCCGGAGAAGGGCGGTACTCCGATGATGGCGAGGTAGCCGAGACCGAACGTGACGAACGTGATCGGCATCGCGGCGCGGAGCCCGCCGAACCGTCGCATGTCGGTCTCGTCGTTCATCGCGTGCATCACCGAGCCGGCACCCAGGAACAAGCCTGCCTTGAAGAACCCGTGCGAGAGCAACAGCACGATCGCGAAGGCGTAGCCGGACGGGCCGAGTCCGGCCGCGAGCACCATGTACCCGATCTGACTCATAGTCGAGGCCGCGAGCGCCTTCTTGATGTCGTCTTTCGCACAACCGATCACGGCACCGAACAGCAATGTCACCGCACCAACCGTGACGGTCGCTGCACGGGCGGCCGGCGACGCCTCGAACACCGGTCCGGATCGGACGATGAGATACACCCCGGCGGTGACCATCGTCGCCGCGTGAATGAGTGCGGAGACCGGAGTGGGGCCCTCCATGGCGTCGCCGAGCCACGACTGCAGCGGCATCTGCGCCGACTTCCCACAGGCGGCCAGCAGCAACATCAGCGCCATCGCGGTGGCCACCGATTCACTCGCATCCCCGATTCCGGCGAACACCACGTCGTATTGCACCGATCCGAAGTTCACGAACATGATCATCAGGGCGATGGCCAGGCCGATATCGCCGACGCGGTTGACCACGAACGCTTTTCGAGCTGCCGAAGCGGCCGACGGCTTGTGTTGCCAGAATCCGATGAGCAGGTACGACGCCAGGCCGACACCCTCCCACCCCAGATACAGGCCGAGGAAGTTGTCGGCCAGCACCAGCAGCAGCATGGCAGCGAGAAACAGATTGAGGTACGCGAAGAAGCGCCGACGCTCTGCGTCGTGGCTCATGTATCCGATCGAGTACACGTGAATGAGCGACCCGACTCCGGTGATCAACAGGACGAAACAGATCGACAGCTGATCGGCGCGCAGTCCGAAGTCGACCTGCAATTCGTCGACGGGAACCCAGCGGAACAGAGTCTCCGTGACCGCTCTGTTCGACTCGTCACGCCCGAGCATCGAGGCGAACACCAGTGCTGCAACCACGAACGACGACACCGCTGCTGCCGTCGCAGCCAGGTGCCCCCACGGATTGCAACGCCGGCCACCGAGCAGCAGGACGGCCGCGCCGAACGCCGGCAGAGCCGGGAGAAGCCACAGGATCGACATCGTTTCTGCTCCCCCGTCAGTTCTTCATCAGAGAGTTCTCGTCCATCGAGATCGAGCGACGAGAACGGAAGATGGCCATGATGATCGCCAGGCCCACCACCACCTCGGCAGCAGCGACCACCATGGTGAAGAACGCGAACAACTGGCCGTCGAGATTGCCGTGCATGCGCGAGAACGTGACGAACGCGAGATTGACTGCGTTGAGCATCAATTCGATGCACATGAACACGATGATGGCGTTGCGCCTGACGATGACTCCCGCCGCGCCGATCGTGAACAGCAGAACCGACAGATAGAGGTAGTTCTCGGGATTCATCGGTCGTCACCCCCGTCCACCTTGTACTGGCTCCGTCGATCGGCGAACAGGGCGTTGACGGAAGACTCCGACTCGCTTCCGTCCGGCAGCAGAGCGCGGCGATCCACGCCGTTGTGACGGGCGAACACACCGGGGCTCGGTAGCGGCGTCACCCGGGAGCCGTCGCGGAATCGGTCCTGCGACATCTCGCGTTGACCCTTCACCGGTCCCAGAGCCTCCCGGTGCGCCAGGATCATCGCCCCGATGGTGGCCGTGATCAACAGCGCTCCGGTCAGCTCGAACGCCCATACGTACTCGACGAAGATCAGCTCGGCCAGGCCTTCGACGTTTCCGGTGGAGTTGGCCGCGTCGAGCCCGACGAAATCGAGTCGACCGGCGCGTGCCGAGTCGCGCAGCAGCACCCCGATGATCAACAGCCCGAAGCCGATTCCGATGACGACGGCCGCGATACGGTGCCCTCGCAATGTCTCGGTCAACGACTCCGAGGTGTCGACCCCGACGAGCATCAGGACGAACAGAAACAGCATCATGACCGCGCCGGTGTAGACGACTATCTGCACGACACCGAGGAACAGCGCCCCCTGCGCCATGTAGAAGGTTGCGAGCACCACCATGGTTGCGGCGAGAAACAGTGCAGAATAGACAGCTTTCGTGCTCATCACCACACCCAGAGCGCCGAGGACCGCAACGACACCGAGGGTCCAGAACTGCACGGCCTCACCGGTGGACGTTGCCTGGAGGGCGAGCTGCACTGTGGCAGTCATCGAACCGGACCGCGATCGGTGTCGGCCTCGCTCTCGACACCGGTGACGGTGCCGCGGTAGTAGTCCTCGGCCGAACGCCCCGGTGCCATCGCGTGCGGTGGTGCCACCATGTCCGGCTCCAGCGGTGCCAGCAGTGAATCCTTCTCGTAGATCAGGTCGGCTCGGTTGTCACCGGCGAGCTCGTATTCGTTGGTCATCGTCAGAGCCCTTGTGGGACAGGCCTCCACACACAATCCGCAGCCGATGCATCGAAGATAGTTGATCTGGTAGACCCCGCCGTACCGCTCGCCCGGCGAGAATCGCTCGGTCTCGGTGTTGTCGGCTCCTTCGACGTAGATCGCGTCGGCCGGACAGGCCCACGCGCAGAGCTCGCAGCCGATGCACTTCTCGAGGCCGTCGGCGTAGCGGTTGAGCTGATGCCGACCGTGGTACCGAACCTCGGTCGGTTTCTTCTCCTCCGGATACAGCTCGGTCTCGGGTTTCTTGAACATCGTGGCGAAGGTGACACCGAATCCGGCGATGGGACCGAGGAATTCAGGCATCGGCGTTCTCCTTCTGTGACCGGGCCGGGTGTGACCGCGCTCCGGCGTGCCGGCTCGCAATCGTCGCGCCCTGCTTGGGGATGGGAGGAATCGGGAATCCGCCTGCCGCGGCATCGAATTCTTCGGTGGGCGGCGGAGGCGGAAGGTTCCGGACACCTGCGCGCCTTCGCAGCATGAGCAGCAGAGAACCCAGAACGGCGACCGCGAAGATCATCGACACGACGAACGTGACCAGAGGCACGTCGTACCTACCGGCACCGAGTACGCGCACCGTCGCGATCACCATCACCCAGATCAGGGCGACGGGAATGAGGATCTTCCAGCCGAAGTTCATGAATTGGTCGTACCGCAGCCTCGGCAACGTCGACCGCAACCAGATGAAGACGAACAGGAACACCCACACCTTGACGACGAACCACAGCACCGGCCACCATCCCGAATTGGCACCGCTCCACAGACTCAACGGAATCGGAGCCCGCCAGCCGCCCAGGAACAACGTGGTCGCGAGCGCCGACACCGTGACCATGTTGATGTACTCGGCAAGCATGAACATCGCGAATCGCAAGGAGGAGTATTCGGTGTGGAACCCGCCCACCAGTTCCCCTTCGGCCTCGGGCAAGTCGAAAGGAGCGCGGTTGGTTTCACCGACCATCGCCGTCACGTACACCAGGAACGACGGCAAGAGCAAGAGCACGTACCAGGTGTTCTGTTGCGCAGCAACGATTCCGGACGTCGACATGGTCCCCGCGTACAGGAATACCGCAGCGAACGACAGGCCCATCGCAACCTCGTAGGAAATGACCTGCGCCGTCGAACGCAGTGCACCCAGCAACGGATATGTCGAATTCGACGCCCAGCCGGCCAGGACGATTCCGTACACACCCACCGAGGTGACCGCGAGGATGTACAGAACCCCCACCGGCAGGTCGGTCATCTGCAGCGGAGTCGTGGTACCGAACACCGACACCTCGGGCCCGAACGGAATCACCGCAAACGCCATGAAGGCAGGGACCACCGAAATGATGGGAGCCAGAATGTAAATGGGCTTGTCGACGCCGGTCGGAGTGATTCCCTCTTTCAGAGCAAGCTTGATCCCGTCCATCAGCGACTGCAACAGTCCCCACGGACCGACCCGATTGGGCCCGACGCGCATCTGCATCCACGCCATGATTTTGCGTTCGGCATAGATCGCAACGAGCGGTGTGAGAACCAAGAATACGAAGACCGCCAAGGCCTTGCCGATCACCAACCACCACGGGTCGGTGCCGAACATCGACAGATCGGTCGGCGCGGAGACGATCACAATGCCTCACTTTCGCGTGGCTCCACCATCTGTGTAGGCTCCGCCCTGCGCAGCCTGACCACCGCACCCGACTCCGCGCCGAGTGAGCGGTACACCGAGGAACCGGGCGAGTTCATCGGTACCCACACCACGTTGTCGGGTAGATCGGTTACTTTCAGCGGCAACGTGATCGAGCCACCGTCCGTCTCGACACTCACCCGATCACCGTCGATCGCCTCGATCGTCGACGCAGTCGCAGCGGACAGTCGGACCGTAGGTGGGCGACCGGTCTTCGCGAGATCGACCTCGCCGTCCTGCATCCGCCCCGAATCGATGAGCATCCGCCACGTCGCCAGAATCGCCTCCCCGGGCGCGAGCGACGGCGTTTCGGCGCGCGGACGCACTCGGGCCACGGCGATCCGCGATCCGTTCCAGCCACCCAGACGGGCCAGCTCACCGCGAGCTGCAGCCGCGTCGGGCAGCAACAGCTCGACCCCCATCTGTTCGGCGATGGCATCGAGAACGCGCTGATCGGGCAGTACCGCGCCTGCCCCGAGTGCAGTGTCGAATGCGCGCGGTCTTCCCTCCCAGTCCACGAAGGTTCCCTGTTTGTCGACTACCGGTGCCACCGGGAACACCACGTCGGCGCGTTCGGTGACCGCGCTGTGTCGAAGTTCGAGACTGACCACGAACGCCGATCGATCCACTGCGTCGAGCGCGGCGCGCGGATCGGGTAGATCGTGCGGGTCGATTCCAGCAGTGATCAGAACGCGATCGGGACCGGCGTCCGCCAGTATCGCGGCGGTATCGCGACCGGAGTCAGCGGGTAGTTCTGCCACTCCCCACAGGGCTGCCACCTCGGCGCGCGCCGACGCATCGGCCACAGGCCGCCCGCCCGGCAGCACATTCGGCAGTGTGCCGGCGTCGAGCGCGCCGCGTTCTCCGGCACGTCGCGGAATCCACGCCAACTGCGCTCCGGTGTCGTCGGCCAACTTCGACGCTGCGGACAGTCCGCCGGAGACTGCGCCGAGCCGCTCTCCGACGAGAACGATCGATCCGGGCTCGCGGAGGAGTTGGGCAATGGATTCGGTGCCTCGATCGCCGACGTGCAATGCGTCGAGCCAGTGTGGCTCGTCGCCTGGAACCGATTGCAGCAGAACACCATCGAGTTTGCGTAGACCTCGACTGGCCCAGGGCGCGATCGAAGCCACCACCAGACCCCGAGTACGGTGCGCCTTGCGCAGTCTCAGGAACACCAGAGGCGATTCTTCTTCGGGCTCGAAGCCGACCAACACCACCACGGGCGCATTTTCGAGGTCGGTATAGGTGACTCCCAACCCGGTCCCTGCGATTCGACCGGCCAGGAAGTCGGCTTCCTCTGCGCTGTGACTACGGTTGCGAAAGTCGATATCGTTGGTGTGCAGAACCGTTCGAGCGAACTTGGCGTACGCGTAGGAGTCTTCGAGGGTCGATCTTCCGCCCACGAGTACCGCGGCACGACCGATGGACGCGGCCAATCCGGCTGCTGCGGCCGCCAGTGCAGCCGACCACGACGTCTCGATCAAAGCGCCCGACTCGTCTCGGATCATCGGGGCGGTGATGCGGTCCGGCTCGGTGGCGTAATGGAACGCCCAGCGGCCCTTGTCACAGTTCCATTCCTCGTTGACCTGGGGATCGTCTCCCGCCAGACGTCGAAGAACCTTGCCGCGTCGGTGGTCGGTACGTTGAGCGCAACCTCCTGCACAGTGCTCGCACACGCTCGGCGACGAGGTCAGGTCGTAGGGTCGGGCTCGGAACCGATACTCGGTGTTCGTCAGTGCCCCCACCGGGCAGATCTGGACGGTATTTCCCGAGAAGTAGGAGTCGAACGGTTCGTTACCGAAGATGCCCACCTGCTGCACCGCACCTCGTTCGAGCAACTCGATGGACGGATCTCCGGCAACCTGAGCCGCGAAGCGAGTGCACCGAGCGCACAGCACACAACGTTCCCGATCGAGCAGAACCTCGGCCGACAGCGGAATCGGCTTGGGATAGGTACGTTTGGTCTCGGTGAACCTGGACTCGGTGCGGCCCGCAGCCATTGCCTGGTTCTGCAGTGGACATTCACCGCCCTTGTCGCACACCGGGCAATCGAGGGGGTGGTTGATGAGCAACAACTCCATGACCCCGCGCTGTGCCTTGTCCGCGACCTCCGATGTCACCTGAGTACGCACGACCATGCCGTCGGCCACCGTCGTCGTACAGGACGCCAACGGCTTGCGTTGCCCCTCGACATCGACCAGACATTGCCGGCAGGCCCCCACCGGATCGAGCAGCGGATGATCGCAGAAACGCGGAATCTGCACTCCCATCAACTCGGCAGCGCGAATCACCAATGTGCCCTTGGGAACACTGACCTCGTGGTCGTCGATGGTCAACGTCACCATCTCTACCCCGGTGACCGACTGATCGGGGCTAGCAGGAGTGGAGCCAGCGGAACGACCGGGTGTCGGTGCAGTCATGACGTCAGCTCCTCTGCCATCAGGGTCGATCGGTGCGGGTCGAATGGGCATCCCTGCTCGGTGACGTGACGGATGTATTCGTCGCGGAAGTACTTCAGTGAGGACACGATGGGGCTGGCGGCACCGTCTCCCAACGCGCAGAAGGACTTTCCGGCGATGCCGTCCGCGATGTCGAGCAGAGTGGCCAGGTCACCCTCGGTACCGGTACCACCGTCGAGGCGCCTGAGGATCTGCACCAGCCAGTAGGTCCCCTCCCGGCACGGTGTGCATTTGCCGCAGGATTCGTGTGCGTAGAACTCGGTCCACCGCAACACCGCTCGCACCACACATGTCGTGTCGTCGAAGATCTGCAGTGCCTTGGTACCCAACATCGATCCGGCGGCACCGACGCCCTCGTAGTCGAGTGGGACATCGAGATGGTCGCCGGTGAACATCGGTGTCGAGGATCCTCCCGGCGTCCAGAACTTCAGTTCGTGTCCCGGTCTGATCCCGCCCGCGTAGCCGAGCAACTCCCGCAGCGTGATTCCCAGCGGTGCCTCGTACTGGCCCGGACGGCAGACGTGGCCAGAGATGGAATACAGCGTGAATCCGGGCGACTTCTCGCTGCCCATCGACCGGAACCACTCGATTCCCTTGCGCAGGATCACTGGAACGCTGGCGATCGATTCGACGTTGTTCACCACGGTCGGACGCGCGTACAGGCCCGCCACTGCGGGGAACGGTGGCCGCAGCCGAGGTTGCCCCCGCCGACCCTCCAACGAATCCAGCAGGGCTGTCTCCTCGCCGCAGATGTACGCACCGGCTCCGGCGTGGATCACCAACTCGAGGTCGAAACTCGATCCGAGAACACCCTTTCCCAGATAGCCCGCTGCGTAGGCCTCGGCGACTGCGGCCTGCAGCCTGCGCAGCACCGGCACCACTTCACCTCGGACGTATACGAAGGCGTGGGATGCACGAATTGCGTACGCGGCGATCACGATTCCCTCGATCAGCGTATGCGGACTCGCCATCAGCAGCGGCATGTCCTTGCAGGTACCCGGCTCGGACTCGTCGGCATTGACCACCAGATAGTGCTCTTTGCCGTCGTTCTGGGGTATGAAGCTCCACTTCGTTCCGGTAGGAAAGCCCGCACCACCCCTGCCACGTAGGCCGGATTCCTTGACGAAGGCGATGAGGTCGTCGGGGTCCATCGCGAGGGCCTTCTCGAGCCCCGCGTATCCGTCGTGACTTCGGTAGGTGTCGAGAGTCCACGAGTCCTTCTCGTCCCAGAACTCGCTCAAGACCGGCGTCAGGGCCATGTCACTCCCCCTTCGTCGATGGATCGGTCTCGGTGGTGTTCGGCTGTGGTGGCACGGTGGCCGAGGGCGCCGGCGCAGGCTTGTCTCGCACCGTCTCCGCTACTGCTTCGGCTCCGACATCGGGGGTCTCGACATCGGGGTGCCCGTAGTCCCGATTCGATGCGACCTCGGGAGCAGACATCGCGTGCTCTCGGGCGTAGCGCAGACCGGTGAGAGTGGCTTCGCCTGCGCCACCGGATGATTCGACCGCCTCGGGGCGGTCATCGGGAAATCCGGCGAGAATTCGTTCGGTCTCACGAAACGTGCACAGTGGCGCTCCACGCGTCGGGGTGACCTGAGCACCGGATCGAAGTGCATCGACCAGATCCCGCGCAGACGACGGGGTGCTGTTGTCGAAGAACTCCCAATTGACCATCATCACCGGTGCGTAGTCGCACGCGGCGTTGCATTCGATGTGTTCGAGAGTGATGGTGCCGTCGGCGGTCGTCTCGCCATGCTCGATGTCGAGGTGGTCGCGCAGGGTGTCCATGATGGCGTCGCCGCCCATGACGGCGCACAGGGTATTGGTGCACACGCCGACGCGGTACGTCCCCGTGGGCTCGCGGCGGTACATCGAATAGAACGTTGCGACGGCAGTGACCTCCGCACCGGTGAGTTCGAGTACGTCGGAACAGAATTCGATTCCTGCGGGGGTGAGGAAGCCGTCCTCGGATTGCACGAGGTGCAACAACGGCAGCAGTGCCGATCTGGCCTGCGGATAGCGCGCGACAACGATGGCGGCGTCGGCGTGCAGCCGGGCGAGCACCTCGGGGGCATACGACGTTCGTGCACCGCGGCCGGCCAGTTGCACCGCCTCGTCCGGGCGGGCTCCGAGTTGAATCAGCACCGGCTCCGAGTGCGGCTGCGCGGTCATCGGTCCACCCCACCCATCACCGGGTCGATACTGGCGACCGCGGCGATGACGTCGGAGATCATGCCGCCCTCGCACATCGCGGCCACTGCCTGCAGATTGGTGAAGGAAGGGTCTCTGAAATGCACTCGGTACGGCCGTGTCCCGCCGTCGCTGACGATGTGTACGCCCAGCTCACCGCGAGGTGACTCCACCGACGACAGCACCTGCCCGGCCGGGACTCGCATCCCCTCGGTCACCAGTTTGAAGTGGTGGATCAGTGATTCCATCGAGGTGTTCATGATGGTGCGCACGTGATCCTGCGAGTTGCCGAGGCCATCGGGTCCCGACACCAGATCGGCAGGCCAGGCGATCTTCTTGTCGTCGATGACGACGGGCCCCGGACGGAGGCGATCGAGGGTCTGTTCGACGATCTTGAGTGACTCCTTCATCTCCTCGACCCGGATCAGATAGCGCCCGTAACAGTCGCTTCCGGTGTCGGTCACCACGTCGAACTCGTAGCTGTCGTATCCGCAGTAGGGATCGGCGCGGCGCAGATCGTAGGGCAGTCCGGTCGATCGAAGCACCGGGCCGGTGACGCCGAGGGCCATGCATCCGGTCAGGTCCAGGTAGCCGACGTTCTCGGTTCTGGCCTTCCAGATCGGGTTGTCGTTGAGCATGAGTTCGAGATCTCGAAGGCGTCCGGGCAGCACCCGGAGAAGCTCGCGCACCTTCTCGATCGCATCGTCCGGGAGATCCTGAGACAGCCCTCCCGGACGGATGTAGGCGTGATTCATCCGGAGCCCGGTGATGGCCTCGAAGACGTCGAGGATCAGTTCTCGCTCACGGAAGCCGAACAGCATCGCTGTTACCGCACCCAATTCCATTCCGCCCGTTGCCAATGCAACCAAGTGGGACGAAATTCGATTCAGCTCCATCAGCATCACCCGGATCACCGTCGCGCGCTCGGGAATGTCGTCGGTGATGTCGAGCAGCTTTTCCACGCCGAGGCAGTACGCCGTCTCGTTGAAGAACGGCGACAGGTAATCCATACGGGTGACGAACGTGACGCCCTGGGTCCAATTGCGATACTCGAGGTTCTTCTCGATTCCGGTGTGCAGGTAGCCGATCCCGCATCGAGCCTCGGTGACGGTCTCGCCCTCGATCTCGAGGATCAACCGCAGTACCCCGTGGGTGGACGGGTGTTGCGGACCCATGTTCACCACGATCCGTTCGGTGCCGGACCCGCGGGCCAGTTCGACGACGTCGTCCCAGTCCTGGCCCGATACCGCGTAGATGGTTTCGTCTGTTGCGCTCATCAGTTGTACGACCTGCGCTCGTTCGGGGGCGCGACCCGAGCGCCCTTGTACTCGATGGGAATTCCACCCAGCGGATAGTCCTTGCGTTGCGGGTGACCGACCCAGTCGTCGGGCATCTCGATACGCGTCAGTGCAGGGTGACCGTCGAACACGATGCCGAAGAAGTCGTAGACCTCGCGTTCGTGCCAGTCGTTGGTGGGATACACCCCGCAGAGCGAGGGCGTGTGCGGATCTGCATCGGGCACGGCGACTTCGAGTCGCAGGCGACGTCCGTGTGTGATGGAGACGAGGTGATAGACCACATGCAATTCGCGGCCGACCTGATCCGGGTAGTGCACACCCGACGCGCCCGTACACAACTCGAATCGGAGCTCCTCGTCGTCACGCAGCGCACGGGCCACCGCGCAGACGTGTTCTCTCGTGAGATGCGCGGTCAACTCGCCCCGATGGATCACCACGCGTTCGACTGCGTCCTCGTACGACACAGCACCGGCTTCGAGAACCGCGGCCAGCCGGTCGACCACTGCATCGAAGTAGCCGCCGTAGGGCCGCACGGCGGTGTCGATCGCTGCGACCGGAGGCTGCAGTCGGCCGTAACCGGATGTGTCACCGGTGCCCTGGACACCGAACATCCCGCGGGGTCCGTGCGCGGTCATCGCAGCAGGCCTTTGAGATCGATCGTCGGGGTGGACGACAGCGCCGCGGCTTCGGCTGCCGCGCGCACCTGCTCTCGATTGACGCCGAGCGGCATTTCCTGAATCTTCTTGTGCAGCTCCAGAATTGCGTTGAGCAACATCTCCGGCCGCGGCGGGCAACCCGGCAGATAGATGTCGACGGGAACGATGTGGTCGACGCCTTGGACCACCGCGTAATTGTTGAACATTCCGCCCGAGGACGCGCAGACCCCCATGGCCAGCACCCATTTGGGTTCGGCCATCTGGTCGTACACCTGCCGCAGCACCGGACCCATCTTCTGGCTGACGCGCCCCGCCACGATCATCAGATCCGCTTGGCGCGGAGATGCGCGAAACGCTTCCATACCGAATCGGGCGAGGTCGAACCGACCGGACGTAGTGGCCATCATTTCGATCGCGCAGCACGCGAGACCGAATGTGGCCGGCCACAGCGAACCCTTACGGGCGTATCCGGCCAACCCTTCGACGGTGGTCAGCAGAAATCCACTGGGTAGCTTCTCTTCGAGTCCCATCGATCACGCTCTTTCGCTTTCGCAGAATTGAGAACAAGCACCGTTCTTCGTCGAATCAGTCCCAACCGAGTCCGCCTCGCCGCCATTCGTAGATGTAGGCGACCGACACGTTGACGACGAACAGCGCCATGGCGACGAGCCCGAATGCTCCCAACACGTCGAGGTGGACCGCCCACGGATAGAGAAAGACGATCTCGATGTCGAAGATGATGAACAGCATCGCGGTCAGGTAGAACTTCACCGGAAATCGTTGGCCCGTAGGCGCATGCATCGTCGGCTCGATACCGCATTCGTAGGCGTCGAATTTGGCGCGGTTGTATCGCGCGGGCCCCACCATGGTGCCGACCATCACCGAGAACACCGCGAACGCGATCGCAATGACACCGAGAACGAGAATCGGAACGTAGGCGTTCATTCGGGCATCCGCTCCCTCGATCGACGTCCGCGCCGACGCGAGGTAAATGCGACGACCGTACCAATGTGACCTGAACCACACAGTATGGGTTCGGTACGGATCTCGCGGGATTTCGAGCAGTCCAGTTTCGTAAACCGTTGACGCGCATGGGCCGCGCAGCCTCCGGCCCCGTTCATGAGTGTGACCTATATCACGTGACCTTCACATGCGGTCCATTCCACGGGTGACGACCAATCTGCGAACATTTCCGGCCGCCCGACCCGGGCTGCCGACATCACGAAGGAGACACGATGAAGTCGATTTCCGTCTCAGCGCTCGCCGCTGAGGGACTCGGCACTGCCCTGCTGGTCATTTTCGGTGTCGGCACTGCCGTCATCGCCGGAGACACCGTCGGGACCCCTGGCATCGCACTGGCGTTCGGGCTCACCTTGCTCGCCCTCGTCTACGCGATCGGCCCGATCTCCGGCTGCCACATCAACCCGGCCGTGACGATCGGAGCCCTCATAGCTCGCGCCATCACCCCGATCAAGGCTGTGTTCTACATCGCCGCCCAGGCCGTCGGTGCAGTGATCGGCGCGCTGATCGTGCTGTTCGTCGCGTCCGGCCGTCCCGGATACGACATGTCGTCGGACGGTCTGGGCACCAATGGATTCGGCACCTCCTCGCCCGGAGAATACGGGCTGGCGTCGGTAGCGGTGTTCGAGACGATCGCGACCGGCCTGCTCGTCCTCGTCGTACTGGCCACCACGGCCCCCACCGTTCACCCCGTCGTGGCGGCCGGCATCCCGATCGGCCTGACCCTGACCGTGGTCCACCTGCTTGGCATCGGAATCGATTCGACCTCGGTCAACCCTGCTCGGTCCTTCGGCCCAGCCCTCGTCGCCGGCGGTCCTGCCCTGTCACAACTGTGGGTGTTCGTAGTCTTTCCCGTGCTCGGAGCTGTCATCGCCGGCTCGATCCACCGGTTCGTGCTGACGGTGCCCGCATCGGAAAAGACGGTCTGACCTACCGCGATCGAGAGACCGGGGCACCGACGCGTACCGAGTGCTGCCTCAACAGATCGACCACTGCCCGTCCCAGCCGAATCGGATCGAGCGGATGGGGAACAGCAGCCTCGGCGCGTGACCAGTCTGCCAACCATCTGTCGTCGGGGCGTCCGATGAGAACCAGCACCGGCGGGCACGGGTCGATCTCGTCCTTGAGCTGCTTCGCCAGGCCGAGGCCCCCGACCGGGGAGGACTCACCGTCGAGGATGACCAAGTCGACTCCGCCCGCATCCAAGTGCTCGATGACGACGGCCGCCGTAGCGACGTCCACGTAGTCGATCTCGCCGAGCGCCGGATCCGGTCGAGTTCCCACTGCAGACTCCACCTGAGCGCGAGTCTCGGCGTTGCTGCTGTAGACGAGCACCCGCACACGAGCTGGTCGATTCTCTCTCGCAGTGGCGTCGGACACACCGGCGATGCTACCGCGCGGCCGACGAGGAGGGGCCGAAACAGCCGGGGCGGAAGTGCATTCGACGTTCACAGTGTCGATCAGGATGCGATGGTGACGACCACCGCGGCGGGATTTTCCGTGGTGGTCACCGTGAACTCGGGTCGATCGGTACCCACACCGATGAACGACTGCGAGATTCCGCCGGGATCGGCCAGAAAGTCGACCGAGACCACGGCGGAACCTGCATCGTTGCGAATTCGTTCCGGCCCGGCATAATCCGCCACGCTGTCGTCGGATTCCGTCGATGTGCCCGACAGGTCGACCTGCACTACCGATTTCCCGGGCACCGCGACGGGTTCACTCGTGCCGTACCGCACCGCCTCGTCGACGTACCTCACGGTGTACGACACCGGACCGTTGCCTGCCAGCCGATATTCGACGGCCGAAGCCCCTACGAACACGACATCGGTGACACCGACCGGCGACATTCCCGGGTAACGGGCACCTTCGAGACTTGGAGGAAGCTCGTCGACGTAGGGAATGACGGCCGTCGGAGCGGCGGTGGGACCCGGAACAGCGAACGGATCTCCGACATCCAGAGAACCCGTGACCGTGGTGTAGTTCGTGCCGGCCGAGACCTCGTCGATCCCGGTGGTGACGTCGGCACCGGAGCAGCCGGCGAGCAGGACGACCAGTAGTGGCCAGGCCGCCAAGGACGCGGCCGGCTCGCTGCGGTGACCTTCGTGCATCGCCGTACCGTACCGAAGAAACCGTTCGGTTCGGTAGTGGTGCTTCGACGCGATTCGGTCACGATTGCGCCGACTGTCGATCCTGCTAGCGTCGGAGCATGGAGCCGAAAAGCTATTCGTCCGGTGAGCGTGTGTTCGGTCCACCCAACGGGACGTTCGACGCAGATTGGGCTGCGACAGCACTGCGGTCCAACCGCCCCGAATTGGATCATCCCACCTCGGTTCGGCTCGTCGAACAGGCCTGGGAGCTCCTTCGGTCACAGGGCCTTCGCGGCGAAGGTCTCACCCGGGCACTCGACCTGGAGCCCGAACTGGCCGCCGCAGTCTCTGCGGTGGCCACCGAGACCGCCGAGCTCTACCTCGACCCCCGGTAGTAGCTGTCGTCACACGGTCCTCAGATCGGGCGGAACTGCCCCACTGCGAAGCCGCTCACCAACACGGCAGTTCCTCCGATTTCGCCGATGATCAGCGCCACCATGAACACGTGAGTTCCCGCGACCGGGTGGACGAACTGGTTCTCGGTGTCACGCCGAATACCGTGCACGGTGTATCCGGCGATCGCGCCCACGAAGAACAGCAACACCACCGATGCCGCGGTCAGATCGACCGGAACCGGCCAGGCACTGAAGTGCGCCAGGACTGCCAGCACCAGCGCGGCGAACGAGTACATCAGCGCCGCTCGGTGGGCGATGTCGACGTATCGATGCGCCGTCCCGTCCGCCGAGGTCGACATCTGGCGATATTTCAGCACCCCCAACCCCAGAGCCCACAGCAACAGAAGACCGGCCGCGAGGACGATCACCTTCGTATCCAGCTCCAACTGCATCTTCGGCTCCCCCACTCGATTACGCGCCGAAGGTAGCACCGTCGCCTGCTTTGTTACCGTTCGGCAATGCCTGTCGATCCCGGACTGTCCCAGCGCGCGCACGGAGTCAGATTCGAGTGGGGTCTCTCGGGGGCCGATTCCATCGTCGACGGGGCGGACATCGCCGTGATCGTCGACGTCCTGTCGTTCACGACGACGCTGACGGTGGCGATGGATGCGGGTATCGACGTGATTCCGTGCCGATGGCGCGACGACCGAGCTTCGCAGCTGGCCGAGGAGTTCGACGCAGTCCTCGCCGTCGGCCGATCGGCAGGCTCTCCGGGCCGGATCAGCCTGTGCCCGGCCAGTATCCGAAACACTCCACCACCAGCCCGTCTGGTGTTGCCGTCACCCAACGGCTCCACCATCGCCTACGAACTCGCGAGCCGGGCCGGGCTGTTCATAGGCGCATCGTTGAGAAATGCCGCGGCGGTCGCGACGTGGATACGTGCCGAGAACCCGACCGCCGTGATTGCCGTCATAGCGTCAGGTGAACGGTGGCCCGACGCATCACTTCGTCCCGCAGTCGAGGACCTGTGGGGAGCGGGTGCGGTCATCGCCGAACTTCTCGATTCCGGAGCAGCCGACGCGTCTGCGGAGGCGGTGGCGGCAGCAGCGGCGTGGCGGGCCGTGAAGCAGGATGTGGCCTCCGAGCTGCTGCGATGCGCGTCCGGACAGGAATTGAACGCGATGGGGCATCCCGAGGACGTGGTGATCGCCGCCGAGACCGGCTCGAGTGGCTGCGTTCCGATTCTGCGCGACGGAATGTTCGTCGACGCAACTCGTCGACGGACGATCGCGGGTTCGACAGAGAGCTGAATCGCCGAGCCGACACGGCCGATTATGTCCGATATTTGGATCGGGACCCCTGATCACGGATCATACGGTGGTGAGTACGGAACGAGTCGCCCCGAAGACCACCGTCGTTGTACCGACGTACAACGAGCGCGAGAACCTTCCCAAGCTCGTCGAGTTGCTCGCCGGGTTGAAGGTGGAGGGGCTCGGCGTGCTGGTCGTCGACGACAATTCACCCGACGGCACCGGCGACATTGCCGACAAACTGGCCATCGACGGCCCTCTCGACATCAGTGTTCTCCACCGCACCGAGAAGAACGGACTCGGCCGCGCATACGTCGCGGGTATGACGCGGGCTCTCGACGAAGGCGCGGACATCGTGATCCAGATGGATGCCGATCTCTCGCACCCCACCGAGGTGATCCCGGCGATGATCGACAAGCTGAACACCACCGATGCGGCCGTGGTTCTCGGATCGCGATACGTTCCCGGCGGTGCCGTTGCCGCAGATTGGCCCTGGCACCGCAAAGCGCTGTCGGCCTGGGCGAACTTCTACGTCAACACGATTCTGCGACTCGGCGTCAAGGACGCGACAGCAGGATTCAAAGCATGGCACGCACGCACCCTGCGCACCATCGATGTGGCGTCGGTCGAGAGCAACGGGTACGCGTTCCAGGTCGAGATGAACTACCGGACCGTCAAGCACGGCCTCACTCTCGCCGAGGTGCCGATCACGTTCGAGGAGCGTAGCGAGGGCGAATCCAAGATGAGCCTGTCGGTCCAGCTCGAATCGGCCTTGGTGCCGTGGAAGTTGTTGCTGGGCAAGAAGAAGCTGTAACCGGCGCACCGGCCGCCATCACGGCGTGAAGCGTCGGAATCCGCCTTCGGCCCCGATGACCTGACCGGTGATCGAACCCGAATCGGGCGAGAGCAACATCGCCACGACGGCGGCGGCCTCTTCCGGTGAGTTCCACCGACCGCGCGGCATGTGACGCTCTACGAATTCGCTCAGATCTGCGCTGGCCCAGCCGGTATCGGTGGGACCCGGATTGATCGTGTTGACCGTGATGCCTTGCTCGATCACCGCATCGGCCAGGGTCGGGGTGATCGACGCGATGGCACCCTTGCTCACCGCGTAAGGAATCTCTGTCGGCATGGGCCCCTGGTCCTGGCCAGAGGTGAACAGTACGACGCGACCACCATAGGGATGATCGACGTAGCGCCGCGCGAATTCCTGCACCAGAAGCAGAGACGCTCGCACATTCACCGCCCACGTCCGGTCGAGCGATTCCGCCGTCATCGAACCCAGATCACCCAGCTGCGACCGCGCATGGTTGACCACCAGAGAATCGATGCTGCCGAGCGTGGATTCCGCCGCGTCGAACAGGGTTGCCGGTGCCGCCGGATCCACGAAATCGATGTCGAGGTGGCCGAGCCTGTCGGTGGCGGTGGACAACTCGGCCAACACCTCCTGTGCTCCCGGTGTGCCGGCTCCCCACGGCTCGGTGATGTCGTAGCCGTCGCACGAGTGCGCAAAGACGCGGGTGCTCTCGTCACGCAACAGCCGGCGGGTGATGGCGAAACCGATTCCCTCCCGCCGACCGACACCGGTCACGAGGACTGTTCTGCCGCGTGCGTGCGCGTCCGAGGTCATGCCGCGTCCTTGACCGTCGCGGCGTACACGTCGACGTACTCCTGCCCCGACAGGGTCGCCAGCGCTGCCATCACCTCATCGGTGGTAGCCCGCAGAATGGCTCTACTGTTCTCTCCCCCTGCGTATCTCGTGAAATCCAATGGTTCGCCGACGACCATGCGCACCTTTCCCGGACGCCACATCCTCGAACCCACCGGGTTGACTCCGAGCGTCCCGTGCATCACCACCGGCACTACGGGCGCTCCGGTCTCGATCGCCACTCTCGCCAGCCCGGTCTTGCCCTTGTACAACCGGCCGTCGGGAGATCGCGTCCCTTCCGGGTACACCGCCCACACCTTCCGTTGTCGCAGAATGTTTTTCGCAGCATCGAGCGCCGGAGCAGAAGCATCCGCCCCGCGGCGGTCGACGGGAACCTGACCAGTCGCGCTGTAGAACCAACGAAGCGCCGCGCCCTTGATTCCCCGGCCGGTGAAGTACTCGCTCTTGGCGATGAACGTGACCCGGCGACGAACCAGGAGGACGAGAAAGAACGAGTCGACGACCGTGAGGTGGTTGCCGGCGATGATCACCGGTCCCGTCGTCGGGAGATTGCCTCCACCGACCACCGACGGGCGTCCGAGGATTCGGAGAATCGGGCCGATCAACACATATTTGAAGAGCAGATACCACATCGATCGATCCTCTCGGCTGGACATCGTCACGGCCGAGAGTAGACAATGTCTACGTGCCAGACAACCTTCGGACGCGGCTGATCGACGCGGGTGTACGCCTACTCGACAGCGAGGGACCGGAAGGGTTGACCATCAGAGCGGTCACTCGCGAGGCCGGCGTCTCTCACGGCGCTCCCAGGCGGTACTTTCCGACGCTGAGCGCACTCGCCGCGGCCGTGGCCCGAGTCGGCCTCGTCGATCTCGGGACCGCGCTGAATTCTGCTGCACAACAGTCGGATTCACCCAGAGATGCTGTGGATGCGATGGCGCACGCGTACGTGCAATTCGCAGCGCAGCGCCCGGCGATGTTCGCTCTCATCTTTCGACACGACCTGCTCGCCGGCTCCGGTGAGAATCTGCGACAACAGTCGCGCCCCCTCTTCGAAGCACTCACCTCGACACTCGGCACCGTCGCGCCGGAAAATCCACAGTTCACAGCGATGAGACTGTGGACCTCCGTGCACGGAATAGCCGCGCTGCACTCCACCCGAGCATTCGAACCGATCACTGACACCTCGGCAGTGCCGGACCTGATCCGCTGTGCAGTGCGCGACGTGATCGCAGACGCTAGCGAACCAGGGACCTGACCGATGCCGGCAACTGACGAGCGTTCTTGTACGGACCGACCACCGCGGCACCGAACGGACGATCGAGCAGCACGGCGGCGACCTCGCGCACCTCGTCGTTGCCGACGCTGTCGATACGCGAGAGCGTGTCGGTGATGTCGCGGTGATTGCCGTAGTTCAGTTCGCTACGACCGATACGGTTCATCCGGGAGCCCGAATCTTCCAGGCCCAGAACCAGTCCGCCGCGCAACGAGCCCTTCGCGCGAGCACACTCCGCATCGGTGATGCCCTCGGCCGCAACCTTGGCCAAGACCTCACGAATCACCGTGGTGACCTCGCCGAGGTTATCCGGCTGGCATCCCGCGTACACCGAGAACGCACCGCTGTCGGCAAACGTGTCCACCGAGGAGTACACCGAGTAAGCCAGTCCGCGCTCTTCCCTGATCTCCTGGAACAGGCGAGAACTGAGCCCACCGCCGACAGCCGAATTGAGCACGGACAACGCCCAGCGATGCCCTTCGTGTCGACCGAACGCCCGCACACCCAGGCACAGATGCGCCTGCTCGCTCTCACGGGTGGTCAGGCTCAACGTGGGAGCGTTGCGTAATCGTGCTGTGCCACCGCGCCTTTCGGCCGGCCGCGCACCCTTCTCCAGATGGCCGGAGAATGCGCGGCGCACGAGCGAGACGATCTGCTTGTGATCGACGTTGCCTGCGACCGCCACGACCATGCGCTGCGGGGTGTAGCGGCGAACGTGAAACGAGTGCAGTTGGGAACGGGTCATCGATTCGATGGATTCGACGGATCCGATGATCGGACGCCCGATGGGGTGATCACCGAACATCGCTTCCAGGAAGGCATCTCCCAGCAGATCCTCGGGATCGTCGTCGCGCATGGAGATCTCTTCGAGAACCACCTGCCGCTCGACGTCCACATCCGCCGATCTACACCGACCGCGAAGCACCACATCGCTGACCAAATCGATGGCGAGTGCCACGTCCTCGTCGAGCACGTGCGCATAGAAACACGTGCTCTCCTTGGAGGTGAATGCGTTCAGCTCTCCCCCGACACCGTCCATCACCTGGGCGATCTCGAGCGCACTGCGCGTCGGCGTCGACTTGAACAGCAGATGTTCGAGGAAGTGCGCGGCTCCGGCAACACTCGGTTGCTCGTCGCGTGAGCCCACTCCGACCCACACTCCGACCGACGCCGAGCGAACGCCGGGAACGAACTCGGTGACGACCCGAAGCCCGCCGGGCAGAGTCGTGCGTTGCACGCCGGCATCGATGGCGACGTTGTCCGTAACGGCCGAACGGTACGACCCGAGGGGACGTACCGTTCGGCTCGGTTGCTTCTTACTCAGCGCTGGCCTCGGCGGGTGCCTCGGGAGCGTCGGCAGGAGCAGCTGCGTTGTCGTCTTCGACGGGAACGAGGCTGATCTTGCCGCGGTTGTCGATATCGGCGATCTCGACGCGCAACTTGGATCCGACGCTCACGACGTCCTCGACCTTGTTGATGCGCTTGCCGTTACCGAGCTTCGAGATGTGCACCAGTCCGTCGCGGCCCGGGAGCAGCGAGACGAACGCACCGAAAGCCGTTGTCTTGACGACGGTTCCGAGGAATCGCTCGCCGACCTTCGGCAGCTGCGGGTTGGCGATGGCGTTGATCATGTCGATCGCGGCCTGTGCGGACGGGCCGTCCGCCGCACCGACGTAGACAGTGCCGTCATCTTCGATCGAGATGTTGGCACCGGTCTGCTCGGTGATGGAGTTGATCATCTTGCCCTTGGGCCCGATGACCTCGCCGATCTTGTCGACCGGCACCTTGATCGCGGTGACGCGAGGTGCGTACGGGCTCATCTCGTCCGGGGTGTCGATGGCCTCGGCCATGACCTCGAGGATCGTCGTGCGAGCATCCTTGGCCTGCGACAGCGCGCCGGCGAGCACCTTGGAGGGGATGCCGTCGAGCTTGGTGTCGAGCTGCAGCGCCGTGACGAAGTCCTTGGTTCCGGCGACCTTGAAGTCCATGTCGCCGAACGCATCCTCGGCACCGAGGATGTCGGTGAGGGCGACGTAACGGGTCTCGCCGTCGACCTCGTCGGACACGAGGCCCATGGCGATACCCGCAACCGGGGCACGCAACGGCACACCGGCATTGAGCAGCGACAGGGTCGAGGCGCAGACCGAGCCCATCGAGGTCGAGCCGTTCGAGCTCAGTGCCTCGGAGACCTGGCGGATGGCGTACGGGAACTCTGCCTGGCTGGGCAGAACCGGCAGCAGAGCGCGCTCGGCGAGCGCGCCGTGACCGATCTCGCGACGCTTCGGCGAACCGACGCGGCCGGTCTCACCGGTGGAGTACGGCGGGAAGTTGTAATGGTGCATGTAGCGCTTGGACGTCTCGGGCCCGAGCGAATCGACCTGCTGCGCCATCTTGACCATGTCGAGGGTGGTGACGCCCAGGATCTGGGTCTCGCCGCGCTCGAAGAGAGCCGATCCGTGGGTACGCGGGATGATCGCGACCTCGGCGGACAGCGACCGGATGTCGGTGATGCCGCGACCGTCGATACGGAAGTGGTCGGTGAGGATGCGCTGGCGAACCGACTTCTTGGTCAGTGCACGGAATGCGGCACCGATCTCCTTCTCCCGGCCGGCGAAGCTGTCTCCGACCGAGGTGAGAACCTGAGCCTTGACCTCGTCGAGCTTGCTCTCGCGCTCGGCCTTGCCTGCAATGGTCAGCGCCTCGTTCAGCGGGATCTTCGCGGCGTTCTCGACGGCCTCGAAGACGTCCGACTGGTACGCCGGGAAGACCGGGTAGTCGCCGGTGGGCTTGGCGGCCTTGGACGCGAGCTCCTGCTGTGCGGTGCACAGGGCAGCGATGAAGGGCTTCGAAGCCTCGAGGCCCTCGGCGACGACTGCTTCGTTGGGGGCGGTAGCGCCACCCTCGATGAGCTCGATGACGTTCTCGGTGGCCTCGGCTTCGACCATCATGATGGCGACATCTGCGTCGGCACCGGAGCCGGAGACGATGCGACCCGCGACGACCATGTTGAACACGGCCTTCTCGAGCTGCTCGTTGGTCGGGAAGGCGACCCACTGCTTGTCGATCAGTGCGACGCGAACGCCACCGATCGGGCCGGAGAACGGCAGGCCGGCGATCTGAGTCGAGGCCGATGCCGCGTTGATCGCGACGACGTCGTACAGATCGGCGGGGTTGAGGCTCAGGACGGTGATGACGACCTGGATCTCGTTGCGCAGTCCGTCGACGAACGTCGGACGCAGCGGCCGGTCGATCAGGCGGCAGGTGAGGATGGCGTCGGTGGACGGACGGCCCTCACGACGGAAGAACGATCCGGGGATCCGGCCCGCGGCGTACATGCGCTCTTCGACGTCGACCGTCAACGGGAAGAAATCGAATCCCTCACGGGGGTGCTTGCCTGCGGTCGTTGCCGACAGCAGCATGGTGTCCTCGTCGAGGTACGCGGCGACTGCGCCAGCGGCCTGCTGTGCGAGGCGGCCGGTCTCGAAGCGGATGGTCCGCTTGCCGAACGTGCCGTTGTCGATGATCGCAGTGGCTTCGTAGACGCCTTCTTCGACGTCCAAGGTTGTGGTTTCCGACATGTGTTCTGTTCTCGTCCTCTCGTCTTTGCCGTGCCCGCGTGGACACACCACGAGCCCTCCTGGCTGTGGCGGCATACCTGTGCCGTCCATCTCCGAGATCTCTCGGGACGCGGCTGCGCGGAGGCGGCCATCGATCGAAGCCCACCGGATCTCGTATCCGAAAGGCCACTACCGAAGACCGTCACCACGGCGTGACAGGCATACACGGCGGTGTGCGGATGCCGTGCATCCGCTTTCTCGTGCTGGCGAAACTGTTCTTGCGGTACAAACACAGATAGCCAACGAGGAACAGTCTAAGCACTGCCTCGTTGGCTACTGCACTATTGCTGCGAGTCCGGTGTACACCGGCGCGTCGAACCGTGCATCGGTGACAACCTCGCGTCGATGCGAATTATCGACGCAGACCCAGACGCTCGATGAGCGAGCGGTAGCGGGTGACGTCGACCTTGGCGATGTACTTGAGCAGACGACGACGACGTCCGACCAGCAGCAACAGGCCGCGGCGGGAGTGGTGATCGTGCTTGTGCATCTTGAGGTGCTCGGTCAAGTCGACGATGCGCTTGGTGAGCATTGCAACCTGCGCCTCGGGCGAGCCCGTGTCGGTGGGGTGCAAGCCGTACTCGCCGAGAACGGCCTTCTTCTGTTCGGTGGTCAATGCCACTGGTACTACTCCTGATCAATGACGTCCGCGTGAAAGGAAGCAACGCGTCCCGCCGAACGAACGAGCGGGATCGAAGCCGGTACAGCCGCCGCGGACCGCAGCGAGCACCGAGGGGACAGCCTATCAGGCTGTGCTCGTCGCCAGAATGGAGCGGGCACGATCGGCGTCGCGGCCCATTTCCTCCACGAGCGCTTCCATCGAATCGAATTTCTCCATCCCGCGCAGCCGCTCGACGAAATCGACCGCCACATGCTGCCCGTACAGGTCGGCCTCACCGTCGAGCACGAACGCCTCGACAGTCCTGGTACGACCCGAGAACGTGGGATTGGTGCCCACCGACACCGCGGCAGGATGTCGCTCCCCCGGCGTGACCGTCCCCATGATCGGACCCGGCCCCAGCACGGTGAACCATGCCGCGTAGACGCCGTCGGCGGGAATGGCGGAGTACATGGGCGGCGCGACATTGGCTGTCGGATAACCCATTTGGCGACCTCGGCCGTCACCGTGCACAACGACACCCTCGACGCGGTGCGGTCGCCCGAGCGCGGCAGTGGCTGCAGCGACATCACCGGCGTCCACGCACGATCTGATGTACGTCGAGGAGAACGTCACGGCGTGCTCGGCGAGCAGGTTGACTCCGTCGACTGCGAATCCGGACCGTTCGCCGATCTTGCGCAGCATCGGGACGGTACCGAGTGCCTTCTTCCCGTAGGTGAAGTTCTCGCCTACGACCACTTCGGCAACGTGCAGGCGTTCGATCAGGATCTCGTGGACGTATCGCTCGGGGGTCAGTTTCATCAGCTCGGGCGTGAACGGCATGACACAGAACACGTCGATTCCCAGTTCCTCGGCGAGTTCGGCTCGCCTCGTCAGGGTCGTCAACTGAGCAGGGTGACTCCCCGGCCGCACGACTTCCATCGGGTGAGGATCGAACGTCATGAGCACGCTGGGAACGCCGCGCTTCTTCGCAGCGGCCACCGCTCGGCCGATCAGTTGCGCGTGTCCGCGATGAACGCCGTCGAAGACGCCGATCGTGAGCACGCACCGACCCCAGTCGGCAGGTACATCGTCGAGACCTCGCCATCTCTGCACACCGCGAAGCCTACGGCCCGACGGCCGCTCGGTCACTCTCGGCCAGGCGTGTCGCACATGGCAGGTATGGACAAAAAGGTATCCCCACGGTAAATATTTCGGGGTGCCTAACTTTTTTCTTCGCACGAGTGGATTTCGCACTCGACGCGTCGTCGTGAGCTGGGTGGTGGCCGGTCTCCTGGTCGTGGCGTCGACCAGCTGTGCCCGCGCCGTGGGCGACGACGATCCGACTGCACTCGACGACGGCAGACCGCTCGTACTGACGACGTTCACCGTCCTCGCCGACATGGCCGCGAACGTCGCCGGTGAACACCTGCGAGTGGAATCGATCACAAAACCCGGTGCGGAGATTCACGGCTACGAGCCGACCCCGGGAGACCTCCGCACTGCCGAGCAGGCCGAGCTGATCCTGGACAACGGACTCGGACTCGAATCATGGTTCGCGAAGTTCGTCGAACGTGTTCCCGCACCGCACGCCGTAGTGAGTGCGGACGTGGAGCCGGTCTACATTCGCGACGATGCCTACGCGGGAAAGGCGAACCCACACGCCTGGATGTCGCCGGTCGTCGCCGAGACCTACGTGCAGAACATCGCCGACGCGTTCGTCGCACTCGACCCCGCCAACACCGACGACTACCGAGCGAACGCGGTCGCGTACATCGGACAACTCCGCGAGGTCGGTACCGAACTCGACGCCGACCTCTCCGCACTGCCCGAACGTCAGCGTGCACTCGTCACCTGTGAAGGTGCCTTCGGCTATCTGGCCCGTGACTTCGACTTGCAGGAGGCCTACCTGTGGCCGGTCAACGCCGAGCAGGAAGGAACGCCGAAGCAGGTGGTGCGCACCATCGATTTCGTTCGCGACAACGCTGTACCCGCCGTGTTCTGCGAGTCGACCGTCTCGGACAAGGCGCAGCTGCAGGTCGCCGAGGACACCGGCGCTCGATTCGGGGGAAAGCTGTACGTCGACTCGCTGAGCGATGCGTCCGGCCCCGTACCCACATACCTGGATCTACTGCGCTACGACGCACGGTTGATCGCCGACGCACTGGTAGGAGAACAATGACCCGGAAGACTGGGACCCAGCACGACAGGGCCCCGCACGAGAACGGAGCAGCGCTGACGGTCGACACCGTCAACGTGCGATACCGCGACGTCGTGGCTCTCGTCGATGCCAGCCTCACGCTCGCACCAGGGCGGGTGTGCGGGTTGGTCGGCATGAACGGATCGGGCAAGTCGACGCTGTTCAAGGCCGTCATGGGCGTGGTCAAGCCCAACTCCGGCTCGATCACCGTGTTCGGCGGCGACCCCGCCCAGGCGCGCAAAGCAGGCACTGTCAGCTATGTGCCCCAGGCGGAATCGGTCGACTGGACGTTCCCGATCAGTGTGCGAGACGTGGTGATGATGGGCCGATACGGAAAGCAGAATCTTCTCCGTACTCCTCGAGCGGCCGATCGGCGCGCCGTCGACGAGGCCCTGCAGCGCGTCGACCTCGCCGATCTCGCGAACCGACAGATCGGCCAGCTCTCGGGTGGCCAACGCAAGCGCGCGTTCGTTGCCCGCGCCATTGCCCAGGAGGCGTCTTTGCTGTTGCTCGACGAGCCTTTCGCCGGAGTGGACAAGAAGACCGAGGCAACCATTACCCGGCTGCTGCGCGAACTCGCAGCAGACGGTGCATCGGTTCTCGTGTCCACCCATGATCTGCATGCCCTGCCGGACCTGTGCGACGAGGCGATCCTGCTCCAACAGCGGGTGCTGATGCACGGCAGTCCGGTCGAGGTACTTCGCCCCGAGAACCTCGCTCTGGCATTCGGCATAGATCCGACGAGGATCGACGAGCTGGGCGCAGGCACTCCACGACCGGCCCGAACCTCGGAAGCGAGCTGAACCGTGTACGTGATCGACTTTCTCGTGGACCCACTCGAATACACTTTCATGCAACGCGCGCTCCTGGTGACAGTCACCGCCTCGATCGTGTGCGCGGTGCTGAGCTGTTGGCTCGTCCTCATCGGCTGGTCTCTGATGGGCGACGCGGTCTCGCACGCCGTTCTGCCCGGTGTCGCGTTGTCGTATCTGCTCGGTGCACCGTTCGCGATCGGAGCGCTGCTGTTCGCTCTCATCGCGGTCGGTGCCATCGGAGTCGTCCGCAACACCACCATCGTCAAGGAGGACGCTGCGATCGGCGTCGTCTTCACCACCTTGTTCGCGCTCGGCGTCGTCCTGATCTCGAAGTTTCCCAGCCAGATCGACCTCAATCACATCCTGTTCGGCAATCTGCTGGGCGTCTCTCAGGCCGACATGGTGCAGGTGTTCGTCCTGGGTGGAATCGCGCTGACCGTCATGATCGTCAAGCGTCGCGACTTCACGCTCTTCGCCTTCGACCGCACCCAGGCACGCGCCGTCGGAATCAATCCCACGGTGATCTCGGCCGTGATGCTGACCCTGCTGGCGCTGACCACCGTGGTTGCACTCCAGGCCGTCGGAGTGATTCTCGTCGTCGCGATGCTCATCACTCCCGGCGCGTCGGCGTACCTGCTCACACACAGCTTCGGCCGCATGCTCGTGCTGGCACCGCTGATCTCGGTGGGGTGCGCGCTGGTGGGGATCTATGCCAGCTTCTACCTCGACGTGTCCTCGGGAGGCAGCGTCGTGCTCACCCAGGGACTCGTCTTCGTGCTTGCCTACCTGCTGAGCCCATCACAGGGCATCGTCGTCCGCGCCCTGCGACAACGCCGACAGGTGCCGGCTGCTCCGGCCGGGTGAGATGTCTTTTTCCATTGGATTGCCTAAGCTCGGCGGCGTGGCGCAACAAAGAACCGATCCCGCACCGGCCGACGAGGGCGTCCAGCTGTCCGCGGTTGCGCAGGACTATCTCAAGGTCATCTGGACGGCCAGCGAATGGAGCGAGGACTCCGTCAGCACCAAGATGCTCTCCGAGCGCATCGGCGTCTCCGCCTCGACGGTGTCCGAGGCGATTCGCAAGCTCGCCGATCAGGGCATGGTCGACCACGCCCGCTACGGAGCCATCTCACTGACCGAGAAGGGTCGCCTGGCTGCCATCGGCATGGTGCGTCGGCACCGGCTGATCGAGACCTATCTAGTCCGCGAACTGGGCTACGGCTGGGACGAAGTGCACGACGAGGCGGAGATTCTCGAACACGCCGTCTCGGACCTGATGATGGACCGGATCGACGCCAAATTGGGCCACCCCGAACGCGATCCGCACGGAGATCCGATTCCGTCGGTCGACGGTGCGATCGAGACTCCGTCCGCGACCCGCCTGAGCGAGTACCTCGACGGACAGTCCGGCCGAGTCGCCAGAATCTCCGACTCCGATCCTGCGATGCTTCGCTACTTCGATTCGGTCGGTATCACGCTCGACCTGCCGATCACGGTGATCGAACGACGTGACTACGCCGGCACGGTTGCCATCGAACTCGCGCGGGACGATGCCACGGACTCCATCGACCTGGGCCATCGCGCCGCCGAGGCGATCTGGATGGTTCCCGCGAACTGATTGCCGGGCCGGTTCAGTGCCCGCGCAAGGTCGCGGGCCGCACGACCATGACCGAACTGGCGCGCTTGCCCTTCTCCTGAAGCAGAGCGATGGTGTGACCGGTCGGATCGACGGCCGCGTACACCCCATCGATTCCGATCGGATCCAGCCAGCGGCCCTGACTCAGCGATTCCGCCTCGCCCGCATCGATCTGCCGGTGCGGAAAAGCGGTGCGTGCGGCCTCGTCGATATCGAGACTGACGGCCGGGTCCTCGGCCAACTCCTCGAGCGTCCGGGCATGCTCGAGGGTGAAGGGACCGACGCGTGTGCGGCGCAGCACGGTCAGGTGACCGCCGACGCCCAGCGCCGCACCGAGATCTCGCGCCAGCGCGCGCACGTACGTCCCCGACGTGCACTCCACCTCCACATCGAGGTCGACGAAGGTGGCTTCGTGTTCGACGACATCACGCCTGGCCGTCACATCGAATCGGGTGACACTGACGTTCCGGGCGGCAAGGGTGAACTCCTCGCCGGCTCGAGACAGCTTGTGCGCTCGCTGTCCGTCGACCTTGATGGCACTGACACTCGACGGCACCTGCTCGATGTCACCGGTCAACGCCGAGATCGCGGTCGCGATGTCCGAATCGGAGAGGTGCGAGGCCGAGACATCCGCCAGAACGTCACCCTCGGCGTCGTCTGTCGTCGTACTGCGGCCGAGCCGCACCGTCGCGGTGTACGACTTGGTGGTCAGTGAGAGCAGTCCGAGCATCTTGGTCGCCCGCTCCACACCGAGCACCAGCACTCCGGTCGCCATGGGGTCGAGAGTTCCCGCATGGCCGACCTTTCTGGTGCGCAACAGTTTTCGACACGACGCCACGACATCGTGACTCGTCACGCCCGGTCCTTTGTCGACCACCAATAAGCCGGCACCGACGAGACCGGACGAAATCTTTTCGCGAGCACTCACAAGAGAGCATTGTGCCAGGCGCGACCAGCCGGTCGTCACATCACCGAGATTGCCGTCATCACCAGTCCGTTGGCCACCATCCATCGACCGTCGAACGACGTCAGAGGAGGCCCGGAGACGGTATCGCCGGGCACCAGCAGTTCGGATCTGAACGTCCCGGAGATGTCGTCACCGGAGCCGGTGCGCTCGAAGGTGATGTGCGCGTCCTCGAAACCGAGCCACCGTCCGGTCAACGGCTCCCAGGCCTTGTACGTCGCTTCCTTGGCGCAGAACAACACTCGATCCCAGTGCACGTCCTCGCGGCCCGCGGTCGCGAGCCAGTCTCGCTCTGCCTCGAGGCTCACCGCCTCCAGCACACCGTCGGGTAGAGGCCCGTGCGGCTCGGCGTCGATGCCGACCGATCGCACCTGCATCGAATAGGCCAATACGGCACCGCGATAACCGTCGCAGTGCGTCAACGATCCGACCACACCCTTCGGCCACTGTGGCGCACCGGATTTGCCTCGCATGATCGGTGCGGGCTCCACGCCCAGCTTTCCCATCGCCACTCGAGCACAGTGCCGAGCCGAGGTGAACTCACGCTTGCGCTTGTCCACAGCCTTGGCGACCAACGGGGCTTCGAGTGGATGGGGCACCAAATCCGGTGGGTCGACGAACAGTTCGGCCGAGACCACACCGTTCGGAAGTATGGATTCGATCACTTGCCCGCCCTCATCTTCTCTACTTCTGCTTCCATCTCGGGAGTCACGGTGAAGTGCCCGCCCCATTTGTTCAACGACCCCGGCGGATACTCGGGAACCGGAAGAATTTGCCGCAGAACGTTCTTCGGCAGTCCACGGCGCTGCCACTCGCGCGGGTAGCCCACCGACACCTCCTCGAAGCGAACGCCGTCGTAGTAGGTGGTACGCGGAATGTGCAGGTGCCCGTACACCGAGCAGATCGCGTTGTACCTCGTGTGCCAATCCGCCGTGAGAGTCGACCCGCACCACAGCGCGAACTCCGGGTAGAAGAGCACCTCGGTCGGCTGACGGACCATCGGAAAGTGGTTGATCAGCACCGTGGGAACGGTTGTATCGAGGGCATCGAGCCGGTCACGAGTGGCGTCGATGCGCGCATGGCACCACGCATCCCGCGTGGCATACGGCTGCGAGGACAGCAGAAATTCGTCCGTGGCGACGACGTTCTTCTCTCGCGCGATCGCCAGCCCGTGCTCCTTGTCCCGAGCTCCCTGCGGCAGGAAGGTGTAGTCGTACAGCAGAAACATCGGCACTATCGTCGCCGGACCACCCTCTCCCTCCCACAGCAGGTACGGATCCTCCGGAGTGACGACGTCGATCTCACGGCACAGGTTGACCAAGTACTCGTATCGGGCTGCTCCGTGGATCTGGACGGGATCTTTCACCGTCGTCCACAGCTCGTGGTTTCCGGGAACCCAGATGACCTTCGCGAAACGACTGCGCAGCAGTTCGAGCGCCCACTTGATGTCGTCGGTCTTCTCCGACACGTCACCGGCCACGATCAGCCAGTCGTCGGGAGACTCGGGGAAGATGTCCTCGGTGACGGGCTTGTTGCCCCGATGTCCGACGTGAATGTCGCTCACTGCCCACAGCTTCGCTGCCACTGATGACCCCTTCCGATCCGTTCGGCCGTCGACGTCGAGTCGCCGAACCGTCCGAGAACGTATCAACGCTCAATCCTCCACGGAGATTCCGCGGCGCATCCAGGCGGGGTGAAGCGGTAGCTCCCGTCATGACCGACGGTCCCGGCCGCACTGGAGGCAATCCGCTCGTCGTCACCGCAGATTCGGGTATATGGTGCCTTTCATGACTTTTTTGCGGACGACCAAGACAGCGCGGGTGTCGCGATGACGGTGCCTCCGGTCCGCATTCGAGACGCTGCCGCACTGCTCGGCGTCAGTGACGACACCGTGCGGAGGTGGATCGACGGCGGCACACTCGCCTCGTTCGAGGACGAGACAGGGCGCAAGGTGATCGCCGGCAGTGACCTCGCCGCTTATGCCCGCCAGCATGCCGCGCCCCCACCCGAAGTGGCCTCCGGCGGCAGTTCTGCCCGCAACCGACTGGTCGGGCTCGTCACCGGGGTCGTCTCGGACACGGTGATGAGCGAGGTCACCATGCAGTGTGGGCCCTTTTCCATCGTGTCCCTGATGAGTACCGAGTCCGTTCGTGAACTCGGACTGGAGCCGGGCAAGGTGACCGTCGCGGTCGTCAAGGCCACCACGGTCATCGTCGAGACACCCTAGATCGCAGGAGATTTCAGTGCAGACACTCAGACCGGCATTCGTGGCTCTCGTTGCCGTCACTCTTGTCCTCACCGGATGCGACAGGGCATCCGAATCCGGTGCCTCCGATCCGGCCGCGACCGGCAATACCGTCGGGGGTGACATCACCGTCTTCGCCGCAGCATCCCTGCGAGCGACGTTCACCGAACTGGGTACGCGCTTCGAGGCCGAGCACCCCGGCACCTCGGTCGAGTTCAGCTTCGCCGGATCCTCCGATCTGGCCACGCAGCTGATCTCCGGTGCACCCGCCGATGTCTTCGCCTCCGCGGATACGAAGAACATGACGAAGGCGGTCGACGCCGGCGTGGTGGCAGGTGATCCCGTCGACTTCGCCTCGAACACCCTGACCATCGTCACCGCGCCGGGCAACCCGGATCGCATCACGTCGTTCGCCGATCTGGCGAACCCCGACATTCTGACGGTGATCTGTGCACCTCAGGTGCCGTGCGGTGCGGCGACGGCAGCCGTGGAAGCCGCGACCGGCACGGACATCCCGGCGGTGAGCGAGGAATCGTCGGTCACCGATGTACTGGGCAAAGTCACGTCGGGTCAAGCCGATGCCGGGCTGGTGTACGTCACAGACGCAGCAGGGTCGGGTGACTCCGTGACAGCAGTGCCGTTCGCGGAATCGAGCGAAGCCGTCAACACCTATCCGGTTGCGACAATGAATGGGTCCGAGAACGACGCCACCGCTCGCGCGTTCGCCGAGTTCGTCACCGGACCGGTCGGCCGAGACGTCCTCGCCCGAGCCGGCTTCGCCGCTCCGTGACCGTACGCGTCGCCGATGGCGGGCGATCGGCGGTAGGGGTACCGCTGTGGATCTTCGTTCCGGCGACCGTCGGCGCGCTGGTCGTCGTGGCACCCCTTGCCGCGATGTTCACCCGCATCGACTGGTCGAACTTCGTCGGTCTCGTCACCTCGGAGTCTGCGGTCGCAGCGCTGGTCCTGAGCCTGAAGACGGCCACAGCCAGTACGGTGATGTGCGTGCTGCTGGGTGTACCGATGGCAATCGTGCTCTCCCGCAGCACTGTTCGTGGCCTGTCGGTACTCCGCTCCCTGGTCGTACTCCCTCTGGTCCTGCCTCCGGTGGTCGGCGGTATCGCGTTGCTCTACACATTCGGCCGTCAAGGCCTGCTCGGCGAACATCTCGAAGCGTTCGGAATCCGAATCGCGTTCACCACCTCCGCCGTCGTGTTGGCGCAGGTGTTCGTGTCGCTGCCGTTTCTCGTCGTGAGCGTCGAAGGCGCACTGCGTACGGCCGGAAGTCGCTACGACGTGGTTGCGGCGACTCTGGGGGCAACGCCGACCACTGTTCTACGCCGCGTCACCGTTCCCTTGATCTTGCCTGGATTGATATCCGGTACCGTTCTCGCGTTCGCACGCGCACTCGGCGAATTCGGAGCGACCTTGACCTTCGCGGGCTCGCTCGAAGGAGTCACCCGAACCCTGCCGCTGGAGATCTATCTACAGCGCGAGGCCGATCCCGATGCCGCGGTGGCGCTGTCGCTGGTGCTGATCCTGGTTGCTGCCGTCGTCGTCGTCACCGCGCGCGGTACTCGATCGTCGGGTTCGCTGTGAGCTCGCTGCACGTTCGCGCCACTGTCGATGTCCGCGGCGTCGACATCGAACTCGACGTCGAAGAGGGTGAAACGGTCGCCGTCCTCGGCCCCAACGGGGCCGGCAAATCCACACTGCTGGAGCTGGTGTCGGGGTCGGTGGTGCCCGACGACGGCATCGTCCGACTCGGCGAGGACACGTTGACCGACACCTCGTCGAAGACCTTCGTTCCGATCCACGCGCGAGGTGTTGCCACTCTCGCGCAGGACGCACTCCTGTTTCCCCACATGGACGCTCGAACGAACGTCGCCTTCGCGCCGCGGAGCGCGGGTGAGAGCCGAGCGTCCTCGAAGACTGTGGCCGATACGTGGCTGGCCGCGGTAGGAGCCTCTCATCTGGCCGACCGTCGCCCGGACCAATTGTCCGGTGGCCAAGCCCAACGCATAGCGATCGCACGCGCTCTTGCCGCCGATCCTCGACTACTGCTGCTCGACGAACCCCTTGCGGCGTTGGACGTCGAGACAGCACCGGCGCTCCGCAGAGTGCTGCGATCGGTAGTGCGCGACAGGTCCCGCACGGCGCTGATCGTCACCCACGATCTGCTCGACGTCGTCGCGTTGGCCGATTCCGTCGCGATCGTCGACGGCGGGCGCGTGGTGGAGCGGGGCTCGGTTGCCGAGGTACTCGCGGCTCCCCGAAGCGAATTCGGTGCCCGAATCGCCGGAGTCAACCTGCTCTCCGGCCGTGCGGCCGACGCCGACGGCACGACCGCACTGACCACGAGCTGGGGCTTGACGGTCCACGGATCAGGGCAACACGTCACCGGGACGTCGCTGGTCGCGGTCTTCTCCCCCGCCGCTGTCTCGGTGCACCCGACAGCCCCCCATGCCAGCCCACGGAACGTTTTCGAGGTCGTGATCGACGAGATGGAGGTGCAGGGCTCCGGCATTCGCGTCCGATCTCGTCCGCATCCCGACGGCTCGCCCGGAATGGCCGCCGACATCACCCCCGCAGCGGTCTCCGATCTGGGGCTCGAGCCGGGGCGCAGCGTGTATTTCGTGGTGAAGAGCCTCGAAGTTGCTCTGCATCCCGCGTTGCCGTCACCGTCGTAATTGACGATCGCTGCCGATCACCAGCCACTTACCGGACAGCACTCGTCCGGCCACCGCGAGCATGCGCAAGGCGACGAAAACACCGAGTCCGATCCAGATCCCCACCAAGCCCCAGTCGAAGACCAGAGCGGACCAGATGAACGGCAGGAACCCCACGACGGCACATGCCATGGTGGCGTTCCGCAGGAACGCTGCATCGCCACTGCCGAGCAGCACTCCGTCCAACGCGAACACCACGCCGGCAATGGGAATGATCGCCACGAGGATCCACCAGATCGCATGCATCTGATCGACGACCGACGCATCGGTGGTGAACAGGCCTGGGACGAACGAACGCCCGACGGCGAACACACCGGCCAGGACCACAGCGAATACGGTCGACCATGCCGTCAAGCGCCATGCCAGTGCGCGCGCATCCTCGGTTCGGCCGGCACCCAACGCAGCCCCGACGAGGGTCTGCGCGGCAATTGCCAACGAATCGAGCATGAGTGACACCAGGTTCCACATGTGCAGCACCACCTGGTTCGCGGCGACCGAGGCGGCCCCGAATCTCGACGCGACCGCGGCTGCAGAGAGGAAGCAGGCCTGAAACGCGAGGCTGCGCACGATGAGATCGCGACCGAGTACCAACTGCGCACGCATCACCGACCATCGCGGACGCAGTTCGGTGCTTTCTCGAACCACCGCGACGACGAACAATGCACCGGCGACGCCCTGACCGATCACGTTGGCCACAGCCGATCCGACCAGCTCCAATCGTGGGAATCCGAACAACCCGTGAACCAGAAGCGGGCACAGTACCGCCGACACACCGAAGCCGAGCACAACGAAACGTAGCGGTGTCACGGTGTTCTGAACACCGCGCATCCACCCGTTTCCGGCCAACGAGATCAGGATGAACGGCACACCCAACAGCGCGATGCGCAGCCACGCGATCGCCTCGGCGGCGATGTCGCCACCTCCGGTCAACACCGACACCACCGGCTCGGCCGCGAGTTGCACGACCGCCACGATGACGACCCCGAGCCCGAATGCCAACCAGGTTGCTTGAACCCCCTCGCCTACGGCGTCGTGTTCGCGCCCGGCACCGTGCATACGAGCGGCTCGGGCAGTCGTGCCATAGGACAGGAAGGTCAACTGGGTGCTGACCTGTGCGAGTACCAAACCACCGATTGCCAAGCCGGCGAGCGCCAGAGCGCCGAGTCGGCCGACCACCGCGGCATCGAACAACAGGTAGAGAGGCTCTGCGGCGAGGACGCCGAGAGAGGGAAGGGACAAGCCGAGTATTCGACGAGCAGTGACCGGCGAGGAACTCACGACGTGGACAAGGCTCCGCGCAGAGCGTCGATCACATCGCCGAGTTCACCGGTCGCGGTGTAGCCGGCCGCGTTGCGGTGTCCGCCACCTCCGAGGGCACACGCCACCGCCGACACATCCACCTCGGTCTTGGACCGCAACGACACCACCCAGACCGTGCCGAAGTCCTGCTGCTTGAGCACGGCAGCCACTTCGGCTTCGGACGTGGTGCGGACGATGTCGATGACACTCTCGATCTCTTCCGACCGCAATCCGGCCGCGTCTTCACTGCGGATGACCGCGTACACCAACCCGCGCCCGTCGGCCGCCTCGGGAATCAACGATGCCGAACCGAGCACCGACCCGAGCATCGGCAGCCACTCGAACGGGTGAGTATCGAGCAGCTTGCGCGCGATGTGTGCGCCGTCGATCCCCGTCGCCAGCAGTCGCTCGGCCAGCAGATGCGAACCCGGGCGAACCCATCGGAACGAACCGGTGTCGGTGACCAGGCCGGCGAACAGCAGGTGCGCCAGATCGGCGTCGATCTCGACACCCCACTGGTCGAACAGCCGCGCGATCACAGCAGTCGTCGACTCCGCTGACGCATGCACCACGTTGACCGTTCCGAATCGGGTGTTGCTGCGGTGATGATCGATGACGAGGCTGGTCGACGCAGAATCGAGCCGGTCACCCAACGACCCCAGCCGGCCCCGACTTCCGGCGTCGACCGTGACGACCAGATCCACCGTGTCGGCCACCTTGTCGGCGTCGACCAGCAGGTGCCGGCCGGGCAGCTCGTTCATCGACTCGGGCAGAAAAGCCGGCGCTGCGAAGGCCACTTGCACATCGGTGCCACGACGTTCGAGTACCGAGCCGAGCGCCAGCCCGCTACCGATCGTGTCTGCGTCGGGCTGCACGTGGCACAGAACGGTCACCGAGGATGCACGTTCGAGCATCTCGATCGCCCGCGCCAGATCCTCGTCCTGCTGCGACTCTGCCCCCGAACCATCGGACATGTCAGTCGGCTTCGGCCGGCTCGACGTCTGCAGGAGTGGAGCCTGCGGAATGACCATCCAAGTCTGCGACTTCGCGCGGAGCTTTGTACGGGTCCGGGTCTCCGGCAGGTTTGGCGTTCGCACGCGCACGGGCCAGTTCCTCGTCGGCCACGCGGGCGCGTTCGAGAAGGTCTTCCATGTGGCGCGCGGTGTCGGGCACCGTGTCGGTCACGAACGTCAAGGTCGGTGTGTACCGCACACCCGTTCCGGCTCCGACCTTCGAGCGCAGCACACCCTTGGCCTTCTCCAGTCCTGCCGCGGCAGCCTGCAGGTCGGGCGGAGTATCGAGGTCTTCACCCATCACGGTGTAGTACACCGTGGCGTCGTGCAGGTCAGCGGTGACTTTGGTGTCGGTGATGGTCACGAACGCGAGCCGCGGATCTTTGATCTCGTGATCGATCGCCGTCGCAACGATGGCAGCGATTCGCTTGGACAACTTACGAGCCCTGGCCTGATCCACCACGACAATCACACTCCTCTTTCATGGCCGGACGTCGACCGAAGTGCGACGTCCCGGCGGCTGCGATGTACACGCCTGCCGAACAGTGCTCGACAGGACTTCCCGAATCAATCCTCGGGTCCGAATATTCTCCGACGTACTGCCAACAATTCCAGATCGTGGCGTTCGGCGACGTGCCGTTCGCATTCGTCCAGCTTGTCGTGCAGCAGGTCCACATCGGTACCAGCGGCCGCGACTCCCAGCAACGACCGTCGAATACGTTCTCGTTCACCGGTTTCCGCAGCCGACACTCCCAGCCTTTGCAGATCACCCAGTACCGGTTCCATCATCGACCGCTTCTCGGCCAGCGAACGTACGTCCCCCAACAACACGTCCAACTCCAGAGCACCCAGATACACGCTGACGTCCTTCGATCGGCTCCGACGACAAAGCCGGTGGCGGTACAACTGTCGTACCACCACCGGCTCGAAAGTCGGAGCGCAGTGTCACTCCCCTGGCTTCACCACCGAGCCGACGCGACCGGATGCGGAGCCGAACGGCTCCGCATCTGTTCTAGTCGCGCGGCTTTTCACGGAGTTCGTACGCCTCGATGACATCGCCCACCTTGATGTCGGAGTACGTCACCGTCAAACCACACTCGTATCCCTCACGGACCTCCGTCGCGTCGTCCTTCTCGCGGCGGAGCGAGGAGATCGTGACGGTTTCCGCAACAACGGCACTGTCTCGGATGAGTCGTGCCTTCGCGTTGCGACGGATCGTACCGGAGGTGACGAGGCAACCGGCGATGTTTCCGACCTTGGAGGAACGGAACAGCGCGCGGATCTCGGCCTGCCCGAGGGCAACCTCCTCGTACACCGGCTTGAGCATGCCCTTGAGGGCCTTCTCGATCTCGTCGATCGCCTGGTAGATCACCGAGTAGTACCGGATGTCGACGCCTTCGCGGTTGGCCAGCTCGGTGGCTTTGCCCTCCGCTCGAACGTTGAAGCCGATGATGATCGCGTTGGATGCCGACGCCAGGTTGACGTTGGTCTCCGTGACGCCACCGACACCGCGGTCGATGACCCGCAGTTCGACCTCGTCGTCGATCTGGATCCCGAGCAGCGCCTCTTCGAGAGCCTCGACGGTTCCCGAGTTGTCACCCTTGAGGATCAAGTTGAGCTGCGAAGTCTCCTTCAGAGCTGCATCGAGATCGTCGAGGCTGATGCGCTTACGGCTCTTGGCTGCGAGCGCGTTCCGCTTGCGTGCATTCCGACGATCGGCGATCTGACGGGCGATCCGGTCCTCGTCGACGACCAGAAGGTTGTCACCTGCACCGGGCACCGACGTGAAGCCGATGACCTGAACGGGCCGGGACGGCAACGCCTCGGTGACGTCCTCGCCGTGCTCGTCGACCATTCGGCGGACGCGTCCGTACGCGTCACCGGCAACGATCGAGTCACCGACACGCAGCGTTCCGCGGGCGATGAGCACGGTCGCGACCGGCCCACGACCACGGTCGAGGTGGGCCTCGATGGCAACACCCTGAGCGTCCATGTCCGGGTTGGCGCGTAGATCGAGCGACGCGTCGGCCGTCAGCAGCACCGCTTCGAGAAGGGCATCGATGTTGGTGCCCTGCTTGGCGGAGATGTCGACGAACATGGTCTCGCCGCCGTATTCCTCGGCGACCAGACCGTATTCGGTCAGCTGCTGCCGGATCTTGTCCGGGTTCGCGCCTTCCTTGTCGATCTTGTTGACCGCAACCACGATCGGCACATCGGCCGCCTGGGCGTGGTTGATGGCTTCCACCGTCTGCGGCATGACGCCGTCGTCGGCTGCAACCACCAGGATCGCGAGGTCGGTGGCCTTGGCACCACGGGCACGCATGGCCGTGAAGGCCTCGTGACCGGGGGTGTCGATGAACGTCACGAGACGTTCGTTGCCCTCGAGCTCGGTCAACACCTGGTATGCACCGATGTGCTGCGTGATGCCGCCTGCTTCGCCTTCGCGCACCGTGGTGTTACGAATCGAGTCCAGCAGTCGAGTCTTGCCGTGGTCGACGTGGCCCATGACGGTGACCACCGGGGGACGCTGTTCGAGATCGTCCTCGCCGCCGGCGTCCTCGCCGTAGGTGAGGTCGAACGAGTCGAGCAGTTCACGATCTTCGTCCTCGGGGCTGACGACCTGAACGACGTAGTTCATCTCGCCGCCGAGCAGCTCCAGCGTCTCGTCGTTGACCGACTGCGTCGCAGTGACCATCTCGCCGAGGTTGAACAGGGCCTGCACCAGTGCGGCCGGGTTCGCGTCGATCTTGTCCGCGAAGTCCGACAGCGAAGCGCCGCGGGCGAGACGAATGGTCTCGCCGTTGCCGCGGGGCAGCCTGACGCCGCCGACTGCGGGAGCCTGCATGCTCTCGTACTCGGCGCGTTTCGCCCGCTTCGACTTACGGCCACGACGAACTGCTCCGCCGGGACGACCGAATGCACCTGCTGCTGCGCCGCGCTGACCGGGACGGCCACCGCCGCCGGGACGGCCACGGAAGCCGCCTGCGGGAGCGCCGCCTGCGGGGGCACCACCGGGAGCACCCGGAGCGCCACCGCCGCGGTAGCCACCGCCGCCGCCGCCACCCGGACGTCCGCCCGGTGCGCCACCGGGGCGACCGGGGCGTCCTGCTGCGGGTCCCGGACGAGCCGAACGGGTCGGCATCGCACCCGGATTGGGGCGAGGAGGCATCGAGCCCGGGCTCGGACGAGGTCCGGCCTGGCCCGGAGCGGGACGAGGCCCACCCTGACCGGGAGCCGGACGGCTGCCGGCCGACGGTGTGGCGGGACGAGGCCCACCCTGTCCGGGCGCGGGACGTCCGCCGCCGGGACGCGGGGCTCCGGGAGCCGGCCGAGGAGCCGGTCGTTCCACGGGGGCCGAGGAGTAGGGGTTGTTGCCGACACGCGGAGCCTTGGGGCCTGGCTTGGGGCCGGGACCTGCGGGCTTGGGTGCTGCCGGGGCCTGGGTTGCGTCGGCGGTGTCGGCCGACGCGGCCGGAGCCTGCTCGACCGGAGCAGCGGGCTGCGCGGCGGGCGCGGCCGGTGCCGGAACAGCGGGTGCAGCCGGAGCTGCTTCGACGGGTTCCTGTGCTACCGGAGCTGCGGGTGCTTCCGGCTCTGCCTGGCGGGGTGCAGGCTTGGGGCCCGGACGGGGTCCACCGGGCTTCGCTGCGCCCGGCTTCGCGGTGCTGCTGGCGGCGCGATCGGCCGCTGCGCGACCGTTGGGTGCTGCTGCGGCGGGTGCCGACGCGTCCGCGTTCTCGGACGGGAAGGACTCACGAAGTCGACGGGCCACCGGGGCCTCGACTGTGGATGATGCGGACTTGACGAACTCACCCTGCTCTTTGAGCCGTGCGAGTAGTTCCTTACTGGTGACACCGAGTTCTTTTGCCAACTCGTGCACGCGGGCCTTGCCTGCCACTGCTCTCCTCACTGAGAGGCCGAGCGAGGCTTGGTGCCCGCACGACCTCGGGTTATCTCCGATGGACGTTCATCGTTGGTGCTTCACGGTGTGCTCATCAGTGCTGTTGCCTGTTCTTGTCGACGGGTGTTGCTCTTGTCGTATCCTCGGCCGGTAGTGGGCCGTGCTCTTCGAGCACGGCTGCCACTGCGGACGATTCCACATTTCCCGATATCCGAAACGCACGACCGAAAACTCGGCGTCGCTCCGCATTGTGCAGGCATTCTCGGCTGTAGTGCAACCACGCACCACGGCCGGACATCGAATGCCGGATGTCGGGGACGAGAGCGAATTCGTGCGAACCAGCTTCTCGAACCACGATCCTCAACAGATCGGCGGCCGGAACTCGCTCCCTGCACCCGACGCATGTACGAATCGGCCGGGCTTTCACAACCGGATACTCGCGTTCATGCTTCTGGGAAGAGACTTCGTTACCGAACCATCGACCACTCTACCGCTGTATTGCCTCGAACTCCGCATTCCGGCCCTATGCGCTGGTCGTCTCGGGTGCCGCCGCATCGCTGCGGATATCGATACGCCAACCGGTCAGTCGAGCAGCCAGTCGAGCGTTCTGTCCTTCCTTGCCGATCGCAAGAGAGAGCTGGTACTCCGGAACCACCACACGAGCCGCGCGAGCAGCAGCATCCACGACCGTCACAGAGACAACCTTGGACGGTGAGAGCGCATTCCCGACGAACGTGGCCGGGTCCTCGTCGAAATCGATGATGTCGATCTTCTCGCCCGCCAGTTCACTCATCACGTTCCGCACCCGCTGCCCCATCGGTCCGATACAGGCACCTTTGGCATTGAGGCCCGACACCGTGGAGGCGACAGCGATCTTCGACCGATGACCCGACTCGCGTGCGACCGCCACGATGTCCACGGAACCGTCGGCGATCTCGGGTACCTCGAGGGCGAACAATTTGCGCACCAGATTCGGATGGGTGCGTGAGAGTGTGATCTGCGGGCCCCGGTTGCCCCGAGCGACTCCGACGACGTAGCACTTGATGCGTTCGCCGTGTTCGTACGTTTCACCGGGAACCTGCTCGGCGGGAGGCAGGAGTCCGTCGGCCCCGTTGGCGTCGCTGCCGATGCGCACGATGACGGTGCCCTTGGCGTTGGCGCGCGTGTCGCGCTGGATGACGCCGTTGACGATCTCACCCTCGTGAGTGGAGTACTCACCGAACGACCGCTCGTGCTCGGCGTCGCGCAGGCGCTGCAGAATGACCTGGCGCGCGGTGGTGGCTGCGATACGCCCGAAGCCCTCCGGGGTGTCGTCCCACTCGGAGATCACGTTGCCGTCGGCGTCGATTTCCTTGGCCATCACGCGAACGGATCCGGTCTTGCGATCGACATCGATCCACGCGTTGGACTGGTGCCCCTCGGTGTGCCGGTAGGCGGTCAACAACGCGGTCTGGATAGTCGAGATCACCATCTCGATCGGAATTCCCTTGTCCGCCTCGATCGCCCGCAGTGCGGCAATGTCGATATTCACTTGTTCGACCCTTCTTCCGGTGCTTCCACATCCACGATTTCGTCGGTGTTCGCAGGCGAGGGCCTGCTGCCGACCACGCCACCCGCCAAGTCCATCTCCTCGGCGGTGGGCCTTGAAAATTCCACCTGTACAACAGCTTTCACGACGTCTGTCAGAACTATCGACCGCGTGGACAGCACGCCCTTCTCCTTGGTCACCACGGTGACCGAATCTCCGTCGAGTAGACCGACCCGACCGTCCAGCTTGCTCTCGGCCAACTCGATGCGCACCTTGCGTCCGCGGGCCCGACGCCAATGCCGCGGCTCGGTCAGGGGCCGGTCGATTCCGGGAGTGGTGACTTCGAGCGTGTACGGCGCTTCACCGAAATCCGTCACCGCATCGAAGGCGTCGGAGATCTCTCGGCTCAGCTCCGGGAGCGCGTCCAGGTCGATGCCCTCTTCTCGATCGACCATGATGCGCACCGCGCTGTGCTTGCCTGCTGCGACGACGTTCACGTCTTCGAGGTCGTAGCCCCGTTCTCGAACGAGGTCGGCGAGTAGTTCGACAACCCTCTCCTTGGACGGAACAGGCATGTCGCGAACTCCTCGTGTGTAGTTGTGGGCGGTCCGACGAGCGGCAGCCGGACTGCGTTTGCCGAACCAACAGAGTACCGCCCCGCAGACACTGCTCGTGACCACGCACGCCGTCACGACACGCGGGCATGGCACGTGCAGGCGCTGCGGTCTGGCACGATGTCGGGGTGCCCACGCCGATCGCCCCCTTTGCGCTCAGTCGCCGCGGGTTGTTCCGACTCGCCGGTGCCGCAGCCCTGTCTGCGGCCACCGTCTCCACCGTTGCGGCTTGCGCCCAGGACGAGATCTCCGGCCCCGCGCTCGATTCTCTGACCGCACAGCTGCGTGCTGCCCGTAGCGACGCAACGGATGCCACAGCGGCAGCGACCGCGATTCCCGACTACGCAGCTGCGCTCGGAGTCGTTGCGGCTCAGCGGACAGAGCACGCCGATGCGCTCGACACCGAGATCGCCCGCGCCACCGGTGCAACGACCGACACCTCCACGTCAGCCAGCACGACCACCGTCGCTCCCCCGGCTCCGCCACCGGACATCGCGGCGGTGCGGGAGATGTTGACCACGTCCGCTCGCAATGCAGCGGACGCGGCTCGAAACGAAAGCGGTTATCGGGCCGGTCTTCTCGGTTCGATCAGTGCGTCGTGCACAGTGTCGGCTCTGGTGGTGCTGGCATGAGCGATCTCGGTCCGGAACAGCAAGGTCTGGTCGACGCCCTCGAAGCCGAGTACGCGGCGGTATTCGCCTACGGCGTCGTCGCGGCGTTCTCCAACCCCACGCGCGCCGACCTGGTCGCAACGAACACTGCTGCCCATCGTGCACGCAGAGACGCAACCATCGACGCGCTCCAGGCAGCCAGTGTCGCCGTCCCCCTCCCCGATCCTGCATACGCATCACCGTTTCCGGTAACCGACGCGATCTCGGCCACTCGGTTGGCTGCCCAGGCCGAGATCGACACGTGTGTGGCGTGGCGTTCGCTGATCGAACGCAGCCAGTCCGGCGGTACGCGCGAGATGGGAGTCCAGGCGTTGACCGACGCCGCGGTTCGGCTCGCGACGTGGCAACAGATCCTGGGAGTCACACCGTCGTCGACGGCATTTCCCGGTCGACCGTGACGGCCTCCGCCCCAGCGGCGGAACGACCCGGCATGAACAGTGCCGCGACCAGTCCGATCCCGACTGCTCCTGCGCCGACGAGTAGGGCCGGTGCCAGAGCGTCGGTGTAGCCGGTGGGCGTCAACGATCCGCCGTTACCGATGAACACGGCTGTCAGCACCGCGATCCCCAGCGCGATACCCACTTCGCGCATCGTGGAGTTCGCGCTGCTCGCCGTGGCGTGATCGTCGACCTTCATGTCTCGCAACACTGCCGTCGCGGACGGCGCGAACGTCAGGCCCATGCCCACGCCGGCCATGAGCAGCGCCGGGACCATGGACAGGTACTCGGTGTCGGGCCCGAGGATCAGAGCCATCCACACCAGCGACACCGACTGCAGCGCCAAGCCGCTGACCAGCAATCCACGGAGCCCGACGCGCTCCGCCAACAGGCCCGCAATCGGCGCGACCACCATCGGCGCTGCGGTCCAGGGCAGCGTACGCAGGCCTGCCTGGAACGGTGTGTAGTGCATGACTATCTGCAGGTACTGCGCAAGAAGGAACACAGCTCCGAACATGCCGAGCGAGAACGTGATTCCGATGACGTTGGCGAGGGTGAAACTGCGTGATCGGAACAGCGCCAACGGCAGTACGGAATACCGGGTGCGAGACGCTCGCGCGACGAACGCGACGAGCAACACCGCAGACCCGATGGCACTGCTGAGCACTGTGGTCGACGCCCATCCGTCGTCGTTGCCGTGAACCACCGCCCACACCAACAGGAAGACGCCACCGCCGGCAAGCAGCACACCGAGCAGATCGAGCGGCTGGGTCCGTCCCGTCGATTCTTTCAGCGCTGTGTAGGCGAGCGGTACTGCAACCAGTGCCACTGGAACGTTGATCCAGAAGATCGCCTGCCAGGAGATGCCGTCGACGACGGCTCCACCGACGACCGGCCCCAGGGCCACACCGAGGCCGGAGACTCCGCCCCAGATCCCGATTGCCATGGCGCGCTTGCCCATCGGTACCACCGCGGCCAGCAGGGTCAACGACAACGGCATGATCGCGGCAGCACCTACGCCCTGCACAGCCCGCGCCGCGATGAGCATGGCCGGGCTCGTGGCGAGTGCACTGGCCACCGAGGCGACGGTGAAGATCGCGATGCCACCGAGGAACACCGCCCGTCTGCCCCACCTGTCACCGAGCGTCGCCGCGGTGAGCATGAACGTGGCGAAGCTCAGGGTGTAGGCGTTGAGGAACCACTGCAGCTGGCCGACCGACGCGTTCAGATCCTGCTGAATGACCGGCAGCGCGCTGGTCATCACCAGATTGTCGAGTGTTGCCATGAACATCGGTAGGGAAGCCGCGAGGATTCCGAGCCACACCGGAATCGACCGAGCGACAGGATGATGTGCAGGCGGAGAGGCTGTAGCGGTCACGGCGAACGTCCCGTCTCGAGTTTGTAAGCATCGAATGATTACTTACGAACGACCGTAAGTTATCGACTGATAACCTGTCAACATGTCCGACACTCCCACGCCCAAGCCCAGAGCAACCCGGATGGACGCGGCCGACCGTCGAGAACTCGTCCTCGACGCCGCAACACGTGCGTTCGCACGCGGGGGCTTTGCCGGAACGAGTACCGATGCAGTGGCGAAGGAAGCGGGCGTGTCGCAGCCGTACGTGGTCCGGATGTTCGGAACCAAAGTCGAATTGTTTCGGCTGGTCTTCCAACGCTCCATCGACGGCATCATGACGGCATTCGACGCGGTGCTGGCCTCGGGGCCCCTGGACCCAGCAGACGACGAGACCTGGGCCGACCTCGGCGGTGCCTACGCCGATCTGGTGGCCGATCGCGACCTGCTGATGGTCATGATGCACGGGTTCGGCGCAGGGTCGGTACCCGAGATCGGCCGTCAGGCACGAGAAGGAATGGGCGCGATCTACAGCCAGATCCGCAACGGGACCGGGTGTTCGGAAGATCAGGCTCGGCAATTCATCGCGCACGGAATGCTGCTCAATGTCTTGATATCGATGCAGGCACCGGAGCATCCGGAGGACAGCGCTGGACTGCACGAGATGACGATGTGCGCGTTCGGAACCAAGCTCGTTCCAGCCGATCCCGGACTGCTCTGAAGGCTAGGGACGCATCTCGTACCGACCGTCGTACGAGACGACCTCGTTCCACACCGTCTCGAAACGGTGGCCGTCGACCACCGGTTTACGAATCGAATCCAGAGCCCACTGTTGTTGCGCAGCGGTCGACGACGGCTTCCCGTACAGCGCGACGGCATAGCCGGAGAAGTCCCTGATCTGGAAATCGAAGATCTGGTCCATCATCTCGTTCGAGATCTCGTCGGCCTGCTCGAGCAGGAGGTGGCCGTAGACGACGAGCGAGAACAGGTGGCCCACCACGAGTAGAAAATCGAGGTCCTTCTGCTGCGCTTCGTCGGGCGCGCACTCGGCGAGAAACGACCTGAACGCCTGCGCCTGCTCGTAGAACCGTCCGACATTGGGGATACCGGAGTGCTTCTGGTACACCGGATTCCAGTCGTGGAACCGCACCGAGCTCGCGCCTCTGGCCGGGCCTTGAGCGAAGAAGAAACTGTCGTCGACCGGCTCGGTTCGGGTGCCGACGTCGGGGTAGTCGGTGGGCGAGAACATGTACGCCGGCATGAACTTGAGCATCAGCGCAACGTTGACGTGCACGGTGCCCTCGAGCTTGGGAAGCGTTCCGATCAGCTGGGCGGCCTCACGGAAGTAGGTATTCTTCTCGTACCCCTTGGCTGCGATGACGTCGTGCAACAGCCGAACGACGGTTTCGCCCTCCGAGGTGACCTTTGCCTTCGTCATCGGATTGAACAGCAGGTAGCGCCGGTCCTCGGGTCCGGCAGCGCGGAAGTAGTCCACCGCGCGGGCGCTGAAGAGTTTCATCGCGATCAGACGCGAGTAACCGTCGACGAATGCGCTGCGCACGTGCGGAAAATCGGTGACGCGATTTCCGTAGAGAATTCTGTTGTTCGCATGTGTGATCGCCTCGTAGAACGCATGCTCGCAGATGCCGACCGAACCGGTGCAGAGATTGAACTTGCCGACGTTCACCGTGTTGAGTGCCGCCGAGAAGGCATCGGCACCGGTATGCAGGATGTCCTGCCCACGGACGGGGTAGCTCTCCAGCGAGAACGTACTGACGTACATCTGGCCGTGCACGACACTCTCGCGCAACTGATACGCGGGATGCGCGCTGTCGGCTACGAAGAACACGTACGAATCCGGTCCCTCGATATCGGTGCGCCGACCGAACACCGACACCATCCCGGCCACGTTGCCGTTTCCGATGTAGTACTTCTCCCCCGACGCGGTGAACTCGAGGTCGGGGTCGTCGGCCGAGGGCGTCAACAGCATGTCGGTGGAATACACGTCGGCACCGTGTGCCCGCTCGGACAAGCCGAAGGCCATGACTCCGCCGCGGTCCAACTCGGCTGCGGCACGGCGCTTGGCGTCGTCGTTCGCACTCATCCAGATCGGCCCGAGCCCGAGGACGGTGACCTGCCAGGTGTACCAGTACGCAAGACCGTAGAACCCGAGAATCTCGCTGAGCGCAGCGTTGCGCGCGGCGTCCCATCGTGTGTTCGGCAATCCGTCGGCGTACGCGGCGGGTGTGGAGAACGTCGCGAACAACTTCTGCTCGGCGACGAATTCCAGAAAGTCTGCGGGCCAGACGCTGTCGAGATCGTCCGCCAGCAGCCTGCCTTTACCGCGGCTCTCGAACCACTCGATCAGTGCGCGCAGCTGTCGGCGAGAGTCTTCGTCGAGCTCGGCCGGGTCGAAAGTCGTCGGATCGAACAGCGCATACTGAGCCACGGTGTGACCTCTCCTAGTCGTTGCCCCGAAGCTACCAGCGGGGTAAACGACCGCGCAGAAAGATCGCGAGAGAAGTCCTACGGGGTGTGCCGCACGGCCTTCACGATCTCCTCGACCGCCGAATCGATGTCCAGTTCGCGACTCTCACCGGAGAAGCGGTCGCGGATCTCGACCTTGCCGTCGGCCCAGCCGCGGCCGAGAACGACCACGAGCGGAACGCCGATCAGTTCCGAGTCCTTGAACTTCACTCCCGGCGACGCCTTGCGATCGTCGAACAGTACCTCTATTCCCTGCGTATCCAGTTGCGTTGCAATGGATTCCGCACCGGCGCGCGCAGCGTCGTCCTTGTTCGCGATCACCAGATGAACATCGGCAGGCGCTACCTCCGACGGCCACCGCAGGCCCTTGTCGTCGTGCATCTGCTCGGCGATCACAGCGACCAGACGCGAGACACCGACGCCGTAGGAACCCTGCACCAGGCGGACGGGCTTACCGGCCTCGCCGAGGACATCGACCGAGAACGCGTCGGTGTACTTGTAGCCGAGCTGGAAGATGTGTCCGATCTCGATCCCGCGGGCACTGACGAGCGGACCACGACCGTCGGGAGACATGTCACCGTCGCGTACCTCGGCCGCTTCGATGGTGCCGTCGGGAACGAAGTCACGACCGGCCACGAGGTTCACCACATGCTTGCCCTTGACATCCGCGCCGGTGATCCACGACGTCCCGTCGACGACCCTCGGATCAACGAGATAGCGAACACCGTTGGCCTGCAACGCGCGCGGTCCGATGTACCCCTTGACCAGGAACGGATTGGCCGCGAAGTCCGCGTCGGTCAGCAAGGCGAACTCGGCGGGTTCGAGCGATGCTTCGAGCCGCTTCTCGTCCACCTCGCGGTCGCCGGGCAGCCCGACGGCGAGCAACTCCCACTCCCCCTCGGCATTACGAACCTTGAGCAGAATGTTCTTGAGAGTGTCGGCCCCGGTGACGGTACGGCCCAGATCGGCACCGTTGGCCCACTCGACCAGAGTCGCGATGGTCGGGGTATCGCCCGTTTCGTAGTCGACTGCAGCCGGCTGCCCCTCGATGGGGAGCGGCTCGGGTGCCGGTGTCGTGACGGCCTCGACGTTGGCCGCGTAACCCGACTCGACGCATCGAACGTACGTGTCTTCGCCGATGTCGCTCTCGGCGAGAAATTCCTCGGATGCACTGCCGCCCATGGCACCGGACGTCGCAGCGACGATGACGTAGGAGACGCCGAGCCTGGCGAAGATACGCTGGTAGGCCTCACGGTGGGCGGCGTAGGACTTCTTCAGTCCGTCCTCGTCCATATCGAAGGAGTACGAGTCCTTCATGACGAATTCACGCCCGCGCAGAATGCCTGCGCGGGGACGCTCCTCGTCGCGGTACTTGGTCTGGATCTGGTACAGCGTGACCGGAAGATCCTTGTAGGAGTTGTACTCGGCCTTCACCGTCAGCGCGAACAGCTCTTCGTGGGTGGGCCCCAGCAGCATGTCGTTGCCCTTGCGGTCCTGCAACCGGAACAGTGCGTCGCCGTACTCGGTCCACCGATTCGTGGTCTCGTAGGGCTCGCGCGGCAGCAGGGCGGGCAGCGAGATCTCCTGCGCACCGATGGCGTTCATCTCCTCGCGTACCACGCGCTCGACCTGGCGAAGGACCCGCAAACCGAGGGGAAGCCACGAGTAGACACCCGGCGCGATACGACGAACGTAGCCGGCGCGAACCAACAGCTTGTGGCTGTCGACCTCGGCGTCGGCCGGGTCGTCGCGAAGGGTACGGAGGAACAACTGCGAAAGACGGGTGATCACGGGTTGTCAGACTAGTCGGTTGCGCAGCACCTGTGAGCAGGTGGCCGTGCAGTGAGTAGCCTTGACTACCGTGCTGATTCTCCTTCCTCCCTCCGAGACGAAGTCCGACGGCGGTTCCGGAGCACCCCTCGATCTGGACCGATTGGCGTTGCCGTCGTTGTTGCCCCTTCGCAGAAAGCTCGCCGATGCCCTGGTCGAGTTGTCCGGCGACGTCGACGCCTCCATCACGGCGCTCGGCCTCGGTCCCACCCAGGTCGACGAGATCGAACGCAACGCCCGATTGTGGACCTCCCCCACCACGCCCGCCCTGCAGCGGTACACCGGCGTGCTCTACGACGCACTCGATGCGCCGTCGTTCACCAGGGCCGGTCGCGCCCGAGCACACGCGAGACTGTGGATCGGATCGGCGCTGTTCGGGGCCGTCCGGGCGTCCGATCCGATTCCGTCGTACCGGCTCTCCGGCGGATCGACGATTCCCGACTTCGGCACACTGCGATCGCATTGGAAGCCGGAACTGTCCGACGCGATCCTCGCCGAGGACGAGGGCATCGTCGTCGACCTCCGCTCCGGCACCTATCAACAGCTCGGTCCCGTTCCCGGCGCGATCACCGCTACGGTGCTCACCGAGAAGCCCGACGGCAGCCGATCGGTGGTGAGCCACTTCAACAAGCATCACAAGGGACTGTTGGCACGCGCATTGACCCTGACCACCGCCGAGCCCAAGGATGTGAAAGCCGTTGCACGCGTGGCATCGAAAGCGGGGCTTCGAGTCGAAGTGGCGTCGACGACCGAACTGATCGTGCTCACCGAATGAGCGATGTCCCCGGTCTGCTCCGCACGGGAGCCGACGCGTCCGTGGGCAAGACCAAGAGCCAACGCGTCGCCGACGACGTGGCCGATCGGCTGGTGTCGATGGACGCGACCGCACTCGGCTCTCTGGCACTGACGAACATGATCGAGACCCTGTACGAAAACGGTTGGCAGCCGTTGGATCTGGTGCACGTGGTGCGGCGTCAGCACACGATGGCCGTGACCACCCTCGCGGCGGCGGCACTACTCCATCAAGCCGATCTCACCGATGCGGATTCACGGGCCCCACAGGACTGGGTGGATCAGATGTCGTCGATCTGCGAGCAGTTCCCGAAAGTTGCGACGAGGGTCGAGTCCACCCCCGACTTCCTGACGGCATACCTCACCTCCTCCGGCAAGTCCGACTACATCGCCGCCAGTGATCAGTGGCTCGACGTGCTGACCCTGCTCGGTCAATGGCAGACACTCCCCCGGTGGCCTCAGCTCGGCCCCAAGCCGTCCCAGTGGCCGCGCACTCGTCCCACGGTGTCGGGTGTCGCCGGCCCCGACTCACCGAACACCAAGATGCTGAGCAAGATTCGTGGCCTGTTGGCCAAAGCCGACGCCACGGACTTCGAGGAGGAAGCCGAGACGTTGACGGCCAAGGCGCAGGAGCTGATGACGCGCTACTCGATCGACACCATGCTGCTCTCCCAGGGACACATCGACATTCACGGCCGACGGGTACATGTCGACGGCCCCCATGCCCCAGCCAAGGCGCAACTGCTGCATGTCGTCGGAACTGCCAACCGCGTCAAGGCGATCTGGGACTCCGAGTTCGCCGTCGCAACCCTGGTGGGTGCCCCGGTGGACGTGGAACAGACCGAATTGCTGTTCACCTCCCTGCTGGTCCAGGCAACCCGCGCCCTCGGTCATTCGCCGGAAGCGAAGAAGCGCAAGAAAGCCGGCTCGGCTGCCTTCGGTAAGGCCTTCCTGTACGCATATGCGATCCGAGTCGGAGATCGCTTGACCGACGCCGATGCGCACGCACTCGAGGAGGCGCGCCACGACTCCGGTGATCTACTACCGATACTGGCGGCGCAAACGGTCGCAGTGGAGGCCGAGTTCGATCGATTGTTCCCGACGGCGAAGCCGATGCGCGGTCCGCGTCTGGACGCGGAGGGCTGGGACTCGGGCCAGGCGGCTGCGGATCGGGCCGACCTCTCGCGCTGAGGTGTGATGTCACTGCCGGTCCGCAAGGCAAAATGATTCTGTGCCCGACACTCTCGACGACATCATGACAAGAACCTCGGAATTGCTCTCCGAGCGCAACATGGCCGCGCTGTCGACGTTGATGGCAGGTGTGTCGACCACCGACGCGGTGCGGATACTCGAGCGAGTCGACTCCGCTCGCCGCGCGGTGCTCTTTCGCCTACTGCCCAAGGACGAGGCGGTGTCGGTGTTCGAGCGGTTCGACGCCACGGTGCGCAGCGAGTTGTTCGAGAGCCTGCGTAGCGACGACGTCATCGCGCTGTTCGAGGACCTCGACCCGGACGACCGAGTCGAACTGCTCGACGAACTTCCGTCCAATGTCGCGCACCGGATGATGAGCGGACTGTCCGCCGCGGAGCGAGCGCTGACGGCACCCATGTTGGGCTACGACCGTGGATCGGTCGGTCGGCGGATGAGCCCCGAATACGTACGCGTGCACTCCGATACCACGGTGGTCGAGGCACTCGATGCCGTTCGTCGTACCGGCGCGGATGCCGAATCGGTCTACCTCCTACCGATCACCGACCAGCACCGCACGCTGGTCGGTGTGGTGACTCTTGCCGACCTGGCGACCGCGGCACCGACGACCCCGGTGGGCGATCTGTACTCGGATCACCCGGTGGTCAAGGCGGACTCGTCCGCCGAGATCGCGTCCCGGCTGTGCTTCGAGCACCGGAGTCCCGCGGTGGTGGTCGTCGATTCCGAGGAACGGCTGATCGGCATTCTCACTCTCGAGCAGTCCGCGCGCATCCTCGAGGAGGCAGAGGACGAGGATGCCGCCCGGGCAGGCGGCTCGGAGCCACTACGGCGTCCCTACCTGTCCACGCCGGTGCTCGCCATCGTTCGCTCCCGTGTGGTGTGGCTACTGGTCCTGGCATTGTCGGCAATTCTCACGGTGCAGGTACTCGAGATCTTCGAGCATGCTCTTGCCGCCGTGGTCACTCTCGCCCTGTTCATCCCTCTGTTGACCGGGACCGGAGGCAACACGGGCTCGCAGGCAGCGACCACTGTCACCCGAGCCCTCGCGTTGGGCGACGTCCGTCCGCGCGACATTGCCGCAGTGCTGTTTCGAGAGGTTCGGGTCGGCGCGACCATGGGTGCGATGCTCGGCACCCTCGGCTTCGCCATCACAGGACTCGTCTACGACTGGCACCTCGGGGTCGTCATCGGAACCACTCTGCTGTCGATCTGCACCATTGCGGCCACCGTCGGCGGTGCCATGCCGTTGGTTGCCAAGAAGATCGGCGTCGATCCGGCTGTGTTCTCGACGCCGTTCATCTCGACCTTCTGCGACGCAACGGGTCTGATCGTGTATTTCCTCATCGCCAAGGCTGTTCTCGGCGTGTGATCAGCCCTGCTCGTCAGCCATTCTGGGCGTCTTCCTGAGCTGCCTGGGCCTGGGCGACCTGCTGCGGGGTGAATCGGATGAAGAGGGCCGCGAAGCCGGCTATCACGGCGCAGACGGCGCAGCAGAACAAAGCGAACATGTAGCCCGAGCTCAGTGCATCGAGTTGGCTCTCGTTCATCAGTGTCGCGGGCCCGGAGATTCCGCCCAGCGAGATGGTGCGCGAGGTGACCAGCGCTCCGATGACGGCCAGGGCCAACGGGCCACCGAGGGTTTGGGCAACCAGGGAAATCGCCGTCAACGGCCCGATCTCGGTGGGGCTCACCCCGGCGATAGCGCACAGCGGTAGCGGCACCACCGTCAGGCCGACACCGAAGCCGATGCCGATGACGGGAAAGAACAGTCCGGGGAAATACGACGAGTCCGCGTTCATCGTCGTGACCGACACCATGAGCCAGCCGACCATGATGACGGCACCGCTCAGAATCAACCAGCGGGGAGCGATTCGGGTCACCAGTTGCGAGGCCAGGAACGCCGCGGCACCGAGTCCGAAGGCGAACGGCACGAACGCCAGACCGGCATGAAGCGGGCTGTATCCCAGGATGTCCTGGACGAACAGGGCCACGTACGCGGCGAGGCAGAACATCACGCCGCCGGCGAAGAAGATGGCCACGAAGGTCGCGACCCGATCCCGGTTGCGGAACAGCGAAAACGGCAGCAGCGGATTGTCGGCACGACGCTCGACCAGCAGGAACAGTCCGAGGAAGAGCAACCCCGCGATCAGCGAGACGATGACGATCGGGTTGGTCCAGCCCAGTTCGGTGCCCTCGCTCAAGGCCAGGACCACGCCGGTGCAACCCAGTGTGGCCAGAATCGCGCCGGGAACGTCGAGGGGCAATTTTGCGCCCACCGTCTCCTGCAGCGACACGACCGCAAGCACCACGATGACCACGCCGATCGGCACGTTGATCAGGAAGATCCAGCGCCAGGACACCTCGGTCAACGCGCCGCCGATGATGAGCCCGGCAATGGAGCCGACACCCGTCATGGCCGCGTAGATCGCAATGGCTTGATTGCGCACCGGGCCGGGCGCGAAGGTGGTAGCCACCAGCGCAAACGCCGTGGGCGACGCCACCGCGGCCCCGACCCCTTGCAGGGCCCTGGCAGCGACGAGCGTGGCTTCGTTGACCGCGAGACCGCACAACAGCGACGCGATCGTGAACAGCACCACACCGGCCAGGAACATCTTCTTGCGCCCGAATGCATCGCCGAGCCTGCCGCCGAGCAGCATCAGTCCGCCGAACGCCAGAGCGTACGACGTCAGCACCCAGTTGCGGCCGGCGTCGGACAGCCCGAGATCGGCCTGCAGGGGTGCCAGGGCCAGGTTGGCGACGGTGCCGTCGAGCACCACCATCAGCTGCAGGCCACTCAGGACGATGATCGCCATCCCGAACGCTCGGGTCGTCACCGGATATTTGATCTCGGTGGCGGAGGTCTGGGACATCGATGACTCAGGCACGAGCGTTCACGTTACCGGCGTTCACGGAGAAACCGGCAACGGTCCCGATAACGACGATGGCAGGAGGCCTGATCCCTGCTTCACGAACGGCCTCGGCAACGGTGCTCAGGTCCGCCCGAACTTCACGCTGCGTACGCATGGTGCCCTCCTGCACAACGATGACCGGGGTGTCGGACGGCCGTCCACCGGCGACGAGCACCTCGGCGAACTTCCCGATCCGCTCGACGGCCATCAGCAGCACGATCGTGCCCTTGAGCTTGGCGAGGGCGTCCCAGTCGACCAGCGAATCGGGGTGATCGGGTGCAACATGGCCGCTGACGACCACGAACTCGTGGGTGACGGCGCGATGCGTCACCGGGATGCCTGCGGACGAAGGCACCGAGATGGCACTGGTGATGCCGGGTACCACGGTCACCGGGATTCCCTCGGCAGCGAGGGCTTCGAGCTCCTCGTATCCTCTGCCGAACACATAGGGGTCGCCGCCCTTGAGCCGAACGACGAACTTGCCCGCTTTCGCACCGTCGATCAATGCCCGATTGATCGCTTCCTGCGCCATGGCACGGCCGTACGGAATCTTCGAGGCGTCGATGACCTCGACATGCGGACCCAGTTCGGCGAGCAGCTCGGGGGGAGCAAGGCGATCTGCCACCACGACGTCCGCGTAGGCAAGCAGTCTGCGGCCCCGGACAGTGATGAGATCCGGGTCGCCCGGTCCTCCACCGACCAGCGCGACGCCGGTCATCGGCGCGTGGGCCGAGTCGGCGACGACCCCGGACTGCAGGGCCTCGATCACCGCGTTGCGCACCGCCGCGGAACGCCGATGCTCGCCGCCCGCGAGCACACCGAGGGTCAGGCCGTCCCACTCGGCCGAGGCCGGAGTGACCGCCGTTCCGTCCTTGGCGATGTCGGCTCGGACGCAGAAGATCTTGGACGCGGTGGCCTCGGCGACGATGGCGACATTGGTGTCGGCCTCGTCCGTGCAGGCGATGGCGTACCAGGCGTCGGCGAGGTCACCCTCGCGGTAGTCGCGCAACTCGAGCGTCACCTGGCCCGCGGTCGCCATGGCCTCGACAGCAGGCGTGGCCTCGCGAGTGATCACGTGCACCACGGCGCCGGAGGAGATGAGCAGCGGCAATCGGCGCTGCGCGACGGTGCCGCCTCCGACCACGACGACGCGTCGACCGTCCAGATTCAGGCCGACCAGATAGGGAGAGTCAGTCGCGTTCACGGGAAGAAACGCTACCGCGCGCGCTGCACTCGCTTTTCGTCCCATACGGGCTCACCGGATTCGTAAGCCTGCCCGGTACTGCCGAACACCAGAAATCGGTCGAAACTGCGGGCGAACCAGCGGTCGTGAGTGACCGCGATCACCGTGCCTTCGAACGCCGCGATCGCGTCCTCCAGGGCGTCGGCGGACATGAGGTCGAGGTTGTCGGTCGGCTCGTCCAACAGCAACAGCGTTGCGCCCGAGAGTTCGAGAAGCAGGATCTGCACGCGGGCCTGTTGACCGCCCGAGAGATTGTCGTAGGACTGCTCGGCAGCACGGGCCAGACCGTAGCGGTCCAGTGCCCGGCCCGCGGCCTCCCGCCCCATGCCGTCACGGTGTTCGTTGCCCATGTGCAAGATGTCGAGCAACGTGTTGCCCGCAAGGTCCGGGCGAGTGTGTGTCTGCGCGAACAGTCCCGGACGCACGCGCGCACCGAGGACCGCCGTGCCGGTATGGGGCACCGGGTCGAGTGCCAGTTCCTGGACCGGCTCGTGCTCCTTCTCCGGATCGGTGCCACCGTTGGCGAGCAGCCGCAGAAAGTGCGATTTGCCGGAACCGTTGGACCCCAACACCGCAACGCGGTCTCCATACCAGATTTCGGTGTCGAAGGGCTTCATCAGACCGGTCAGTTCCAGAGCAGTGCACACCAGCGCTCGTTTGGCCGTCCGACCGCCTCGTAGTCGAACGGTGACGTGCTGCTTCAGCGGCACCGCCTCCGGGGGTCCGGCCTCTTCGAACTTGGCCAAACGGGTCTGGGACGCGTGGTATCGGGCGGCCACCCCGTCGTTGAACTTCGCCTTCTCACGCAGTCGCAACACCAGCGCACGAAGTTTGACCAGTTCCTCGTCCCACCGCCGCCGCAATTCGTCGAGCCGAGCATTCCGGTCCTCGCGGGCGGCGTGATAGGTCGCGAATCCCCCACCGTGCACCCAGGACGTAGCACCGCTCACTCCCGGTTCGAGGGTGACGATCCGATTCGCAGCGTTGGCGATCAGCTCACGATCGTGGCTGATGAACAGCACCGACTTGTCCGAGTCGCGAATGGTCGCCTCGAGCCAACGCTTGCCCGGCACGTCGAGGTAGTTGTCCGGCTCGTCGAGCAGCAACAGGTTGTCGGGCCCGGCGAAGAGTGCTTCGAGCACCAGACGCTTCTGTTCACCGCCACTGAGCGTCGATGCGGCACGCCACTTGGCCCGGTCGAACGGCATGCCAAGTGCGGCGGTGGTGACCTTGTCCCAGAACGGCTCGAGATCGTAACCGCCGACGTCACCCCAATCCGACAGTGCCTGGGCGTACTTCATCTGGGTCTTCTCGTCGTCGATCTCGATCATCGTGTTCTCGGCGTCGTCGAGTGCCGCAGCCGCCGCGCGGACGGCCGGCGACGCAACCGAGAGCAGCAGGTCGCGCACGGTCGAGTCGTCGCGCAACTGGCCGACGAACTGTCGCATCACTCCGAGCGAGCCGGAACTCGACACCGAACCCTCGTCGGCGGTCTCGTCGCCGGCGATGATCCGCGTCAGCGTCGTCTTGCCGGTTCCGTTCGGGCCGATCAATGCCGTCTTGGCACCGTCGCCCACTCGAAATCCGACTCCGTTCAACAGCTGCCTGCCGTCGGGCAGGAAATACACGATGTCGTTGAGTTCGAGGTGGGCCACAACGAACCAGCCAACCTCATCGGCACCGCGATGGCCAATCGTTTACCACTGCGCCCGTATCTTCAGGCGAGGGCCAAGTCTTCTCTAGGCGAGGGCCAGGGTCGACGTCTCGGTCAGAACCTGCTCACCGGCATCGTCGACGTGAGCATGGCGCACCTGCAACCGCGCCGAATCACCGTGCAGGGTCAGCAACATGACGCCGTTGTCGAACCACGGTCCCGCCTCCGCTTCCCATTCGACTCCCGAGGGGCCCACGTGCGCAGCTCGAGCGAGTTTCGACAGGATCCGAGCTGCTGGACGTTTGATGGCCAGCTTGTTGACCGCGCGGATAGGGAGATCGAGCGGATTGCGGAACGGAGACATGGTCAGTTGATAGGTGGCAGGCACATCTCGCCCACCGACACCGAAGTTCGCGTTCGCCACGTAGGAGCAGTGCACGTCGCCGGACAGCCACATGATGGACGCAGGCTTGTTCTCACCGCGGGAGAGCTCACGCGTCAACGCCGCCATGTCGTTGAACGAATTGGTGAACGCCGCCCAGTGTTCGAGGTCGAGGCCGATCCGCATCTTCTCGGCCACCTTCGCCGGCATGGAACCCCAACTCCCCTGCGCCACAGCCTCGTTCCACTGTTCCAGGTAGTGCAGAGCGGGCAGCATGAGGTAGGGCAGCGAAGAACCGAACAGCAGGTGTCGCGGAGTGGCTTCGAGCGCGCGCTCGCGTACCCACGCCCACTCCTTCTCGTCCACCATCTCTCGGTTGTTCGGATCCAGATTTCGCGAGCACCGCGAATCGATCATGATCAGACGCGTGTCACCGAAATCGCGGTAGAAGCTCCAGCGCCCCGTCTCGGGATTGCGGTCGATCCGTAATGCAAAATCGGCCAACAACTTCTCGCGATCCGCGTCACTGGCAGCGGACCGGACCGCGGCGTACATCTCGTCCTGCGCCAATTCCTTCGGCGACAGATTGCCCAGGTGCTGGTACACCCAGTACGACGAGTACGCGCCGATCACGCGATCGTTCCACCACGGCCGAGTTTCGATGTCCCGACGCCAGGACGCGGACGAATTCCAATCGTCCCGCAGATCGTGGTCGTCGAGGATCATGCACGACGGGATGCTCGCCATCAGTGTCCGTACCGGCTCCAGTCCCCACGACTCCCTGTACAGCCACGAGTACTCCTCGAAGTCGCAGATCTCGTTCTCCGCGTCGGTTCCGACGGCACTCCGCGGGCCCTCGCCGGATCGACGCCGAGCCTGCAGCCGTTCGACGATCTCGGGCGACGGGTCGTCGGCGTAGACCTGATCACCGAGAAGCAGCAATGCCTGCGGCCACCGACTCGGATCCTCCTCGATCAAGGCGTTGCCCAGTCCGGCCAACGCGTCGGCTCCGATCTGCTTCAGAGATTCCTCGCTGTAGTTGTCACCTCGCCGGCACGATCCGAAGGCCAATGTGACGGGTCCCTGGGCGTCGACAGTGTGGATGGCCGCAGTGTGGCCTTCACGCGGCCAGACCTTGCGCTCATCGACGAACACCTCGTAATAGACCGCGGAATTGGCGGGCAGGCCTTCGAGTGGAACCAGCGCGTAGTGGTGGCCGTGGACACCCCACGTGCGTTCCGCCGCGCGGACGCCGGCATCGGTGACGACCGTTACGGTCGACGCTTCGGCCATCTCGAACCACAGGGTCGCGGTCTCGGTGCCGACGTACCGGACGATCGGGCCGAGCAGGACAAGGCTGTCGGAAGTCATTGGATCCACATTGCCTGCGTCGGCCCGCTTTCGCCAGTCAGTGGCGCGGATCGGTCCTCACGAGCGGGCCGCCACCACGACCTTTCCCCGTACGTGCCCGGTCTCGACCAACCGATGCGCTTCGCGCAGCTGCTCGGCATCGATAGGAGACAGGACAGTCGTGACAGTTGTCCGCACCGCACCCGCGTCGACGAGCTCGGCCACCCTGGTCAACAACTCGTGCTGGCGAACAAGATCCGAAGCGTCGTGCATCGGACGCGCGAACATGAACTCCCAGTGCCACGAGATCGCCTTCGTCTTGAGCGGGAGAACATCGAGGGTCTCGGGATCGTCGATTGCCACAATCTGGCCGAACGGCGTCAACAGGTCCGCATAGATCTCGACCTGGCCGGAGGAATGAGCAGTGAACACGTAGTCGATGCCGTCCGGAGCGACTCGACGTACGTCGCCCCGAAGATCGCGCCGATGGTTCACCACCTCGGCTGCGCCGAGAGAACGGACCCACTTCTCCGCATCCTCGTCCGCTGCTGTCGCGATCACCCTCACTCGGGGAGCGAGAACCCGAAGAAATTGCAGCACCAGAGATCCGACGCCACCGGTGGCCCCCACCATCAGCAACGTGCCGGTGGACTCGGCAGTGATGCGGAGTTTGTCGAACAATCCTTCCCAGGCAGTGATCGCAGTGAGTGGCAACGCCGCGGCCTCTGCGAAATCGAGAGTGGTCGGCTTCTTCGCCACGATCCGTTCGTCCACCGCATGCAACTCCGAGTCGGTCCCGGGTCTGCCGAGGTCGCCCGCGTAGTAGACCTCGTCGCCCGGGGTGAACAGTGAGACGTCGGCACCGACGGCACGCACAACACCGGCCGCGTCGAACCCGAGGACTTTCGGTTCGCCGTGCGGGTCGTTGCCTGCGCGGACCTTGACGTCCACCGGGTTCACCGACACGGCTCTGACATCTACCAATATGTCCCTCGGTCGCACGCTCGGCACGTCGACAACCACATCGGTGAGGCTGGCGGGATCGTCGATCGGGAGCGAGCGGGTGTAGGCAACGGCTTTCATCGTCTCGGTCATACCTACAGGATGGCCCGACCCCCCTGTCCACCGTCAAGGCAGAGCTCGACAACGGCAACGGTGACACCGTCCAGACCGAACCTGGGTACCGTCAACTCCGTCGAACCGCCGGCCAGCAGTGCCGCTGCTTCGGCGACGCTGGCACTTCCGACGGCACGCAGCACTCGGACCGACACGGTGGGCGTGACGACGGTCGACAGTTCATCGGCCGAGTAGGTCACCCCCCGAACCCCCATGCTCGACGCCACCGCCGCCACCAGATCCGCTTTCCGGTCGATCGAGGCGATGGCCTCGACGCGCCAATTCGGTTGCAGGACGGTCGAGATCACGCGCACGATCTCGTCGGCCCCAACACCCGACCGGGCACCGATTCCGACCACGACCCGCATCGTCGACGAGCCCTAGACGCGCGCGTAATCGACTGCGGCGGAAACGAATCGAGTGATGGACTCGGGATTGCCCGCAGCGTGTGTGTGCAGGTAGGACGCGTGCACTCCGCCGCGGACGAAGCCTTCGCGAGCGGCGGTTCTGCCGTCCGGTCGCTGCCGATGCCAACCCCAGGCCGCCGGGGCGGGCTCGCGCACTGCGACGAGCTTCGTGCGATGGAACTCGTGGCCGGTGACACGGGTTCCCGCGTCGAACAGAGACGACGCCTCGAGGGCGACCGCGTCTCGATACCCGAGAGTGAGCGTGTTCCCGAATTCCGCGTCGACGTCGATGACGCCTGCCATTGCATGACCGTCCAATTGTGTCGCCAGATAGAGCAATCCGGCGCATTCTGCGTGAACGGGCAGACCCCTGGCCGCGGCCGTCCTGATGTCGGTCAGCAACAGTTCGTTCGCTGCCAGCGCGGCAGCGTGTTCCTCCGGGAATCCACCGGGCAGCACGACTGCTGCTGTACCGGTGGGCAATCCGTCGCGAAGTGGGTCGAACACAGCGACGTCGGCCCCGGCTGCGCGCAGAAGTTCCACATGCTCGGTGTAGCCGAAGGTGAATGCTGGACCACCTGCCACCGCGACGACCGGCGATCCTTCGGACCTACGAACCTCGTCTACCGGATCCCACTCCGGCGCGAGTATCGACGAGCGAGCCAAGGCGCTCACTGCCTCTACATCGACGAACTGCGCCACCAGCGCGCTCATCGCGTCGACCGCATCGGTGGCGGCACCACCGTGCTCGACGGCGGTGATCAGGCCCAGATGTCGTGACGGCACAACCAATTCGCTCATTCTCGGCAACGCGCCGAGCACCGGCACACCCACCCGCTCACACGCTCGACGCAGCACATCCTCGTGGCGTTCGCTGCCGACCCGGTTGAGGATCACCCCGCCGATGCGGACGCTGGGGTCGAACGTCGAGAACCCGTGCAGCACAGCCGCGAGCGACTGACTGTGGCCGCGGGCATCGACCACAAGAATGACCGGGGCACCGAGCATCGCCGCCACCCGTGCGGTCGATCCCTCGGCGGACGCCTCCCCGGGGCCGGTCATGTCGATCTTGCCGTCGAACAGTCCCATGACTCCTTCGACGACCGCGATGTCGCAGCCCCGGCTGCCGTGCCGAAAGAGAGGCCCGATTCGATCGGCACCCACCATGACCGCATCGAGATTGCGTCCGGGCAGCCCGGCCGCCAGACCGTGATAGCCGGGGTCGATGTAATCCGGACCCACCTTGAACGGTGCGACCTTTCGGCCGGCAGCACGTAGTGCGCCCATCAGCCCGGTGGCCACCGTCGTCTTTCCGCTGCCCGAAGCGGGGGCCGCAATGACCACGGCGGGGCACGACGGAGTCACCATTCGATGCCTCGCTGTCCTTTGCGGCCGGCATCCATCGGGTGCTTGACCTTGGCCATCTCGGTGACGAGATCCGCGGCCTCGATCAGCTCACGGGGCGCATCCCGTCCGGTGATGACGACGTGTTGGTTGCCCGGTCGATGGGTCAGAACCTCGACCACCTCCGCGACATCGACCCAACCCCACTTGAGCGGGTAGGTGAACTCGTCCAACACGTAGAAGCGGTGTGACTCCTGCTCCATCCGCCGGGCGATCTCCCGCCAGCCCTCTGCTGCCGCCTCGGCGTGGTCGACGTCGCTGCCCTTCTTTCGAGTCCACGACCAGCCCTCGCCCATCTTGTGCCACTCGACGGCTCCGCCGACACCGGTGCTCTCGTGCAGGTCGCCGAGAGTCCTGAACGCTGCTTCCTCGCCGACTTTCCACTTGGCACTCTTGACGAACTGGAACACTCCGACGTCGAACCCTTGGTTCCACGCCCGCAACGCCATGCCGAACGCAGCGGTCGATTTCCCCTTGCCCGGGCCGGTATGAACGGCGAGGACGGGCAGATTGCGGCGCTGACGCGTCGTGAGTCCGTCCTGCGGAACGGTGCCGGGAGCGGGTACACCCTGAGGCATCGCGCGCCCCTACGCCGCTGCGCGGACGACGGCGGTGACCTGTTCGGCCGACAGATCCTCCAGCGCCACGTAGCCACCACCGAGACGGGCTGCGAAATCGGCGGCCAGGCCGAGACGGACCATTCCCGATTCGCAGTCGACGACGACCGAGGCGATCTTGTCCGACGCGATACGTCCTGCGGCAATGCGCGCTCGGCCGACAGGGTCGGTACCTCCGGTCGCTCGGCCGTCGGTCAGCGCAACCACCAGCGCGCGGCGCAGCGGGTCTCGAACCCGTTCTCGCAGAACCAGATCCCGCGCCTTCAGAAATCCCTGCGCCAACGGAGACCGACCACCGGTCTTCATGTTGCGCAACCGCGTCACGGCCACATCCACCGAAGACGTGGGCGGCAATACCGTCTCGGCTTCCTTGCCGCGCACGGTGATGACGGCGACCTTGTCACGGCGTTGATACGCATCGCGCAACAGTGACAGCACCGCACCGGTCACCGCCGAGAGTCGATCTCGTGCAGCCATCGATCCCGAGGCATCGACGACGAAGACGATCAAGTTGCCCTCGCGCCCCTCCTTGATCGCGCCCCGAAGATCTGCAGGCTCGAGCTTCAGCCGGCCGGAGGTACGGCCGCGGACGACCTGATGCTCGGCGGCGGCGAACAACGTGCCGATCAGATGCAGGCCTTTGCCTCGCTCGACAGTGGGCCGCACCGACCGCCCGTGCGAGGAGCGTGACCGCGAGCGTCGACCCGGCGCGCCCTCTCCTACTCCGGGAACCTCGAGCAGCCGGGCCTTGAACTGGGCACCCGGAGTTCCTGCCTGCTTGTTCTTGCCCGTTCCAGAGGGCTGTGGCTCAGGGGTGCCCGAGGTCTCGGTGTCGGGCGACGACGGGGACGACTCCGAACGCTCGGTCCCTTCGGCACTGTCCGGCACCGGCGCTCCCCCGTCGCCGTCGGGCGTCGGGTCTGGATCTGGATCCGGTTGCTGCTCTGCCTGTTCCGCGGCGTCGCGCATGGCGTCGTCCAACTGCTTGTCGTCGATGCCCGGCTCGTCGAACGGGTCGCGTCGACGCCGATGCGGTAGCGCCAGTTCTGCAGCGACCCGTACGTCTTCCTCTGCCACCTCGCTCGCGCCCCGCCACGCGGCGTGGGCGGACGCAGTGCGTGCCAGCACCAGATCGGCGCGCATGCCGTCGACGTCGAACGACGCGCACAACGCAGCGATGCGCCGAAGTTCCTTGTCGCTCAACTCCACATCGTCGAGGATCTTCCGGGCGGCCAGAATCTGCTCGGCCACCGCGATGTCGTCGTCGCGAAATTGGGCCGCGAACGCGTGCGGATCGCGCTCGTAGTTCATCCGGCGGCGGACGACGTTCATCCGAACATCCACATCGCGCGAGGCCGTCACGTCCACTGCGAGACCGAACCGGTCGAGCAGCTGCGGTCGCAGCTCACCCTCCTCGGGGTTCATCGTGCCGACCAAGACGAATTGTGCTGGGTGCGAATGTGATACACCGTCGCGCTCGACGTGTACGCGGCCCATTGCGGCCGCGTCGAGCAGTACGTCGACCAGATGATCGTGCAGCAGATTCACTTCGTCGACGTAGAGAACTCCGCGGTGCGCAGCTGCGAGCAGGCCGGGCTGGAAGGCGCGTTCGCCGTCACGCAGCACCTTTTCGAGGTCGATGGACCCGACCACTCGATCCTCGGTGGCTCCCACCGGAAGCTCGACGAGCTTTGCCGGTCGGGATCCGTCCTCGTCGTCCACTGCCGGCAGCAGCGTCGCGAGCGCACGCACCACCGTCGATTTGGCGGTGCCCTTCTCGCCGCGGACCAGCACACCGCCGATGCCGGGATGCACGGCGCACAGAATCAACGACAGGCGCAGTTGGTCCTGACCGACGATCGCACTGAACGGATATCCCGGTTCGGGAACACTTCCACCTTGCTGCACAGCTATGTCCCTTCGTGCCCGGAGTTCCGCGCCGGGCGTTCGGTAGAAAAACGCGAAGCCGGGCGGCGATCTGGCTGACAGGAGAATCTGCTTACTCGAAGAAACTCCTGAACACAGTGGCGGGACCGCGCCTGATTCGTACAGGACTTCTCCGCAACCGACTTCGAACGGAACACTACCGCCGAACGAACGAATGCCACACACGGTAGGTCCGTGTGTGGCATTCGTTCCGGGAGTGGAGCCTGCGGAACGACCTCACCGATTGTCGAGTAATGCGGAAGGTCAGGCCTCGCTCCAGGCGGTGCCGCCGCCCCGACGCATCGGGGTGTGCGGAATACCGTCCTCGAGAACTTCCTCACCGTCGGGCAGGAAGCCGTGCTTGGCATACATGTCGACGAGGTAGCTCTGAGCATTGATGCGGCACGGCGCGGAGCCGACCTCGGCCAGCGCGGCCCGCAGGATCCGCGTGGTGTGGCCCTGCCCTCGGGCCGAGCGCTGGGTGCACAGGCGACCGATGCGGAAGGCCTTCTCCCCGTCGTCGTGCTCCTCGAGCAGACGGAGCGTGCACACCACCTCGCCGTCTCGTTCGAGCCAGAAGTGTCGTGTCTCGGTCAGCAGGTCACGCCCGTCCAACTCCGGATAAGCACATGCCTGCTCGACCACGAACACCTCGACACGCAGCTTCAACAGGTCGTACAACGTGTTGTTGGACAGGTCTAGTGCCCATGATCGTTTGAGAGCTGCTGCTTGCGTATTCATACCTTTTGCTATCACACACCCGTGGGCTGTGCGAGCTCACGCGAGTTTTCCAGCTCCAGTGTCTTCGAGGTCCAGGCCCAGACCTCGTCGAACAACGAGCTGTTCTGGGCCAGCTTGACCCCCAGCGACGGGACCATTTCCTTGAGCTTGGGCTGCCACGCGTCGTACTTGTCGCCGAAGCACCGCTGGAGCACGTCCAGCATGGCCGGGACGGCGGTGGACGCACCGGGCGAGGCACCGAGCAATCCGGCAATCGTGCCGTCCGCAGCGTTGACCACAGCGGTGCCGAACTCGAGCACACCGCCGCGGCCCTTCTTGCGGATGACCTGCACTCGCTGACCTGCGGTGACGAGCTCCCAGTCCTTACCGATGACCGAGGGGGCGAACTCTCGCAGAGTCTCCACCCGATCCGCCTGCGACTGCGCCAGCTCGCTGACGAGGTACTTGACGAGCCCGAGTTCGGTCACACCGACGCCGAGCATCGACATCAGGTTGCCGGGCTTGACCGAGCCGGGCAGGTCGGTGATCTTGCCCTGCTTGAGGAACTTGGGCGACCAGCCGGCGTACGGGCCGAACAGCAGACCCTGCTCACCGTTGATCACCCGAGTGTCGAGGTGCGGCACGGACATGGGAGGCGCGCCCACCGAGGCCTTGCCGTACACCTTGGCCGAATGCTGCTCGATCAGTTCGGGGTTGGTGCACCGCAGCCACTCGCCGCTGACCGGGAAGCCGCCGAATCCCTTGATCTCCGCGATGCCGGACTTCTGCAGCAGGTGCAGTGCTCCGCCGCCTGCGCCGACGAACACGAACTTGGCGTTGACGGTCTTCTTGGCTCCGGTCCGCTGGTTTGCGACCTTGACGTCCCACGTGCCGTCGGACTGCTTGGTGATGTTGCGCACATCGTGGCCGAAGTGCACGGTGCCGCCCGCGGACGAGAGGTAGTTGAGCAGCTGCTTGGTAAGTGCGCCGAAGTCGACGTCGGTGCCCTCCTGGCTCCAGTTCAGCGCTACCGGATCGGAGAAGTCGCGGCCCTTCGCCATCAACGGCAGTCGCGCCGAGAACTCGTCCTTGGAATCGATGAACTCCATTCCGGCGAACAGCGGGTTGCCGACGAGCGCCTCGTACCGCGCGCGCAGGTACTTCGCGTTGTCTGCTCCGTGCACGAAGCTCACGTGCGGAATGGGGTTGATGAAGTTCTTGGCGTCGGAGAGCACGCCGGTCTCGATACCGTGGGCCCAGAACTGACGCGAGACCTGAAACTGCTCGTTGACGTTGAGCGCCTTGGCGATGTCGACGCTGCCGTCCTTGTTCTGCGGCGTGTAGTTCAACTCGCACAGTGCCGAGTGGCCGGTACCCGCGTTGTTCCACGCGTCGCTGCTCTCGGCCGCGGCAGCATCGAGGCGCTCGTAGACGTCGATCGACCAGTTCGGCTCGAGCTGACGGAGCAGCGCACCGAGGGTGGCGCTCATGATTCCGGCACCGACCAGAACGACGTCGGTCTTGATCCGCTTACCCTGCTCTTCTTTGGACACTGGAGAATCGACTTCCTTGTCTGTGGAGGTCTCGACCGGAGAACTCTGCTGTAGAGGGCTATTCACCCGATGCGGTCAGGTTACTAGCTGGGCCTACCCCATCGGACACCACGTCAACCTGCTCTCGATTGTGCTCCTCGGACGCCGCTCACGGCGCCCACTACAGTTGTGATCTGTGACTACCTGGGTGCCCGACGTCCTCGGCGACGGCTACGAACAGACGACCATTCCACTCGGTGACGATCCGGACGGAGAGGGGCAGGTCGAGGCCACTCTGGTGCGGTATCAACCGTCCGGTGCCTCGAACTTCGAGCGTGCGGTGATCTACGTTCACGGTTTCACCGACTACTTCTTCCAGCGACACATCGCCGAGCACTTCGCGGCGAAGGGATACGCGTTCTACGCCCTCGACCTGCGTAAGTGCGGGCGTTCGCGCCGCGAGGGCCAGACTGCGCATTTCGTGACCGATCTGGCGATGTACGACGCCGAGTTGAACGAAGCACTGAGCCTGGTACGAGCCGAGCGCGCGGACGCCTCGGTGCTGCTGATGGCGCACTCCACGGGCGGCCTCGTTCTCCCCCTGTGGCTGAACCGCCTCAACCGTCAGGAAGGCGGGTCGGCCGGATCGGGCTTGGCAGGAGTCGTTCTCAACAGCCCGTGGTTCGACCTGCAGGGCCCACCCGCCATTCGCAGTGTCGGCACCGCAGCGATCGATGTGATCGGCCGATTCCGATCCAAGACGCAGGTCCCCGGTAGCGGGCTCGACACATACGGGCTGTCGCTCGCTGCGTCGGAGAACGGCGAATGGGACTACGACCTCGACTGGAAACCGCTCGCGGGCTTTCCCATCACCTTCGGGTGGATTCGCGCTGTCCGCCACGGACACGCCGAGCTGCACCGGGGCCTCGACATCGGCATTCCCTCGCTGATTCTTCGGTCGAAGGTGACGCACTTCTCCCGCCGTTACAGCTCGGCCGTCGACGCCGCGGATGCCGTTCTGGACGTTCGACAGATCGCGCGGTGGGCCGGTTGCCTGGGCGACCGTACGACGATCGTGCCCATCGAGGGAGCCCGCCACGACGTGTTTCTGTCCACCGAGGGCCCACGGGTACGGGCATTCGAGGAAATGGACGAATGGCTCGAGTGGTTGCACCGAGGAGAGAGCACCGACCATGCGTCGGGCAAGGACCACAGCGAGAGCGGGCACATTTCATGACCGAGCATTTCGACATCGCGATCATCGGCTCCGGATCGGGAAACTCGATCGCCGATTCACGCTTCGACAACAAGAAGATCGCTCTGCTCGAGGAGAATTCCACGTTCGGTGGCACGTGCCTCAACGTCGGGTGCATCCCCACCAAGATGTTCGTCTATGCAGCCGAAGTCGCTCGGACGGTGCGAGACTCGGCGAAGTACGGAGTCGACGCCCACGTCGACGCGGTGCGCTGGCGGGACATCGTCGACCGCGTCTTCGGACGGATCGACCCCATCTCCGAGGGCGGTAAGCGATACCGCGCCGAGGGCAGCCCCAACGTCACGTTGTTCGAGGGCCACGCGACGTTCGTCGGCCCCCGCACGATCGACACCGGCACCGGCACCGTCATCACCGCCGACCAGGTTGTCATTGCGGCCGGGTCACGTCCGACGGTGCCACAGGCCATTGCCGATTCGGGTGTCTCCTATCACACCAACAGTGACGTGATGCGACTGCCGGAGCTTCCCGAGCATCTGGTGATTCTCGGATCCGGTTACATCGCAGCAGAATTCGCGCACGTGTTCTCGGCCCTCGGGTCCAAGGTCTCGATCGTCGCCAGGAAGGACGGGCTCCTACGCGCGCTCGACGCCGATATCTCCAAGCGCTTCACCGAACTGGCGCGCGCCAAGTGGGACGTCCATCTCGACGCCGGCGAGACCCGTGCTGTGACCGAGGGGACGCTGCACGGCGTCGAACTGGCCGACGGCACCAAGGTCCTGGGCGACGCGTTTCTCGTCGCCGTGGGCCGGGAACCGAACGGAGACAGACTCGATCTGGGCACGGCAGGCATCGAGCTCGATGACGAGGGCCGCATCGTGGTGGACGAATTCGGCCGCACCACGGCCGAGGGAGTGTTCGCACTCGGCGACGTCTCGTCCCCTTACCAGCTCAAGCACGTGGCCAACCAGGAAGCTCGGGCCGTGCAGTACAACCTGCTGCAGGACGCGTGGCACGGCGACACCTCGACACTGCGCGAGTACGACCATCGGTTCGTTCCTGCGGCGGTGTTCACCGATCCACAGATCGCCGAGGTGGGCATGACCGAGGAACAAGCCCGCGACGCGGGGTTGGACATCACCGTCAAAGTGCAGAACTACGGCGACGTCGCCTACGGCTGGGCGATGGAGGACAGCGAAGGTCTGTGCAAGATCATTGCCGAAAAGGGGACCGGCAAGATCCTCGGAGCTCACATCATCGGCGCACAGGCACCCACGGTGATTCAGCCACTCATCCAGGCCATGAGCTTCGGGTTGTCTGCCCAGGACATGGCTCGGGGCCAGTACTGGATTCATCCAGGACTGCCCGAGGTGGTCGAGAACGCTCTGCTCGGTCTCGAACTGTAATTTCGACCGTCTACCAGGGACTGGTGCGGAGCACGATCTCGGTGGCCAGCTCGGCCGATGCGTCGACGGGGATGTTCCGGGCCCCGTCGAGCTGAACCACTCGGAAATCCGAGTAGACGAACCGGCCACTCGCGTCGGCGGATGCGCGACCCAACGAGGACCCGACGAGCAATGTCGTCGGTAGCTCGACAGGGGGGCAATCCGCCGCGCGGACGGTGCCCTGCTCGTCCGCGATTGCGGGGTGGCAACGGTTCACCGCGATCAGGCTGGCGAACCGTCCGAAGGTTTTCGCGGCCAGCGTCCACGCAGGTTCTGCGCCCGCGCCGCTGCCGACGAGGTGCACCCACGAGAGCTTCAGCTCGTCGAGAACAGCCAGGATGGCCTCGTCGCTCACGCCGTCGATGCTTTCCAGCGCAACGGTTTTCAGATCCGAGTTGTGCAGCCGTTCACTGACTGCGTCGTACACATCCACCGGATCACCTGCGTCGGGAAGCAACAGGACGGCGTGCCTGCTGTCGGGGCCCGCCACTCGCACCGAACATTGCCCGCCCGCAGCACTCACATGCGTGAACTCCATGACGACGACGGTACTGCCTCTTGCGCATGCTCCGCATCGGTTCTATGGTTAGTTACATGAGTAATGAACCAGTGAGGCAATCAACCTCCACGCATCGGCGGCAGTTCTGATGGACGAGGGCAGGCCGATCTTCTTGCAGATCGCCGAGCTCGTCGAGAACTCCATCATCGACGGATCGTTGGCCGAGGAAGAGCAGGTCCCTTCGACGAACGAGCTCGCCGCGTTCCATCGAATCAATCCGGCAACCGCGGGCAAGGGGCTCGCCAAACTCGTCGCCGACGGCGTCGTCTACAAGAAGCGAGGAATCGGCATGTTCGTCACCACAGGGGCTCGCGACGCTCTCCGGTTCCGTCGCCGCGACCTCTTCGCCCGTCAGTACATCGATCCGTTGGTCACCGAGGCACGCAAGCTCGGCATGACCGTCGACGAACTCAAGACCATGCTCGACAACTGGGAGGCAGCACGATGAGCGTCCACACTCTCGGCTCGATCGGCGAACCCGGCACCATCGCCGCGTCGGCCACTCACCTGACCAAGAAGTTCGGCACGTTCACCGCTGTCGACGATGTCAGTTTCGAGATAGAACGGAACAAGATCTACGGCTTTCTCGGCCGCAACGGCGCGGGCAAGACCACCGTCATGCAGATGATGACCGCGCAGATGCGCCAGAGCGCCGGCGAAGTGTCGGTACTCGGACAGCGGCCGTGGGAGAACCCACATGCCCTGAGTCACGTGTGCTTCGTCAAGGAAAGCCAGAAGTATCCGGACGATCTGAAGGTGAAGAACGCCATCTCGCAGGCATCCCACATTCTTCCGCACTGGGACGACGACTTCGCGGCCGAATTACTGCGGGACTTCGACCTGCCCCTGGGCCGCAAGATCAAGAAGCTCTCGCGAGGAATGACGTCGGCTCTCGGAATCGTCATCGGACTCGCGTCGCGTGCACCACTGACCTTTTTCGACGAGCCCTACTTGGGCCTGGACGCGGTCTCGCGTCACATGTTCTACGACAGATTGCTGGCCGACTACGCCGAGAATCCCAGGACAGTGATCCTGTCCACCCATTTGATCGACGAGGTCAGTGATCTGATCGAACACGTGATCCTCATCGACAAGGGCAGAATCGTGCTCGACGCCGACTCGGATGCGCTGCGCGAGGGCGCATTCGAGATCACCGGTCCCGCCAAGGCGGTCGACTCGTTCATCTCGGGACACAGAACTCTGCACCGAACCAGCCTCGGAGCCAGCGCGCGGGCGACGATCGACGGCCGACTCACCGACAGACAAAAATCGGACGGTGCCGCAGCGGGGCTCACTATCGAAGCAATTCCATTGCAGCAGTTGATCATCGAACGCACCAATGTCGCAAGCGAGGAGGCAGCGTCATGAAACGAATACTGAACGTCGCTCGAATCCACAACACCTCCTGGGCAACCACATTCGCGTGGCCACTGGGAATTCTCGCGGTCGTCTTCGTGATCACGTACGGCATCTTCCTCGTGGTTCCCGTGAACGAATCCGAGTTCACCTTCACCGGTGGAGTGTTCTCCGTGTACGGATTCGGGATCGCGTTCTATATCACCGCTATCACACAATGCTTTCCGTACGCGCTCGGCCTGAGTGTCACACGGCGCGAATTCCTCAGTGCCACAGCTCTCGTGGGTATCACACAATCGGTCGCGATCGGCACCATCGTGTACCTGTTGTCGGTAGTCGAGGCCGCGACGGGAGGCTTCGGGAAGAAGCTTCGCATGTTCGGCCTCGCCCGCTATGCGACCGACAACGAAGTTCTACAGTGGGCAACTCTGGTGACCGGATTGCTGTTGATCGGCGGGATCGGCGCATTCATCGGCGTCGTCTACCGGCGCTACCGCACCAATGGCCTGTTCACCCTCGGACTCGGTGCGCTCGTGCTCTTCGGCGGCGGCTCGGTACTCGTGACCTGGCAGAATTGGTGGCCCAACGTCGGAAGCTTCTTCACCGACACCCCACGCATCCTGCTGCTCGTGATCATCCCCTTGATCATCACCGCGGTGCTGTCCGCAGCCAGCTGGGTCGGACTTCTCAAAGCAACTGCGTGACAATCTTTTTCAACGCAGGGTCGACGCCGTGCTCGATAAGATCGAGTACGGCGTCGACGTCGAGGTTATCTTCCACAAGATCGGCCAGCAGGTCCAACTGCTGCTCCCGCAGTGCCGCGACCGACGTAGCAGGGGCCACCAGAAATCCCTCGCGACCCGACTTCGCCGCTACCCAGGCAAGGAAGGATCGTCTGAAATCGTCGGACTCGAGAAGGCCGTGCCAGTGAGTTCCGACGACGCTGCCACGCACACTGCCCTCGCGAACACCCGACGCTGCAGTCAGCAGTGCATCGTCCCCGCTACGAACAACTCGTCCATGATGAATCTCGTACCCGGACAAAGAATGTGCGCTGAACCGCTGTGCCCGACCCGTCACCTGCGCGAGTACCTTGTCGGCTGCGAACTCGATATCGAGATCGAGCAGACCCAGCCCCTCGACGACACCGACACCCGACTCCACCGCGTCCGAGATGGTTCGACCGAGCATCTGGTATCCGCCGCAGATACCCAGAACCGGCCGACCCGCGGCGGCGCGCTCGGAAATGGCACGAGCAAGACCGCTGCGCCGCAACCACTCCAGATCCGACACCGTGGACTTGCTGCCGGGGACGACCACCAGATCCACATCGTCGAGCCGAGAGGGCTCGGTGACCCAGTGCACCGACACTCCGGGCTCGCACGCCAGCGCCTCGACATCGGTCGTATTGGAGATTCTCGGCAACCGCACCGCCGCCACCCGTAGCCACTGGGACCCGACGGGAGGACGCGGCCTGCCCACCGGAGCGTCGGCAACCGTACCGAGGGAATCCTCCGCATCCATCCACAATCCGTCCGCGAACGGAACGACTCCGTACGTCGGCCGCCCGGTCAGTGCACGCAACTGATCGAGACCAGGTGCCAACAGCGCCGGATCGCCTCGAAACTTGTTGATCACGAATCCCGCGACGAGCGCCTGATCTTCCGGAGACAGCACGGCAACAGTGCCGAACAGGTGGGCGAGCACTCCCCCGCGGTCGATGTCGCCCACCACGATCACCGGCAGAGCAGCCGCCGTCGCCAGTCCCATATTGGCCAAATCGGTTGCACGCAGATTGATCTCGGCGGGCGAACCCGCTCCCTCGCAGATCACCACATCGAATTCTGCACGCAGAGAGGCCAGCTCGTCGGCCACCACGGTTCGCAGCGCTGTCCGATGCTCGATGTAGTTGCTCGCACTCACTTGCGCCACCGCGCGCCCGCGCACCACCAACTGCGAGGTCCGGTCGCTTCCTGGTTTGAGCAACACCGGATTGAAGCGGACACTCGGCTCGAGGCCGCAGGCCGCCGCCTGCATCGCCTGCGCCCGACCGATCTCACCGCCGTCGAGCGTGACCACCGAATTGTTGGACATGTTCTGCGCCTTGAACGGAGCCACTCGCACGCCCCGTCTCGCCAACATGCGACACAGACCGGCAACCAACACGCTCTTACCAGCATCCGACGTCGTCCCTGCAACCAGCAGGGCACCTTTCAGACTCACGGCATTCGTTTTTTTCTGTTCACTCCGCAGGCTCCGCTCACGGCATTGGTTTTCTGTTCACTCCGCGGGCTCCGCTCACGGCAGGGTCAGAATCTCGCTGCCCGTCTCGGTGACCACAAGGGTGTGCTCGAACTGCGCGGTCCACTTCTTGTCGTGTGTGACCACCGTCCAGCCGTCGTCCCAAATCTCGGCGTTGATCGTGCCCAGGTTGATCATCGGTTCGATCGTGAAGGTCATTCCCGGCTCGATGACGGTGTCCACCGACGGCTGGTCGTAGTGCAGAACGACGAGACCGTTGTGGAAGGTGGTACCGATGCCGTGTCCGGTGAAATCCTCGACCACTCCGTACCCGAACCGGTGCGCATACGACTCGATGACGCGGCCCACCACGTTCAGTGCGCGACCCGGCTTGACGGCCTTGATGGCCCGCATGGTGGCCTCGTGCGTGCGCTCGACGAGTAGGCGGGCCTCCTCGGAGACGTTGCCGGCCAAAAACGTTGCGTTGGTATCGCCGTGTACTCCGTCGATGTACGCGGTGACGTCGATGTTGACGATGTCGCCGTCCTCGATCACCGTCGAGTCGGGGATGCCGTGACAGATGACCTCGTTGAGCGAGGTGCAGCACGACTTCGGAAAACCCTTGTAGCCCAACGTCGACGGGTATGCGCCGTGATCGATCATGTACTCGTGAGCGATGCGGTCGAGCTCGTCGGTCGTCACTCCCGGTGCCACCGCCCGGCCCGCTTCCTGTAGGGCCCTGGCCGCAATCTTCGATGCCACCCGCATCTTCTCGATGACCTCGGGAGTCTGCACCCACGGTTCGCTGCCTTCGGCGACAGTCGACTTCCACGCATACTCGGGCCGCTCGATCGACTTGGGCACCGCGAGGACGGGCGATACGACGCCTGGTACGAGTGGCTGACGGGGCTTGCTCTCGGCGGTCACAGACATGTGCCCCAGAGTAGTCGGCCCCGTACCGACACTCCGCCCAGCGCAGGATGCCCGGGCAATCGAATCATCGTTCTCTCGAGCGGATATGATCTGGGTCACGTTCAATGCCGACTGCCGACGCTGATTGCCGACTCGAAGGAGGGAAGGACCATGGTTCATTCGAATCTGCTGCGCCCTCGTGACGGCGACGCTCTGCGCGCCGAACTACGCCAGGTGGCGGCAACGTCGAATGTGCCCGTCGTGTTCGGCGGCGAAGTCTCTTCGGAGACTCTGTATCTGAGCGAGTTCCAGGGCACCCGCACCCGTGGTCTCGACGGACTCGCCATCCCACCCCGGTCGGGCCTCGGTGGACGCGTCATGGAGCAGCGCAGACCGGCAGCCGTGAGCGATTACGGATCGTCCATGTCGATCACCCATCACTTCGATCGACCGGTGCTCGGCGAAGGCCTCAAATCGATCCTCGCGATGCCTGTGGTGGTGGCGGGAGTCGCTCGGATAGTGATGTATGCCGCGGTACGCGAGCGAGGCCCGCTCGGCGATCGCGTCGGCGACATCATGACGGCAGCCGCGCGACGCCTCGGGCAGGAGATCGCCGTTCGCGACGAGGTCGACCGCAGGGTTCGTCTACTGGCGACCACCCGTTCGATTGTCGAATCGGACCTGTCGCGGGCCGCCGAACTGCGCAGCGTTCACGAGGAGCTGGCCGATCTCGCTCGGTCCGTGGGTGACGAGAAGATCCGGCGCAGACTCGATCTGGTCACTGCTCGCATGGCAGCGACCCTCGGCCAGGGAGTGTCGTCCACAGAGATACAGCCGGACGGCACCGTACCGCAGTCTCCACCCCTGTTGACACCACGCGAAATCGACGTGATCTCACAGGTTGCGTTGGGCTGCACCAACATCGAGGTTGCACAGCGCCTGTCGATCGGTGCCGAAACGGTCAAGTCGTACCTGCGGAGCGTGATGCGAAAAACCGAGTCGCATACCCGATACGAAGCCGTGGTAGCGTGCCGTCGGCTGGGCATCGTGACGTCCTGACCCGCCGCACCGGCCGGTCGCTCTCAGTACCCCGGCGGCAGCTGCTCGAACATCTCCCGGGTCACCGCGACAGCGTTGTCCGAGCTGCCCCCGCGCACCACGAGCGTGGCGAACGCAATGTCGCCTCGATAGCCGACGAACCACGAGTGCGAGCCGCCCTCGACCTCGGCCTCACCGGTCTTTCCGTAGACCTCACCCTGGTCTGCGATGCGCTCGGCCGTACCGCTGGTGACCACCGATCGCATCATCCCGCGTAGTCCGTCGACCATCGCCGGTTCGATCGGCGGGTGATCACCGGTGATCACCGTGTCGCGTCCCACCAACAGGTTCGGCACCGGAGTCGAACCGTGGGCCACCGTCGCCGCGGCCAAGGCCATGCCGAAGGTGGAGACGACCACCTTGCCCTGCCCGAAGCCGTCCTCGGTCCGTTGGACGAGCTCGTCCGCCGGGGGCACCGAACCCGAGTCGGTCGGCAGCCCGACGACGTCGTAATCCGGGCCGACGCCGAACTGAGATGCCGCGACGGTCAACGCGTCGGGCGACATCTCGCTGGCCAGTTTCGCGAACGAGGTGTTGCACGATCGAGTGAACGCGGTACTCATCGTCACGTCGCCGAGCGCGAACTCGTTGTAGTTGGGCACACTGCGCTCGCCGATCTCGATGCGACCCGGACACGGAACGGTACTGCCCGGGGTCGCCAGTCCGCTCGAAATGGCAGCGCCGGCGGTGATGATCTTGAACGTCGATCCGGGCGGGTAGAGACCGGCGGACGCCACCGGTCCGTCCCGGTCGGCAGCCGGGTTCTGCGCTACCGCCAGGATCGCACCCGTCGACGGTTGAATGACCACCGTCATCGCCTGCTCGGTGCGCGCGTTCACTGCTCGCTGCGCCGCGACCTGGATATTGCGATCGAGGCTGATCGAGAAGGATGGAGCGGGCTGCGGCGGAGTATCGGTCAGAACGTCGACGTCGACGCCGTTGCGGTTGCTGGTCACCACGCTCCAGCCCGCCTGACCGTCGACCTCGTCGATGACGGCCTTCTTGACCTGACCCACCAGATCCGGCGCGAACGTGGGGTCGGTGGACACCAGATCCGACTCGTCGGATGCCGTGACACCGGGAATCTCGGTGAGCGCGGCCGAGATGGGCTGAAAGTCGCTCTCACGCAGCAACGCCACCGGATAGTCGCCGTCGACCGAGGTGGCCGACTCCACGATGGACTGAGCCGTGATCGACGCGTCGAACGGAGTCAGCAGCGTCGACAGCGCAGTCGCCGATGCCACCACATTGTTCGCATTCGCTGCGTCGAACTTGATTCGATGCACGACACCGGGCACCAGAACGTCGGTTCCGGAACGCTCGTTGACGCGGGCCCTCGGGGCCGCCGTCGAGCGCAGCGACATGGTTTGAGTGTCTCCGAGCTTGGGATGGATGTCCGACGCCGTCCAGCGCACCACCCAGTCGCCCTCGCTGCGCCCCATGTTCAGCTGACCGTCGTAGGTCCACACCCGGTCCTTCGGCAGCTGCCACGTGTACGTGTAACCGACTGTGGCGGTATCTCCGTCGACCTGCACCGACGTCGTCTGCGCGTCCAAGGACTCGGCCTGCAGATTGGTCCACGCCTCGGTCAGTGCGGTGGCGGCAGCATCAGGCTTGTCGGTGTCCGCTGCGGCGGCTGCGATGTCATTGGACTCGAAGGCGGCAAGAAATGCCTGGGCCGCGGGCTCCGGGCCGTCGGGCTTCGGGGTACACCCGGTGAGCGAGGCAGCAACCACGGCTCCGATCGCCAGCACCACGCCGACTCGATACCGCATCTCGGTTGCACCACGTGATCTCATTGCGCCCCATCGTAATAGGGCGCACCCCTGACCGATGGCAACGAAACGCGGTTCGCGACAAGCTAATCGAGCAATACCGTGGTGAAGGTTGCCACCTGAGTCAGCCCGATTTTCGCGTACGCCCGCCGGGCGACGTAGTTGAAGCTGTTGACGTACAGGCTGGCGGTGCGGCCCTGACGAACGACCGAGTCGACCACTGCGGCGGTACCGGACGCACCGAGACCGTGTCCACGCCGGTCGGGGTGTACCCACACGCCCTGAATCTGGCCCACCGTCGCCGACTGCGATCCGATCTCGGCCTTGAACACCACTCGGCCGTCCTCGAATCGAGCCCAGGCGCGCTGCGCCGCAATGAGACTCGAGATCCGGCGTCTGTATCCACGGCCGCCGTCGTTCTGCCGGGGGTCGACTCCGACTTCCTCGATGAACATGGCGACGGCCGCAGTGAGATACACGTCGAGCTCGTCGGGTCGAACGAGACGGACCTGAGGATCGGGTGGCAAAGACGAGCGCACCGACGTGGCCAGCAGTGGTTGCTCACCGCGGACCTCCCGGGCGGGGCCCCAGTCGGTCTCGAGCATCTCCCACAGCGGCAGCGTCAGTTCGGCCCGCCCGACCAGCGAGGAACACAATCGGGGGCCGCGGCACGCACGGTCTGCGAACGACCGGAGGTCGTCGCCCGATCCGAGCAGTGGGACGAGGTTCGCTCCGTAGAAGCACAACGATTCGTCCGGGCCGCCCCTACTCCACATCTCACCGTGAAACGACCTGGGATCCAGTCCGGATTCTTGCACCCGGGCGGCAACCATGCAGGTCGCGACCGGGTCGGCGTCGAGCACGCGCAGCACGTGTGCGGTGTCTCGATTACCGAGAGGCTTCGCACCGAGGAGCTTGAGCACCTACCGACCTCCTGACCCACCTACCGCGTACACATCGACCGAGCGTGCACCGAATCATTCCAGAGAACGTGTTCCCCCGGTGGCAGTGCGACAAACCGGATGACGACCGGGTTCGTCCTGCTCAGCTGACGGTCACCACCGGAGCGCCACCGTCTGCAGACTCGTCCTTCTCGAATTCCTCGGCGATGCGCATTGCTTCCTCGATCAAGGTCTCCACTATCTGCGCCTCGGGCACGGTCTTGATGACCTTGCCCTTGACGAAGATCTGGCCCTTGCCGTTGCCCGATGCCACGCCCAGATCAGCGTCACGCGCCTCGCCCGGTCCGTTGACGACGCAGCCCATCACGGCAACGCGCAGCGGGATCTCCATGCCTTCGAGGCCCGCAGTGACCTCGTCGGCGAGGGTGTAGACGTCGACCTGCGCACGCCCACAGGACGGGCACGAGACGATCTCGAGCTTGCGGGGGCGGAGATTGAAGGACTGCAGAATCTGGTTGCCCACCTTGATCTCCTCCGCAGGCGGTGCCGACAAGGAGACGCGAATGGTGTCGCCGATCCCCTTGGACAGCAACGCACCGAAGGCGACTGCGGACTTGATGGTCCCCTGGAACGCGGGCCCGGCCTCGGTGACGCCGAGGTGCAGCGGGTAGTCGCACTGCGCGGCGAGCTGCTCGTACGCGGCGACCATCACGACAGGGTCGTTGTGCTTGACGGAGATCTTGATATCGCCGAATCCGTGTTCTTCGAACAGTCCGGCCTCCCACAGCGCCGACTCGACGAGTGCCTCGGGAGTGGCCTTGCCGTACTTCTTCATCAGGCGGGGATCGAGGGATCCAGCGTTCACACCGATGCGGATCGGGATGTTCGCATCGCCTGCGGCCTTGGCGACTTCCTTGACGCGACCGTCGAATTCCTTGATGTTGCCGGGATTGACGCGGACCGCGGCGCAGCCCGCATCGATAGCGGCGAAGATGTACTTGGGCTGAAAGTGGATGTCGGCGATCACCGGGATCTGGCTCTTCTTGGCGATGATCGACAGCGCATCGGCGTCGTCCTGTGTGGGGCACGCCACACGCACGATGTCGCAGCCCGACGCCGTCAGCTCGGCGATCTGCTGCAGCGTGGCGTTGATGTCGTGAGTCTTGGTGGTGCACATGGACTGCACCGAGATGGGGCTGTCACTACCCACTCCCACCGTGCCGACCTGGAGCTGCCTGGTCTTTCGACGTGGCGCGAGCACGGGCACCGGCGGTGCCGGCATTCCCAATCCGACTGACACGGTCACAGTGGCCTTCTTTCCTAGCTACGACTGACGAGTCTACTGATAGATCTGAATGGGGTTGACGATGTCCGCCGTGAGCGTCAACAAGGAGAACCCGATGAAAACGACGATGACCACGTAGGTGACCGGCATGAGTTTCATGTAGTCCACCGGAGCGCCGTCGGGTAGGCCGCGGCGGTTGCGGAAGATGTTGCGGATGCGCTCGTAGATGGTCACGGCGATGTGTCCACCGTCGAGCGGCAACAACGGAACGATGTTGAACGCTCCGAGGAAGAAGTTCAACGAGGCGAGCAGTCCCACGAAGGTTGCCCAGTTGTCGTTCTCGGCGGCCTGACCTCCGATCACGCTCGCACCCACGACGCTCATCGGGGTGTCGAGGCCACGTTCGCCACCGAAGATCGACTCCCACAGCGCCTGCACCTTGGTGGGAAGCTGCACGAGCGCTTTGCCGGTCTGGACGAAGATGTCGCCGGTGAAGACGAACGTCTCGGGTACCGCCTCGATCGGGTTGTACCGAACATTCGGCGGCGCGATCGTGGAACCGCTGACGCCGACCGCGCCTACGGTCGTGGACTCCTTGGCTCCGGTGTCCGGATCGGTGACGTAGCGCTGAACCTCGGTCACCGGGATAGTCAGGTCCAGCGACGAACCGTCTCGCTCGACGGTCAGATCCAACGGCCCCGACGACGCCTGCACAGTTTCGACGACCTCGGACCAGTACTGCACCGGCTCGCCGTTCACTGCGGTGACCACGTCGCCCTTACGGAGCCCCGCTTGCTCAGCCGGGCTCGCTCCCGAGCACGGCGCGAGTTCGCCGTCCTCGGTTTGCGAGGGTGCGATGCACACGACACCGCTGACCTGGACGGTCGGCGGCGTCACCCGATCCGGGGTGCCCCAGCCGAGCACCAACGCGTACACCAGCACGATGCCGAGCACGAAGTTCATCGCGATGCCGCCGACCATGACGACGATCCGCTTCCACGTCTTCTGGCGATACATGGCTCGCTCGACTTCGTCGGGTGCGAGCTCGTCGATCGCCGTCATTCCGGCGATGTCGCAGAATCCTCCGGCTGGAATCGCCTTGAGGCCGTACTCGGTCTCGCCGCGCCGGAAGGAGAAAATCTTGGGACCGAAACCGATGTAATACCTACGGACCTTCATGCCGAGCGCTTTTGCGGTCCACATGTGTCCTGCCTCGTGCAGTGCGATCGACACACCGATGCCGATGGCGAACAGCACGACGCCGAGTGCGAACACCATGTGAGTCAGAGGCCCTTCTGCTTCAGGAGCTCACGCGCATGTGCGCGAGCCCAGGAATCCGCCGCGAGAACATCGTCCACGGTAGTCGGCACCGCAGACCAGTCCGCCCTGCCGTCGTCGACCACCGCGCGTACCGTGTGCACGATTTGCGGGAATTCGATGTGCCCGGCCAAGAATGCCTCCGCCGCGATCTCGTTGGACGCGTTGTACACCGCAGTCGTGCAACCACCCAGAATGCCGGCCTCGCGTGCGAGCTGTACGGCGGGAAACACTCGATCGTCCAGCGGCTCGAAGTCCCAGGAGAACGCCGAGGTGAAGTCGAGTGCGCGAGCGACATCGGGCACCCGATCGGGCCACCCGAGCGCCAGACCGATCGGCAGCTTCATGTCCGGCGGGCTGGCCTGGGCGATGGTGGAGCCATCGACGAACGTGACCATGGAATGCACGATGGATTGCCGGTGAACGGTCACGTCGATCTTGTCGTAGGGCACTCCGAAGAGCAGATGCGCCTCGATCAACTCGAGCCCCTTGTTCACCAGGGTCGCCGAGTTCAAGGTGTTCATCGGACCCATCGACCAGGTGGGATGGGCCGCGGCCTGCTTCGGGGTGACCGACTTCAGTTCGGTCTCGGTCCACCCTCGGAACGGTCCACCCGACGCAGTCAGGATCAACCGATCCACCTCGCTGCGGGTGCCGCTTCGTAGGCACTGCGCCAAGGCGGAGTGCTCCGAGTCGACCGGCACGATTTGCCCGGGGGCGGCAGCGGCCAGTACGAGCTCGCCGCCCGCCACCAGTGATTCCTTGTTGGCCAATGCGAGCCGGGCACCGGTTTTCAGCGCCGCGAGCGTCGGTTCGAGACCGAGCGAACCCACCAGCGCATTGAGCACGACGTCAGCCGGAGTCGTCTCGACGAGCTCGGTGACTGCCCGTGGCCCACTGAGTGTTCCGGGAAAATCGAGTGCGGCGGCGGCGTCCGAGTCGGCGACTGCGACACGCTGGGCACCGGTTTCGGCGATCTGACGACGAAGCAGGTCGATGTTTCCGCCGCCCGCTGCGAGACCGACCACAACGAAGCGATCCGGGTTGGCTGCGATGACGTCGAGCGCTTGGGTGCCGATCGAACCGGTACTCCCCAGCAGCAGCACCCGAATCGGCTCGGGGCGATCCGAGGTGGTCGTTCGCTCACTATGGTCTGGCACCGGTCCATTGTTGCCTACCGAGCCTGAGAAACCCCTATGCGCTCCGCCGATGCTGGCAGGGTGGAAGGCATGGACGTCTCGAAGTACAGCGCAGCATCGTTCAACTACACCGATGTGGGGGCGACGAAGGGACCCTTCCCAGCGGGTTACCACTACGTCGAGAGGTCGCGAGTGGTCGGGTCGGGGCTCGACGACTTCCTGGCCGCAGCGGATGCCCTGATGCGGTGGGACATGCATCGCGGTGCCGGTCTGAAGATCCATTCGAGCGAAGATTCCGCCGTTCCCGACGCGGTGGTCGTTCTCACGCTCGGTCCGATCCGTATCCCGTGCAAGGTCGTCTACGTCATCGACGAGGCCAACCGACAGGGCTTCGCCTACGGCACACTCGACGGACATCCCGAGTCCGGGGAGGAGCTGTTCCACGTCGACTACTCCCCCGCGGACGGAACCGTCACCGCTCACATCACCGCGTTCTCGAGCCCCGGCCGCTGGTACACCAGGCTCGGCGGCCCGGTGGGAAGGCGCGTCCAGGCTCTGTTCACCGACCGGTATCTGACTGCGCTGGCGAAGGCCTGCCGTTCGCCGCGCTGAGTCAGGAGCCGGGCGGGTGTACGGCGCGCCAGTGCTCGGCGATGTCGATTCGCTTGGCGACCCATACTTTCTCGTGGGATTGCACGTGATCGAGAAACCGTTCGAGGGCCGCGATACGAGCCGGCCTGCCGACCAGTCGACAGTGCAATCCGACCGAGAGCATCTTGGGGCTGCCGTGCTCGCCTTCGGCATAGAGCACGTCGAACGCGTCCCGAAGATGTGCGAAGAACTCGTCCCCGGTCGAGAAGCCTCCCGGTGAGGCGAATCGCATGTCGTTGGTGTCGAGGGTGTACGGCACCACCAGGTGATCGACCGCCCCATTGCCCGTGGACACCTTCTCCCAGTACGGCAGGTCGTCGGCGTAGGAATCGGAGTCGTACACGAATCCGCCGTGCTCGACGACGAGTGATCGCGTGTTCGGTGAATCGCGGCCGGTGTACCACCCCAGCGGGGCCGAGCCGGTCAGCTCCGTCAGGATCGCCACGGCCTCGGCCATGTGCTCGCGCTCGACGTTCTCGTCGATCTGCTGATAGGACAGCCACCGCAGGCCGTGGCAGGCGATCTCGTGGCCCAGCTCTGCCAGCGCGGCAACCACTTCCGGATTTCGCTCCATGGCTTTCGCGACGGCGAACACCGTCAGAGGTAGATCTCGTTTCTCGAATGCTCGCAGTACTCGCCACACACCTGCCCTGGATCCGTACTCGTACAGGGACTCCATGCTCATGTGACGGTTCGGAAACGCTTGTGCCCCGATCATTTCCGACAGGAACGTCTCGGACTTGGTGTCGCCGTCGAGCACATTGTTCTCCGCGCCCTCCTCGTAATTGAGGACGAATTGGACGGCGATGTTCGCCTCTCCCGGCCACTGGGCATCCGGTGGTGTTCGGCCGTACCCGACCATGTCACGGGGGTAGCTCAGCGGAAACTGGGTCAGCGGGTGCGGAAGGCGCTCGGACGTCACCGAGGCAGTCTCTCACCGAAGTAGATACTCGCGCCGGGTGAGCGCAACCCTGATGGCTACGACGGGCGGTCGTATGCCAATATTGTCGCAACGCGGCAGCCTCGACGCCTCGTGCGCACGTCAACGTGAATCATCACTCGAGAGGACCGACCGGTGGCAAACAACGAACTGGAAACCGCTTCGTACGACCAGGTCGTCGATACCCGTCACGAGGTTCCGGACGTGCCGTCCGCCGAGTGGGGATGGAGTGGCGAGTCGAACCGTGCGATGCGAGTGGCCGCCATCGTCGTCGCCGCGTTCCTGCTCTTCATGATCATCGGCAACCACACCGGCAAGGTCGAGGACCTGTGGCTGATCGGATTCGCCGTCGGTCTGGTCGGACTGGTCGTGCGTGACGTGATCGTTCGCCGCAAGCCCCGCTAGCTGCCGGTCAGTTCTCGGCTGCCAGCTGACCGCACGCCGCGGCGATCTCCTGGCCACGGGTGTCGCGCACCGTGCACGAGACACCCTGCGCAATCACTCGTCTGACGAATTCTCGCTCCACCGGCTTCGGGCTGGCATCCCACTCGCTGCCCGGAGTCGGATTGAGCGGGATCAGGTTCACGTGAACCCGGGATCCGAGCGCCTTGTGCAGCTTCTTGCCCAACATGTCCGCTCGCCAAGGCTGATCGTTGACGTCCCGGATCATCGCGTACTCGATCGAGACGCGTCGACCGGTCTGATCGGCGTAGTACCGAGCGGCGGAGAGAACCTCCGCCACCGACCACCGGTTGTTGACCGGAACCAACGTGTCGCGAAGCTCGTCGTCGGGCGTGTGCAAGGACACAGCCAACGTGACGGACAATCCCTCGTCGGCCAACTTGCGAATGGCCGGAGCCAGACCGACCGTCGACACGGTGACCGAACGTTGGGAGAGTCCCAGACCGTCGGGTGCCGGTGAGACGATCTTGCGCACTGCAGCGACGACGCGTTTGTAGTTGGCCAGCGGCTCGCCCATCCCCATGAACACCACGTTCGACAGTCGGCCTTCGCCGCCGTGAACCACGCCGTCACGCAGATCGGCCGCAGCCGAACGGACCTGGTCGACGATCTCGGCGGTCGACAGGTTTCTCGTCAGACCGGCCTGGCCGGTCGCACAGAAAGGACAGGCCATTCCGCACCCGGCCTGACTGGAGATGCACAGAGTCGCCCGATCCGGGTATCGCATCAGAACGCTCTCGAGCAACGTCCCGTCGTTGGCCTTCCACAGGGTCTTTCGAGTGTCACCGTCGTCACATGCCAGGTGCTTGATCGGCGTCAGCAACGTGGGGAAGAGATCGGCACCGACCTTCTCGCGAGCCTCGGCCGGAAGGTCGGTCATCTTGGTGGTGTCGGCTTCGAGCCGCGCGTAGTAGTGGCGCGCCAGCTGATCCGCCCGGAACGCAGGCAGTCCGAGCGCCTTCACCGCCTCCCGGAGGCCCTCTTTGTCCAGGTCGGCGAGGTGACGCGACGGCATGCCCCGGCGCGGCGCAGTGAAGACCAAGGGAAGATTCGGTCTCTTCTGCTCGGTCGAGGTGTTCGTTGCGTCGGCGGCCTCACTCATGCCTCCATTGTCCACCCGTTTGCCTCGCAGTCCTATTCGCGTCGGTTTCCGACCGTTGTGCGACGGGTACTGGCGACGTGGCCGGATGCGCGTGCATTCGACCTCCACGTGCGGAAGGATCATCGACATGGCCACCAGAGCTGAAGACAGTCACGAGACATCGCTCGACAAGTCGAGCGCGGGCCTCCCCGGCGAACACAGGGCCTCGGGCGACCTCGCTCCGATCACCACCCCGGATTCGGACGGTCACTCGGCGCCCGATCCGGAGTTCGTTCCCGAGCGGCAGGCCGCCGCCTCGAACGACATCGCCCACACTCGCACCGCTGCCCTGTGGACCGGCCTCGTGGTGGGAGCCGTGGTTCTGGTCATTCTTCTCGTGTTCATCGTGCAGAACCTCGACTCGGTCACCGTGCAGATCTTCGCGTGGCAGCTCGATCTTCCGCTCGGCATCAGCATGTTGCTGGCCGCGATCGCGGGCGCACTGGTGATGGCCATGGTGGGAGGGGCTCGAATCCTTCAGGTACGGCGCTCCGCGAAAAAGAAGTAGCGCGGCTCGTGAACACTATGTACAGAAGCTGGCGCTGACTCACTGAATCGATCAGGCTGTGGGTGCCCCACTTCACTCGAGGAGCATGACGTGACAACTTTCATGGAGACACCAGTGGCATCCGGCGTTGCCCCCGACCGCGCGCGCTCCTGGCTGCTGGTGCCCGCAACCAAGCCCGACACCTTCGGCGATGCAGTCGCGTCGGGAGTCGATGCCGTCATCCTCGACATCGAGGACGCCGTCGCTCCGGCCAAGAAGCCCGCCGCACGCGAGGCTGTTGTTCAGTGGCTGAGCCAGGGCAATTCCGCATGGGTGCGCATCAACGATGCAACGACCCCGTACTGGGCCGACGATCTCGCCGCGTTGTCCGGTCTCCCCGGTCTGGTCGGCGTCATGCTCGCCAAGACCGAAAGCGGTGGCCAGGTCGAGGCAACCGCGGCCCGCCTGGCGCCCGGTACCCCGATTCTGGCGTTGGTCGAGTCGGCCATGGGCCTCGAAGCGGCTACCGAGATCGCCCGCGCGGATTCGACCTTCCGTCTCGCTTTCGGCAGCGGCGACTTCCGACGCGACACCGGTATGAGTGACGATCCACTGGCCATGGCCTACCCCCGCTCGCGCCTGGTCGTCTCCTCACGGGTGGCACGACTGCCCGGACCCATCGACGGTCCGACGTTGACCGCGAACGACAGCATCCTCGGACGCGATGCAGCCTTGACGCTGTCGATGGGCATGGCAGGCAAACTGTGCATGCACACCGATCAGGTGGCCATCGTCAACCGCGAATTGGCACCCTCACCCACGGACGTGTCCTGGGCACGCGACGTGATCGATGCTCTCGGCGCCGACGGTGCCCACGTCAAAGACGGTAGCGACCTGCCTCGGCTGGCGAAGGCGCTCAAGATCAGCGAACTCGCCGAGGTTTTCGGAATCTCCGGCGCGTCCTGATCACCCGGCGCTGAGGTGCGCGGGCCCACCTCAGCGCAATTCGACTCCCGCCGGTTTGCACCGAACGTGGATGCGATAGCGCACATCCAGAGCGAGTCCGTCGACCTCCCGTGCTGCCATACGCGCTACTCGCGGGGAGAACTCGATTCCCATTACCTCGCGCAAGGTCCGACGGTCGGGAAACGCCCATCTGGTGCCGACGCGAAGCAGCTCGAACCCCTGCGCATCGAAGAATGCCTCGACGGCCGCAGGATCGTACTGCGGAAGATCCGCACGCATCCAGTCACCGTACGGCGACGCCGTCGCGTCGAGGTCGACCACGACCAGTGCGCCGCCGGGCCGGAGGACGCGCATCGCCTCGCGAATACCCGGACCGCAGCCGGGGCCGAAGAAGTACGCCGTGCGGGCATGAACGAGGTCGATGCTCCCATCGGCGACGGGTAGCGAATCTGCTCGACCGACCTTCACATCGACGTTCGGGAGGCCGGCCACCCGCGATCTCGCCGCGGCCGCAAGCGGTTCGTGCGGCTCCACGCCCAGCACATCGGCGGCGTCGGCGGCAAAGATCGGAAGGTGAAATCCGCTTCCGCAGCCCACGTCGACAACTGCCTTGGACGCCCAGTTCGCGACCGACCTGATTGCCTCGAACACGGCACCGTCGACATCTTGAGCACGGTTCTCTGCCTCGTACAAGTGTGGCCAGTGCCAGATGTTGGGACTGGGTATCACCCCGCCGCGATCTGCGCGCATCGTCCGATCGAGTCGTTTCAGAGCAAGACGGTGAAGACGAGCCAGGCAACGAACGCCGACGGCAGCAGCGAGTCGAGTCGGTCCATGATGCCGCCGTGCCCGGGCAGCAACGAGCCCATGTCCTTGATTCTCAGGTCGCGCTTGACCTGCGATTCGATGAGGTCGCCCAGGGTGCCCGTGACGACCAGCACGACTCCCAGCAACACACCGATCATCGAGTTCGCCTCGAGGATCAGGGTCACCGTCAGCAGGCAACCGATGACGCAGAAGATGAGCGACCCGACGAGCCCCTCCCAGGACTTCTTCGGGCTGATCGCCGGTGCCATCGGGTGTTTGCCGAACAACACGCCGGCGATGTAACCGCCGACATCCGAACAGACGACGCCGATGACGAACACCAGGATGCGGCCGGCACCGTTGTCCTGCAGAACCATCAGAACGGCGAACGAGGCCAGGAGCGGTAACCAACAGGCCACCAGAACGGTGACCGAGAGTTCTTCGAGGTAATTCTTCGGTGCGGTGCCGAACCCCTGACGGAGTAACAGCCACACCATGCAGACCACAACGGTGCCCACCGCGGCACTGAGTACTCCGACGGCACCGAACGGCCAGCCCAGCCAGATCATGGCCTGACCGCCGAGAATCAGCGGGATGCGCGGAACCAGCACACCGCCCTCACGGAGCCGCTTGGATACCTCGTACGTCGCGACGGCCAATGCAACCGCGACGACTCCGATCCACACCAGCGGGACGAACACGAGCACGAGAATCAACCCGATACCCAAACTGCCGCCGACGCCGATCGCGGCAGGCAGATTACGGCCGGCTTTCCCGGCGGACTTCGCGGCAGCGACCCCGGACGAGGCAGCGGGCGTACCGCTGCCCTCCTGCCGATCCGGTCCCACCACTGTCGTCAACTCCTCGCGATTCATCGTCTGCCGTCGTGAAAGCCATTCCTCTCGGAGGTCAGACCTCCATCAACTCGCCCTCTTTGCGCTTGACGAGTTCGTCCACCGACGCGGTGTACTTGGCGGTCGTCTTGTCGAGCTCGTTTTCCGCGCGTACGACGTCGTCCTCGCCCGCTTCGCCGTCCTTCTGGATCCGCTTGAGCTCTTCCATCGTCTTGCGGCGAACGTTGCGAATGGAGACCTTCGCGTCCTCGCCCTTGCCCTTCGCCTGCTTGACGAATTCGCGGCGGCGTTCCTCGGTCAACTGCGGCACACCGATACGAATCAGGTTGCCGTCGTTCGTGGGGTTCACCCCGAGGTCCGAGTTGCGGATCGCAGTTTCGATCGGCCCCAGCTGATTCGACTCGTACGGCTTGATCACGACCAGACGAGCTTCCGGAACGCTGATGCTCGCCAGCTGAGTGATCGGCGTCGGCGCTCCGTAGTACTCGATGACGATGCGCGAGAACATTCCGGGGTTGGCACGCCCGGTACGGATCGAGGACAGATCGTCACGTGCAACCGATACGGCCTTTTCCATCTTCTCTTCGGCGTCGAAGAGCGCTTCGTCAATCACGATCTGTCCTCCATCGTCTTCGTTCTCGATTCACCCGCGGTCTTGTCGGTGACGTTCACGACGTGACCAGCGTGCCGATCTTCTCGCCCGCCACGGCGCGAGCAATGTTTCCTTGAACCAACAAATTGAACACCAACATCGGCATCTGGTTGTCCATGCAGAGGCTGAAGGCAGTCGCGTCGGCGACTTTGAGTCCCTGCTCGATCGCTTCGCGGTGAGTGATCGTGTCGAACATCGTCGCGTCGGGGTCCAGACGCGGATCGGCCGAGTAGACGCCGTCGACGCCCTTTGCCATCAGCAGCACCTCGGCTCCGATTTCCAGAGCGCGCTGTGCGGCCGTGGTGTCGGTGGAGAAGTACGGCATCCCCATCCCGGCCCCGAAGATCACGACGCGGCCCTTCTCCAGGTGCCTGCGCGCGCGTAGTGGTAAGTACGGCTCCGCGACCTGGCCCATGGTGATTGCCGTCTGCACCCTGGTTGCCACTCCCTGCTTTTCCAGGAAATCCTGCAGCGCAAGGCAATTCATGACCGTGCCGAGCATGCCCATGTAGTCCGAGCGAGATCGATCCATTCCGCGCTGCTGCAGTTCGGCACCACGGAAGAAGTTTCCGCCACCGATCACCACGGCGACCTGAACTCCGGTGGCCACCACCTCGGCGATCTGTTCGGCAACGTTGTTCACGACATCCGGGTCGAGCCCCACTTGGCCGCCACCGAACATCTCCCCACCCAGTTTGAGCATCACACGTCGGAACCCGGGACGGTCAGGGGCCGGATCGGTCATAGCTCTCCTCGGTACTCGTCGAACACTACGGTTTACTCACCGATCATCCTGCCCTATCGACACCCGATCGGTGGACACGGCTCCGACCTGCACACCCACCTGCCCTGCGCACGAACGATGCCGCCCACTCGATGGAATCGAATGAACGGCATCGCCTCGACCGACAGGTGCGCAGACTAGCTGGCGCCGACCTCGAATCGAGAGAAGCGGGTGATGGTCACGCCGGCCTCGTCGAGAATGGCCTTCACGGTCTTGTTGCCGTCCTGCACCGACTTCTGCTCGGTGAGAACGACGTCCTTGAAGAATCCGTTGACGCGACCTTCCACGATCTTCGGCAGAGCCTGCTCCGGCTTGCCTTCTTCGCGAGCGGTCTCTTCGGCGATGCGACGCTCGGCCGCAACCAGATCCTCGGGGACCTCGTCACGGCTGACGTACTTGGCCTTGAGCGCGGCGATCTGCATGGCGGCCGCGCGAGCGGCATCGCCTGCGGCGTCGCCGTCACCGGTGTATTCGACCAGCACGCCGACGGCAGGCGGCAGGTCCGCGCTGCGCTTGTGCAGGTACGTCGCGGTGTGGCCGTCGTAGGACACGACGCGGCGAATTTCCAGCTTCTCGCCGATCTTGGCCGACAACTCGTTCAGGGCCGTCTCGACGGTCTTGCCGTTCAGGTCGAGCGCCTTGAGTGCGTCGACATCGGCCGGCTTGCCTGCTGCAGCCGTCGACGCGACGGACGCGGCGAACGTCTGGAACTCGTCGTTCTTGGCCACGAAATCGGTCTCGGAGTTGATCTCGACGAGCACGCCACCCTCGGCGACGACGAGGCCCTCGGCGGTGTTGCGCTCGGCGCGCTTGCCGACGTCCTTGGCACCCTTGATACGCAGGTACTCGACGGCCTTGTCGTAGTCGCCGTCGTTCTCGGCGAGCGCGTTCTTGCAGTCCATCATTCCGGAGCCGGTGAGCTCACGGAGCCGCTTGACGTCGGCGGCAGTGTAGTTCGCCATCGTGGGCGAGCCTCCTCAAAGTCTGGTTACGGGCGTTGACGAAAAATGCTGTTCTCAGGGCGTGATCGACGGGCTCACTTCAGAGCTGACGCGACGACCACCCTGACACACCGAAGCGGCCCCGGCCCACCCCACTTCGGTGAACCGGGACCGAATTCGATCAAGCCTGAGCGGCCGGTGCTTCCTCTGCTGCCGGAGCCTCTGCAGCGGGAGCGTCGGTTGCCGGAGCTTCCTCTGCTGCCGCAGCCTCGGTTGCCGGTGCGTCGGCTGCCGGTGACGCCTGCTGGAGCTGCTCGAGCTCCCATTCGGCGAGGGGCTCGCCTGCGCCGACCTCGGGCTTGGCGTCGGATGCAGTGTTCTGACCTGCTCGCGCCTGCACGCCCTCGGCGACTGCGGATGCGACGACCTTGGTCAGCAGCGCAGCGGAACGGATCGCGTCGTCGTTGCCCGGGATCGGGTAGTCGACCACGTCGGGATCGCAGTTGGTGTCGAGGATCGCGATGACCGGGATGTTCAACTTGCGAGCCTCGGCAACGGCGAGGTGCTCCTTGTTGGTGTCGACGATCCAGATGGCCGACGGAACCTTGGCCATGTCCCGGATGCCACCGAGGGTGCGGTCGAGCTTGGTCATCTCACGCGTGAGCATGAGGATTTCCTTCTTGGTGCGTCCCTCGAAGCCACCGGTCTGCTCCATGGCCTCGAGCTCCTTGAGGCGGAGCAGACGCTTGTGCACCGTCTGGAAGTTGGTGAGCATGCCACCGAGCCAGCGCTGGTTCACGTAGGGCATGCCCACACGGGTCGCCTCAGCGGCGATGGACTCCTGTGCCTGCTTCTTGGTTCCGACGAACAGAACCGTGCCATTGTGGGCGACGGTCTCTTTGACGAACTCGTAGGCCTTGTCGATGAAGGTCAGAGTCTGCTGCAAGTCGATGATGTAGATGCCGTTGCGGTCGGTGAAGATGAATCGCTTCATCTTCGGGTTCCAGCGACGGGTCTGGTGTCCGAAGTGTGTGCCGCTGTCGAGCAGCTGCTTCATTGTTACTACAGCCATGGCTGAAGAACTCTCTTTCGATGGTGCGGTTGACGCAGAGTGTCGGTGACCTCTGCCCTGGCGGCCGCTGGAGTTGCCGGACCTGCGGATCTCGAGGATCCTCAGGACCGCCGACAACCGGTTCTCGTATCGGTAGTTCTGCCGTGGCAGTCGATGCGAAGAAAGCGGACGCGCGAAGTCGACCCGTGCACGCACAGGCCGCATCGACGAGTGTAGACCTGCCGCGCCCCCCGTCATAACCAGGCTCGACTGTCAAGAGATTCCGCTACCTGTGGACAAACAAGTCCGCCGTCCACAATCGACGTTCGCTGTCGTTTGTGTGCTCGGATTCGGGAGATGGTCGACGGGTGAACATTCGTCTCGCACTACGAGCATCGTCGATCGGCGTCGTGGTCGCCCTCTCGCTCTCGACGGCGGTGGCATCGGCCGCCCCGGGCGACTTCGCCTGGCCGCTGCAACCGAAGCCCCGAATCGTCACCCCGTTCGACCGCCCCGACCAGAATTGGCTTCCCGGACACCGCGGTGTCGACCTGGCCGCCGAGGAGGGCCGATCGGTACTGGCGGTGGCCGACGGCACGGTGGTCTTCGCCGGTTCGGTCGCGGGAAAACCCGTCGTGTCGGTGGACCATCCGGGAAGACTGCGATCGACGTACGAGCCGGTGACGGCCTCGGTTACAGCAGGAACCCGGGTCCGCCGCGGAACGGTGCTGGGTTCACTGGCGTCCGGACACGAGGGCTGCTCGTCCGCATGTCTGCACTGGGGCATCAGGCGGGGCCGCGAATACCTCGATCCGACGGCTCTGGTGCGCACACGTCCGATCAGATTGAAACCAGTGGACGGACCGAGCCGGTGACCGTCAGCGCGGGGGGCCGGAGTGCCTGCCGGACGCTGCGGGAAAATCGTCCGCGACCATGGCGGCGAGCTCGACGAATGCGCTCCTGGTCTGGGGGCGCAACATGTCGAGATCGACCACGGCACCCTCGGCCAGATGCTCGTCGAACGGAACGACGAGGACGGCTCGACATCGCTCGAGAAAATGCTGCTGCAGCAGGTTCATGTCCACTGCCGACGAGCCGGGACGAACCGAGCTGATCACCACTACCGTTCGCTCGACCAGGTGTCCGTAACCGTGCAGCTCGAGCCAGTCCAATGTCGCCGCTGCACTGCGCGCACCGTCGACCGCCGGCGAGCTGACCAGAACCAGCGCGTTCGCCAGTTGGAGCACACCGTTCATCGCCGAGTGCATGATGCCGGTTCCGCAATCGGTCAGGATCAGGTTGTAGTAGACCTGCAGCATGTCGATGACGGCTCGGTAGTCCTCTTCGCCGAACATTTCCGACGCCGCCGGGTCGCGCTCTCCCGCAAGCACTTCCAGTCGACTCGGTGCCTGCGAGGTGTGCTCGCGAATGTCGGAGTAGCGCCGAATGTTCGGTGCGGCGGCCAACAGGTCTCGGACGGTAGACGACGTCTGCCGCGGAACCCGCTCTCCGAGGGTGCCGAAATCGGGGTTCGCGTCCACTGCGATGACACAATCTCCCCGCAACGACGCGAACGTCGAGCCGAGGCCGAGAGTGGTCGTCGTCTTGCCGACACCACCCTTGAGCGAGAGGAACGCGATCCGGTAGTCACCGAGCACAGGCTGGCGGATGCGTTCGACCTGATTTCGGTACCGCTCCTCTGCGGTCGACTCACCCGGATTGATGACACCACCGGTCAGCCGGTGAACGCCTCGACGCCATCCGGAGTTCGACGCTCGCTTGGGACGCTTGAGCAGCGAATCCGCGCCGAGGTCCTGACTGTTGGGCCGATACGGATTGGGGGCACCCGCCCACGGTTGGGGCGACCAACCTCCTGTCGGTGCCGGGAACTCCTCGGGCCGCGACTGTGCGGGCAAGTGTCGGTTGGGCTCTGCGGCCACCGGCCCCGGCTCGAGCGGCACGGGTGGGTTGTATCGGGGCGGAACGGTCCGTCGGTCGATCGAATCGGGCGTCTGCCAGGGTGGCGGCTGCCGAGGCGTCGAACGTGATCGCGGAATCGGTTCCGGTGGTGCGGGCCGAGAACCGTTCTCCGGTGCCGTGCCGCTTCGGTCGCCGGGCTCCTGGCCGTGCGCCGCGAAGTCCTGACGGCCATGCATCGGCCACGGCTCCGAAGTACCTTGCGGTCGGTCGCGGTCCACGGTCCCCCGTATTCGGTCTTGTTGGTCGGTGATGACGCTACCAAACGTAGCGCCGCCGACGCTCGACTCACGCTCGGGGGTGAGCCTGATCGTGCACGGCGCGCAACCGTTCGACCGATACGTGGGTGTAGATCTGCGTGGTCGCGAGGGAGGCGTGCCCGAGCAACTCCTGCACCACCCTGAGATCGGCACCGCCTTCGAGGAGATGGGTCGCTGCTGTGTGGCGCAAGCCGTGCGGACCGAGGCTGGGGCCACCGGGAACGGCGTCGAGCACCGCATGAACTGCTGTTCTGGCCTGCCGTTGGTCGAGCCGCCCACCTCGCCTACCCAGCAACAGCGCGGCCCCGGATCGCTCATCGACCAACTCCGGCCTGCCACTGACGAGCCAGTTCTCCAGAGCGTCTGCTGCCGGCATGCCGTACGGCGCAGAGCGTTCCTTGTTTCCTTTACCCAGAACGCGAATCAGGCGGCGATCGGTGTCGACGTCGTCGATGTCGAGTCCGCACAGCTCTCCGACGCGGACCCCGGTTGCGTACAGGAACTCGACGATGAGCCGATCTCTCAGCGCGATCGGATCTAGCTCGGCAGCACCCGATTCGGCAGCGGCCAACGCCTCGGCCGCTTGATTGTGGCGCAGTACACCAGGCAAAGTCCGGTGACTCGACGGTGCTGCCAGCCGTTCTGCAGGCCCGACCTGCACCGCTCCCACCCGCTCGAGCCACTTGCCGAAGGTCCGCGCCGACGAGGTTCGCCTGGCCATCGAGGTTCTGGCCGCACCAGCCGCCGAATACTTCGCCAACCAGGAGCGCACAGCGCGGAGATCGAGATCGGCGATGGTCGCTTCGGGGTCGGAGTCCGCGAGATGCGCGAGGAGCGATCGAGCATCCGCGACGTAGGCGCGGATGGTGTGCTCGGAGCGCTCTCGACCGAGTCGAAGGTGTTCGGCGAACTCTTCGATGTGGATGCCGAGGTGGGGCGGCAGCGAATCGGTCATCGGCTCAGCTTGAGCGCTCCCACGCTCCGCGACAACCGGACACGCCGACCGTCACGAGCCGTCGCCCGCTCAGGCGTCGACACCGGCTTCGGCCTGCGCGAGCTCGCGCTTCCACACTCGGAAGTTCTCCTCGGTCCGCCCTCGACGCCAGTAGCCCGAGATCGATGCCCACTCGGCACCGACCCCACGCTCCTTGCGAATGTAGGGCCGGATGTTGTGCATCACGGCCTGCGCCTCACCGTGCACGAAAACATGTGCCTGGCCGGGCAGCCATTCCGTACCCTTGACTGCTGCGATCAAGGGAGCGTTGTCGCCGGCCAGGTCGTCGCTGACGTCGTTCGAGGATGCACCCCGGTGAACCCAGGTGACATCGACGACGGCGAGCGTCTCCATGTAGATCTCGTCGTGACGGTCGGCAACTTCGATGAAGACTTTGGCGATGGCGTCTTCGGGCAGCGCCTCCACGGCGGCCGAAATAGCGGGAATCGCCGATTCGTCACCTGCGAACAGATGCCAGTCCGCCTCGGGTCGAGGGGCGTACCCGCCGGACGGGCCGAAGAACGACATCTCGTCCCCCGGCTTCGCCTTGGTGGCCCACGGCCCGGCAACTCCTTCGTCGCCGTGCACCACGAAGTCGATCGCGATCTCGCGCGCACTCGTGTCGACGGATCGAACGGTGTAGGTGCGCATGATCGGATCGTCGTCGGTTCCGAAGAACAGCTTGACGTAGGCGTCGGTCTCGTCGATCGCGTCGAAGTCGTCGAAATTGTCTCCGCCGAGGTACACCCGGTACATGTGCGGGGTGAGCGCCTCGGTGCGCAGGACGGACAGGGTGGTTTTCTTGCGTGGCACTTCGGACCCCTCTTCGAGCGAACGACGTCGATGCGTGCTGCACCGACTAAGCATTACCTAACACCCTACCTTCGGGGCTCGGCGAAGGTGGTGTTCATCCCCGCACCACTCGGAACCATCCTGTCTCGTCGCTCGCAACGAAGCCGTCCATTTCCAGCACAGGCAGTGCAGCACGCACCTTGCCGATCGGCACACCGGACTGTTCGGACAACTCGCGGCTCGACAGCGACCCGGTTGCCGGCAACGCGTCGTAGATCAACAATCCGGTCTCCGAGAGCGCATCCGTCTCACGAAAGAGATCGGGCCGCCATTCCTCCGGCGACCCGAGGGCACCGGCCTCGGCAACGACATCGTGCGAGCTCGACACCAGCACGGCCTCGCCGTCGCGGATCATGCGATGGCACCCCTTGGACGTCGGTGATGTGACCGGTCCGGGGACCGCGAGTACCGGACGACCCAGTTTCTTGGCCCATGCCGCAGTGTTGCGAGCCCCGCTGCGCCACCCTGCCTCGACCACCACCACTGCCGATCCGAGTGCCGCAACGAGTCTGTTGCGAGCGAGGAAGCGATGCTTGGCAGGGGTGGTGCCCGGTGCGTACTCGCTCAGGACCAGCCCGTGATCGGCTATCTGTCGCAGCAATCGCGAATGCCCCGCCGGATACGCACGGTCGACGCCACAGGCGAGCACCGCCATCGTCGTTCCCTCTACTCCGAGAGCCGCCCGATGCGCCGCGGCATCGATCCCGAAGGCCGCTCCCGAAATGATGGTCCAACCGTCGAGTGCGAGGTCTGCCGAAATTTCTGCGGTCACGTGATCCCCGTACGGGCTCGATGCACGGGTCCCCACGATCGACACCGATCGTTCGGTGGCAGTTGCGACGGGCCGATTTCCGAGCGCCCACAACGCAATCGGAGGACAGGTGTCCACCCCTGCGGTCAGACCCGATCCGTCGAAGCCGAGGAATCTCCACGCCGGCCACTCGTCGTCGTCGGGAGTGATCAACCGGCCACCCAGCGCGCCGATGTGATCGAGATCGGCTGCAGCGGTGTCGATGTGGGCACGTACCTCGAGCCGCTCGCCCAATCGGCCTGCCCGCACCGCCGCAGCGGCCGCTTCCGGGCCGTGCGCCGCGGCATGGTCGACCACGAGTCGATGCGGGCCCTGCGCCACCCGCGACAGATATGCCCACGCGAGTCGGCGTGCGTCGTGGGTCATGCCACTCCCCTGTCGCGGAAATCCAGTGCTGCTCCGACCTCGTCGGCACCGGGAACCGTGCCACCTGCGAGGTCGCTCAACGTCCACGCCACCCGTATCGCCCTGTCTGCTCCCCGCGCGGTCAACGATCCGTTCCGGAGCGCACGCTCCACCGGCGCGAGCGTCGAGCGCGCCAGCCGAAATCGTTGCCGGAGCGCAGGTCCCGGGACTTCTGCATTTGTTCTCCAGCCGAAATCCTGCCACCGCTGTGCGGCCGCGTCCCTGGCTCCGGTCACGCGTGCGCGGATCTCACTCGTTCCCTCCCCCACCTCGTCGACCAGTGCTCCCGTCGCGACGCCCATCATCTGTATGCGGAGATCGACACGGTCCAGCAACGGCCCCGAGAGCTTTCCGAGATATTTGCGCCGAGCAGTGGGCGCACAGACACAATCGACCTGTCGCGCAGGTGCGCACGGGCACGGGTTCGCCGCCAGAACCAGCTGAAATCGAGCCGGATATCTCGCCACACCGTCTCGACGAGCAATGCGAATCTCACCGTCCTCCAACGGAGTCCGCAGAGCCTCCAGTACGCGAACGCTCATCTCGGCGCACTCGTCCAGAAACAGGACTCCGCGATGTGCGCGACTGACCGCTCCTGGTTTGGCCATTCCCGTTCCACCACCCACCAGAGCGCTCACCGACGTCGAATGATGAGGTGCGATGAACGGCGGCGATGTGATGAGCGGTCGCGCAGTGGTCAACAACCCTGCCACCGAATGGATGGCCGTCACCTCGAGCGCCTCGGACTCGGTCAGCGGTGGCAGAATCCCCGGAAGACGCTGCGCCAGCATTGTTTTGCCGATCCCCGGCGGACCGGTCAGCATGATGTGATGTGCTCCGGCCGCCGCTACTTCCAGAGCCCACCGCGCATCCGCCTGCCCGGCTACATCACTGAGATCCGGATAGATCTCCTGATGCCACTCGGTCGGCACCGGCGATTCCAGGGCTTGCTCGCCGCGAAGCCACGCCACGACATCCCCGAGCGAGCCTGCGCCCAGCACGTCGATACCGTCCACCAGGCCCGCCTCGGGTAGACACTGCATCGGGACCACCACCCGTTGCCAACCTGCACCCTTGACCGCAAGCACCCCGGGTAAGACCCCGCGAACTGCTCTGAGCCGGCCGTCCAGAGCGAGTTCGCCCAGAAACACCGTCTCCGACAGACTCCCGCGCGGGATGGCCTTCGCCGCATCGAGAACAGACAACGCGAGAGCGAGGTCGTACACCGATCCACCCTTGGGCAACGTTGCGGGCGACAGCGCGAGAATCACCCGGCTGTCCGGCCACGTGCCACCCGAGTTCTTCACGGCCGCTTTCACGCGATCTCGCGACTCGTTCAGCGCGGTATCGGGCAGACCGACCAGATGGGTGCCGGGCAAGCCCTGCCCGATGTCGGCTTCGATCTCCACCAGCACACCGTCGACACCGTTGACCGCAACCGAATGCGCTCTCCCGAGCGGCATCAGAACGCAGCCCGGATGTGAGTGATCACCGGATTGACGTCTCTCCCGACCACGATCGCGATCACGTCGAATCTGATCTGCACCCACGGACCCTGTTGCAGGGCAAGCCACGACAGCGCAAGCCCTCTGATCCGCACCTGCTTGGTGTACGTCACAGCCTCGGCCGGCGTTCCGTAACCGATTCCCGAACGTGTCTTCACCTCGACGAACACCATGGTGTCACCCTCGCGCGCAATGATGTCGAGCTCACCGGATCGATGCCGCCAGTTCCGCTCGATCACCTCGAGCCCGATGTCCTCGAGATGGCGCACCGCGAGGTCCTCACCGCGCGCACCGAGTTCCTGATTGGTCGGCATATCCGCATTCCTCCACTCTCCGGCCGTACTTCGCGGCCGATTCGGTGCTACCGAAGGTGGCACGTCCGAATCGAGGAGAAACAAAGAATGCGCAGGTGGGCGATTACCCTGTGGACAACTGCTCGCCTGTGCACGAACGGGCAGATGTGCGGGGACAAATTGTCGGCATTGTCGGACCTTCGTGTTACAGCGTGAGCGAGTGGCAACGTCGGCGAGTTACAACGGCCCGGTGGCAGTGGCCCCCACGCACAAAACTCCGCCCGAATTCAGAATTCGGACGGAGTTGATGCCGAGCGTAGACACCAGGAAACGGGTGCCGGTGGAGAGTTTCGGGGCACCGACGAAGTCGGCGCTACCGGATGATCAGTGGGCGTCCTCGTATGCCGCCTGCACGTCCTGACTGATGCGGCCGCGAGCACTGACCTCGTGGCCGTTCTCGCGTGCCCAGGCCCGAATGTCCTGAAGATCGACTTTTCCGCGAGCCGGTGCCGGAGCAGCGCCGCCCTTACGGGTACGGCGTCCGGAGACCTTCTCTGCGTGCTCGATCCAGAAAGCCAACTGTTCATGCAATTCGTTTGCATGCTTGAGGTTCAAATCGATGCGGTACTGGTTTCCACCGATGCCGAATTCGATGGATTCACCTTGGCCGTCTTTGATTACCGATCCATCGACATCGTCGATCATCTGCACAAGCGTCTTGCGTGCCATCTCGTACCTCTTACACGTCTGGGGGATGTGATATTCAAGTTCTACCACCGATTCTCGTATCGGCGCAAAGAAGTACAGGTGTTACGCGACGTGTCGAATCGGCGAATATCAGTCCGGATATGGCGACACATTTCCAGAAATAAGACGTCGAAATCGAATGCCTTTGTTGCGCAGTTACTTTCGGGACGAGAATCTACCGCGCCGTCACCTGCCGGAGCTGGCCCCCGTCGAAACCGACGATGAAACAGGACATGCGGAACGATTTGGTCGGCTGTCCAATTTCTCGAACAATCACGGTCGTAATCGGCGAACACCGGTTCGGCAACTCGTCGGCGCGAGGCCTGGTGTGTTTCACACGCCCGCGAGCCGTCGTCGACTGCCGCGTACCGCGGCGTTCGCCGCAGCGAGCTATTCCGGAAGGCGAAGGTCTGGTTTGTCCAACTCTTCGATGTTGACGTCCTTGAACGTGATCACTCGGACGTGCTTGACGAAACGGGCGGGGCGATACATGTCCCACACCCACGAATCCGACATCCGCAATTCGAAGTAGATTTCACCGTCGGCGTTGTGCGGAATGAGTTCGACGGAGTTCGCCAGATAGAACCGACGTTCGGTTTCGACCACGTAGTTGAACTGACCTACGATGTCCCGATACTCGCGATACAGCGAGAGCTCCATCTCGGTTTCGTACTTTTCGAGATCTTCGGCACTCATCGGTCTCTTTCATCCTCCAGTCGGGCGTGAAAAGCAATCATCGCGCACCTGCGTCGCGGCAGTCCATTCGCCCCACGGCGTCGCCGTTCCGAGTGGTGCCTGCGGCACGACCCACAGGTGGATCCCCAGCCGAGCCCGCGGCCGCCGCAGCGACATTCGCATACGACATTCGATGTTCTCGGCTGGGGCCGAGAGCGATCATGGCGGCCGAATGAGCCCGCGTGCTGTAACCCTTGTGGACGGCGAACCCGTAGCCCGGAATCTCTTCGTCCATCTGCACCATCAGCCGATCGCGTGAGACCTTCGCCAGCACACTCGCGGCAGCGATGCACGCTGCGGTGGCGTCGCCGCCGATCACCGGTAGCGACGGAACCGGCAGGCCGGGCACCCGAAAGCCGTCGGTGAGCACGTACCCGGGGGTCACTCCGAGCCCGGCAACTGCGCGACGCATTCCCTCGATGTTCGCTACGTGCACCCCGATGCGATCGACCTCGGCAGCGTCGATGAACACCACGCTCCATGCCAGAGCCAGCTTCTGGATCTTGGGGAACAGTTCCTCGCGCCGACGCTCGGTCAACTTCTTCGAGTCGTCCAGATCGGCCAGCGCTGCGTGGGCTCGTGCGCCGAGTACGCAGGCCGCCACCGTCAGCGGACCGGCACACGCTCCCCTACCTGCTTCGTCCACACCCGCAACCGGCCCGAGACCTCCGCGCTCCAAGGCCGACTCCATCGTCCGCAAACCTGCAGCCCGCCGGATGACCGGACGGGGCGGCCACGACGACCGCGTCAGAGTCGCTCGTGCACGGGGCACGCGGCGGGGGGCCGTCGTCATCGACCTTGAATGTCGGGAGAATCCAGGAGGCCGGTCCGTGACGGTGGCAGCGCAATGAAGACGGCCTTGCCGATCACGTTGTCCAGCGGAACGGTACCGGTGAATTCGTCGGTGACGTGATAGCGGGAGTCTCGTGAGTTGCTCCGGTTGTCTCCCATCACCCAGATGTTGCCGTCCGGAACGGTCACGGGGTCGAAGCATCGTCCCGACTTCAGTTCGGTGTCACAGGTCATCGTCCCGGGCGCGAACGGGAAATCCATCTGAATGTACGGCTCGTCCAAGGGCTTCCCATCGACGAGTACTCGGCCCTGATCGTCACAGCACTCGACGGTCTGACCGCCGGTGGCAATGACGCGTTTGACCAGATCGTTCTCGTCCGGGGCGACGACGCCGATCAAGGAGCCCACTTCCTGAGCCCCGCGGACGATCGAATTGTCGGAGCGCTGCGAGACGAATTCGTCGTTCCACGAATCCGGACCACGAAAGACGACGATGTCGCCGGGCTTCGGGTCTCCGAAGCGGTAACCGATCTTTTCGACCACGATCCGGTCGCCGGTACAGCCCGCGCAGCCGTGCAGAGTCGGCTCCATCGATTCGGACGGGATCAAGTACACCCGAGCGACGAATGTCTGGAGCAGAAAACTCAACACCAGCGCTACCAGAATGAGAATCGGAAGCTCTCGCCAGAACGATCGGGGCTTGCGATCCCGACGCTTGTTCTGCGAAGACTCGTCGTCGGGCTCATCGGTCGGATCCTGTGGGGACTGCGTCACGTCAACAGGTTAGCCGGAACGCTCGTCTGCACGGCCGGACGGTCTGTGCACCGGCGTTTCGGACCGGCCGAGACGCATCATGCCGCGCCGCCCGAAGGGGCGACGCGGCATGATGGGAGCTATGTGGAGCCGGGCGGAACCGGTCAGCGCTTTTCCTTGATCTTGGCAGCCTTGCCACGCAGATCGCGGAGGTAGTAGAGCTTGGCGCGACGGACGTCACCGCGGGTGAGGACCTCGAACTGCGCAATGTTGGGGCTGTGCACCGGGAAGGTGCGCTCGACGCCGACGCCGAACGAGACCTTACGAACCGTGAACGTCTCGCGAACGCCACCGCCCTGACGTCGGATGACGACGCCCTTGAAGATCTGAATACGCTCCTTCGAGCCTTCGATGACCTTGACGTGCACGTTCAGGGTGTCGCCCGGGCGGAAATCGGGGATGTCGCCACGCAGCGACTGATTGTCGAGAAAGTCCAGAGTGTTCATCGGTTGTGCCATCCTTGCGTTCTGCGCTTGAGTAGAGGAACCGAGCGGCTCGCGCACTGCGCGGCTCGACTGGTTCGTACTCCGAGTGAGGTCCGTGCCTGCTAGAGGCAACCCGACCATTGTGCCAGACCATCATGCCTACGGCGAAATCGACTCCGCGCGGGGTGAGACGCCGGCGCCCGACACCGGTGCCGGCACCACGACACGCGCCAGCTCGTCCTCGGTGGCCTCGCGTGCATGAACGATGCTGGGCTTGCCCGCGATCGCGTCCTGCAAGTAGATCTTGGCTCTGATGAGCGGTCTGCGCCAGCGCTTCTCGCGCCGCAGAGCTCTCTCCATCTTCTTCGGCCTGCTGGTGTAGCGCCACCTCGCCCACGGCGCGCTCGGTCGGCTCAACCGAATCGCCGCCAACACGAGGATCGGCAGTACGAACAGCCCTACCAACCCAGTCCAGATCTTGCCCTTGAGCAGGACGATCACGCACAGGGCCAGGTTGATCAGCGCCAAGACCGCCAGCGCGCTGCGCACCCACGGATCGGGGTCGGCCCGAAAGTCTGCCGGGCTCAACAGCTCCAACGGATGGAAGCCGAGCAGCAGCAAACCGGTGAACGCCAGGGCCGCAAAGACGGCATCGACCGACGTGCGGCCCTGTTCCGACCAGTAGACGTCGCGGAGGTAGAAGATCAACGCGAACTCGTCGAGAACGAGCGCAGCGCCGATGCCGAAGACGGCGGCCAGCACCGCGCCGATCGTCTGCGATCCGTCGACGTACACCGCGATCAGGCCGATCCCTGCCAGCAGCATCAACACGATCCCGAACACGACGTGATGTATGTGTTGCCCACCGGGAGTGATGTTGCCGGGCCACCACTTCACATCTGCGCGAATCATCCTGACGCTGAGACGGATCAGCAGAAAACCCAGCAGGAGTCCCAGTAGGAAACACAGCAGTGGCAGACGACCGTGATCGATGACCCCGTGTTGCAACCACCTCACGTGCGTCTCACGTCCTTCCTACCGAACGACCGGCGAGTCGGACTTCACACTATTCGTGATCCGTGCCGCCCAGGACGGCATCGACCACCGAGCCGTCGCTATTTTCCGAATCCGGCCTTCCGCAGCGCGTCGGCCATCGAGCCGGCCGCCGGTGCGGCCTGCTGGCCGCCGCCGCGGCGTTCACGCTGGGGACGTGAGTCTCGTCCACGACTGCCCTGGTCGGCACCGCCGGCTCGCCCTTGGCCCCGCGGACGTTCGCCCTGTTGTCCACGTGGGGCGTCCTTTCCGGCGGAGGCCCCAGGCTCGTCGTCCAGTCGCAGACTCAACCCGATGCGCTGACGAGGGAGGTCGACCTCCATGACCTTGACGCGCACGACGTCGCCGGATTTGACGACCTCACGCGGGTCCTTGACGAAGTTGTGCGACATCGCAGAGACGTGAACGAGACCGTCCTGATGGACACCGACATCGACGAAAGCACCGAATGCCGCCACGTTGGTCACGACGCCTTCGAGCGTCATCCCCGGCTTCAGGTCGGCCACCTTCTCGATACCGGCCGCGAAAGTAGCGGTCTTGAACTCCGGACGCGGGTCGCGTCCCGGCTTCTCCAGCTCGGAGATGATGTCCGTGACAGTGGGCAACCCGAATCGTTCGTCGACGAATTCCGCGGGATCGAGGCGGCGCAGGAGGGCCGTGTTGCCGACCACTTCGCGCACTCCGACGCCGGCCTTGCCGACGATGCGGCGCACTACGGGGTACGCCTCCGGGTGCACGCTCGAGCGATCGAGTGGATCCTCTCCCCCGGAGATGCGGAGGAACCCGGCGCACTGCTCGAAAGCTTTGGGGCCCAGGCGCGGTACGTCCTTGAGGGTGCTGCGGCTGGCGAACGGTCCGTTCTGGTCGCGGTGCGCCACGATGCTCTCGGCGAGCGAGCCGGCAATTCCGGATACCCGCGACAGCAGTGGCACCGACGCTGTGTTGACGTCGACACCGACCGCGTTCACCGCATCCTCGACGACGGCCCCGAGAGAGCGAGCGAGCAAGGTTTCGGAGATGTCGTGCTGGTACTGGCCGACGCCGATGGACTTGGGATCGATCTTGACCAGCTCGGCCAACGGATCCTGCAGTCTGCGAGCGATCGAGACCGCGCCGCGGATCGAGACGTCGAGTTCGGGCAGTTCACTCGAGGCGTACGCCGACGCCGAGTAGACCGAGGCACCGGCCTCGGAGACCACCACCTTGGTCAGATTCGCAGCCGGGAACTTGGCAATCAATTCTGCTGCCAGGGAATCGGTTTCACGTGACGCCGTACCGTTTCCGATGGCGATGAGCTCCACTTCGTGCTTGGCCGCGAGGCCGGCGAGAGTGGCCAGCGCCTGATCCCACTTGCCCTGCGGCTTGTGGGGATAGATGGTGTCGTAGTCGACGACCTTTCCGGTCGCGTCGACGATGGCAACCTTGGTGCCGGTACGGAAGCCCGGGTCGAGTCCCATCGTGGTGCGGTTGCCCGCCGGCGCGGCGAGCAGCAGGTCCTTGAGGTTGCTCGCGAACACGTCGACGGCGTCCTTCTCGGCGGATTGACGCAGTCGCATACGGGTATCGAGGGAGACCGTGACCAGCATCTTGGTACGCCACGCCCATCGAACGGTATCGTGCAGCCATTTGTCGGCGGGCCGTCCTCGATTCGCGATCCCGAACTTGGTGGCGATCCGACCCTCGTAGACGCTCGGCACCCCGGGCGTCGGTTCTTCGCGCTCGGGCTCGAATCCGAGCGAGAGTACTTCTTCCTTCTCGCCTCTGAGGGTGGCGAGGATGCGATGCGAGGGCAGGCTCGTGAAGGGTTCGGAGAACTCGAAGTAGTCGGAGAACTTGGCACCCTCCTCCTCCTTGCCCTTGCGGACCGTGGCAACGAGCTTGCCGGAGGTCCACATGAGTTCACGCAGTTCACCCACCAGGTCGGCATCCTCGGCAAAACGCTCGACGAGAATCGCACGCGCGCCGTCGAGCTGCTCCTGATCGAACTGCGCCGGATCCGTCGTGGGGTCGGAGAACAGGGCATCGGCCACGGGCTCGTGCCCCGCTTCACGCGCAATCTGGGCTTTCGTCCGACGCTTGGGCTTGAACGGCAGATAGATGTCCTCGACGCGCGCCTTGGTATCGGCGAGCATCAGAGACTGCTCGAGGGCGTCGTCGAGCTTGCCCTGACCACGGATGGATTCGATGACGGCATCTCTGCGCTCGTCGAGCTCACGGAGGTACCGCAGCCGCTCGTCGAGCTGACGCAGCTGCGCATCGTCGAGGGTGCCGGTGACCTCCTTGCGGTACCGCGCGATGAACGGGACCGTCGAGCCGCCGTCGAGCAGTTCGACGGCGGCCCGAACCTGTTCCTCACGAACGTCGAGTTCTTCGGCTATGCGCTTGTTCACAGATTTCAGAGCAGTGGTCACGGCGATGGACCCTACCGCTACTGTGGGACAGGTCGGTCAGCGGTTCAACGTCTGGGAGAGATGCACGCATGGTCAGGGTGTCTCGATTCCTGACTGTCGTCTGTGCCTCCCTGCTCCTCACCGCAGGTTGCTCGGTTCCACCGGACGATCAACCCGGCGACTCCGCTGCGAAAGCAACCGCCGAGACCTCCGCGTCGCCCTTTCCCGACATGCAGAAGGTCGACGGCGTCGCTCTGGAAGCCCGAATCCCCATGGCGATCGCGTCGGCGCAGGCCCGAGGTGCCGACGTCGACTTCGCGTTGCTCGACCGCGACACCGGGTCTTTCTACAGCAGCAACGCCGACACACAGGTCGAAACCGCGTCGGTGTCCAAGCTATTCATCGCCGACGAAGTGATGTTCCGAGCGCAGTCGGAGAACCGCCCTGTCTCGGCCGACGAACTGGCCACCATGACCAGCATGCTGGAGCTCTCCGACGACAACGCCGCCTATACCCTGTGGTACCGCTACGGCACGTCCGAGATTGTCCGCGCGGTCGCGGCCCGATACGGATTGCAACGCACGACGGCACCGGGCGACGATCAGTGGTACAACACCGAGACAACGCCGGGCGACCTGGTCGGGTACTACGCAGGCTTGCTCAACGGCAGCGGCGGACTGACGACTGCGTCGACGGACGTCATAATCGGCATGCTGCGGCGTTCGGCACCGATTGCCGCAGACGGCTACAAACAGCATTTCGGAATCGTCGACGGTCTACCGGGCGAGAGCGAGCACGCCGTCAAGCAGGGCTGGATGTGCTGTGTTTCCGATCGGTGGGTGCACTTGTCGACCGGCACGATCGGGGTCGACAATCGCTACGTCCTCGCTCTGTCGTCACGGGAAGACATCTTCTACGCCGACGACATGGAGAGCTATCCGGACACCGCGGTGGTCGACGTGAGTGACGACGCCAGCGCCCTACACGCCAGGGACACTCTCACCGGATTCGTCTCGATGCTTTTTCCTGGCGGAACGATCAGCTGAATTGCTCAGTCGCCGAGCAGATCCGGGCGACGCTCGGCGGTCCGTGTCAACGACTGAGCCCGACGCCATGCCGCTATCTTCGCGTGATCGCCGGAGAGAAGGACGTCGGGAACGTCGAGTTCGCGCCACCGGGCCGGACGCGTGTAGCTCGGCCCTTCGAGCAGACCATCGGAGAACGAATCCTCTTGGTGCGACTGTTGATTGCCGAGTACTCCGGGCATGAGTCGAACCACCGCCTCGGCCATCACCAGGACGGCCGCCTCGCCGCCGATGAGCACGTAGTCGCCGATACTGACTTCTTCGACGCGTACGCGGCGCGACGCGTCGTCGAAGACCCGCTGATCGATTCCTTCGTACCGGCCGCACGCGAACACGAGATGTTGCTCGGTGGACCACCGTTCGGCCGTGCGCTGGGTGAACGGAACACCGGCGGGAGTAGGAACGACGAGGAGCGAATCCTCGGTCAGTACGTGGTCGAGGGCATCGCCCCAGACCGTCGGCTTCATGACCATCCCCGGTCCGCCGCCATAGGGTGAATCGTCGACGGCCTTGTGCACGTCATGGGTCCACGATCGCAGATCGTGAACCTCCACAGAGACAAGACCGCGGTCGATTGCCTTGCCCAACAGAGCAGTTCGCAGCGGAGTCAGGTATTCGGGAAAAATGGTGACGACGTCGAGGCGCACGATCTACTCCGGGTCCAGCAGGCCCTCGGGCGGATCGATCTCGATCGTCTTGTCGGCCAACGACACCGACGTCACGATCGCCGCCACGAAGGGAACGAGAATTTCGGCGCGGGTGTCTCCGCCGAACGTCGTACTCGGCCGGATGGAGAGCAACTCGCCCGCTGCCGAGTGCAGGACCTCGCGCACCGTTCCCACTGCCGAGCCGTCGGTCAGGACGACGGTGAGTCCTTCGAGTTCGTGATCGTAGAATTCGTCCGGATCGTCGGACGGGGGCAAGTCCGTCGACTCGACGATGAACAACGTTCCGCGGATCAGGTCCGCGGTCGTCTTGTCGTCGATGCCGTTCAGACGCAGCAGAAGCCGCCCGGAGTGTTCGCGGACGGCATCCACCGTGTACGAGGCGGGAGCAGCGTTCGATCGAGGCTTGCGGCCGCGAAGAACGGTCCCTACTGCGAAGCGGTCGTCGGGGTCGTCGGTGCGAACCTCGACGACGACTTCGCCTTTGATGCCGTGCGACTTTGCAACACGGCCGATGACCAGCTCCATAATTGTGTGCGTGACCTAGTGGTCCGTGTCGACCACATCGACACGAATGCCGCGACCACCGATACCCGAGACGAGTGTGCGCAGCGCCGTGGCGGTACGACCGCCGCGACCGATGACCTTGCCCAGATCGTCGGGGTGCACGTGAACCTCCACAGTGCGACCACGACGGCCGGTGATCATCTCGACGCGAACGTCATCGGGATTGGCGACGATGCCGCGAACGAGATGTTCGACGGCATCGGCGACAACGGCACTCACTTCTCAGCAGCCTCGGCGGCCGGCGCGTCTGCCGTCTCGGTTGCTGCAGCGTCGGTGCTCTCCGCAGCGGCGTCGTCGGACTTCGGAGCCTTCTTCTTCTTCGCGGTGGTGGCCTCGCCCTGCGGCTCGGAATCTGCCTGCGCCAGTGCGGCGTTGAACAGGTCGAGCTTCGACGGCTTGGGCTCGGCGAGGCGGAGGGTTCCCTCGGTGCCGGGCAGACCCTTGAACTTCTGCCAGTCGCCGGTGATCTTCAGCAGGGCCTCGACAGGCTCGGTCGGCTGCGCGCCGACGCCCAGCCAGTACTGCGCACGCTCGGAGTTGATCTCGATGACGCTGGGGTCCTGCTTGGGCTCGTACGTGCCGATGGTCTCGATCGCACGGCCGTTACGGCGGGTACGAGCATCGGAGATGACGACGCGGTAGTGCGGGGTGCGGATCTTGCCGATACGCATGAGCTTGATCTTGACAGCCATGTTCTGGTGGAGCCTTTCGAAAGTTGGTCACGGCGCAATTCAGCGGTTCACACGGCATGCGAACCCGGTTTTGCGTTGAAGGTTGTTGTGACCGCCGCGCGGTACGTAACCGGAAGACGGGCGAACAGCTGTTCATTGTGCCAGACGAGCACCGCGAACCGTGAATCGCCCTCGGCAACGACTCGCTCAAGCAAGCAGGATCACGAGGGCAGGCAGAGTGTTGTTCATCGAGTGAGCCGTGGTCGACGCCACGATCGAGCCGGTCCGCATTCTGGCGATGCCGATTGCCAGCCCGCCCCACAGCAGAATCACGAAGCGCCACCATTCGCGATGCCAGATGGCGAACACGACCGCCGTGATCGCCAGGACCACCCATCGATTGCCCAGCCAGGCCATCGGCATCGGGCGGGTGCGCTTCTCGAGCGCGCCCCACAGCATGCCGCGAAACATCGTTTCCTCGCAGATCGGTGCGCCGATCCAGATCCATACGGCCAGAGCGACTTTCCATCCGACAGCCGTATCCGTGACGTTGCCCAGTGGGGTCTGGTCCTCGAGGTCGAGGCTCGACAAGAGCACCAGCGCGAGCAGTAGACCGCCGACCACGGCGACACCACCCCATGCCAGTCCGGATCGAACCTGACCCAGCAGTTCGGAACTGGATCTGGGAAGACCGAAATCCACGACGGGACCGTTGCCACGAGACATCGAGATCGCCACAGCCAGTCCGGCGGCGAGCAGGCTGGGAATCATGATGCCCACGATGAACAGAGAGGAGGTCTCGGTCGTCACGACGAGTCCGAGAAGCAGGAAGCCCGCCAGATTGAGGCCGAGAACGAGCGCTGCCGCCGGTAGTCCCCATCGCTGGCCGAGTCGACGCTGGTGAGCGGCCTGTTCGGCCCGCCAGTAGGTCTCGGACAGTCCCGAGCCTTGCTGCTGAACGTGATTCATCGGTGCCAATCCGGCCCAACTCGGGCGGTTCGGGTCGAACTGCCCGCCGCTGTTGTACGGATCAGTCATCACCGGCCTCCGATCTTCTCGTCGTGCGGGCTCCTCTGTCGGTCACGCGTCCGCGCAGTATCACCAGCTCCGGGTTGGCCAGCACGTCCGGTCCTCCACGCGGATCCTCGGAGTAGACGACGAGGTCTGCGGGTGCGCCGTGCTCGAGCCCCGGTCGTCCCAGCCAGGACCGAGCGTCCCAGCAGGCAGCACCGAGGGCGTCCGTCGGAGAGAGTCCGACGCGCGCGAGTGCCGCGACCTCGTCGGCGATGCGACCGTGGGCGATCGACCCACCGGCATCGGTTCCCGCATAGATGGAGATCCCGGCATCATGAGCCCGTCCGACGGTGTCGGCGACGCGGGCGTGCAGCGCCCGCATGTGCCGGGCGTAGACGGGGTATCGGGTGGCGGAGTCCGCGATTCCGGGAAACGTCTCGATGTTGATGAGCGTCGGCACCAGCGCAGTTCGGTGATAGACCATCATCTCGATGGTCTCGTCGGTCAGACCGGTGCCGTGTTCGATGCAGTCGATTCCCGCCGCGATCAGTCCGGGGAGCGCATCCTCGCCGAATACATGGGCGGTCACCCGCGCGCCCTCGGCATGAGCAGCGGCTATGGCGTCGACGAGGATCGAGTCGTTCCACAGCGGCCGAAGATCGCCTACCGAGCGATCGATCCAATCGCCGACGAGCTTGACCCAGCCGTCACCGAACCGAGCTTGCTGTGCAACTGCCTCGGGCAGCTGCGACACGTCCTCGATATCGATGGCCAGACCCGGTATGTACCGTTTCGGCGATGCGATGTGTCGGCCTGCTCTGATGATCCGAGGAAGGTCGTCCCGCTCGTCCAACTCGCGGGTGTCGACCGGAGACCCGGCGTCGCGAAGCAGCAACGCGCCGACGCCTCGCTCGGTCTGTGCCTGTCGGATCGAGCCGCTCAGGTCCGTGTGGCCCCCGCCGTATTCGATTCCCACATGACAGTGGGCATCGACGAGACCGGGCAGAATCCAACCACCGTCGTGCACGAAATCCGCGTCCGCAATCGGCTCCACGGAGACGAGACCGTGGTCGATCCAGAGATCGATCTCGGACCCGTCCGGCAGTCCGCGGCCCCGCACCCGCATCGCCGACACGTGCGGCGCTTACTTCTTCGGCAGTTTCAGCTGAGAGAGATCGATGCCCTCCAGCCCTGGTGGCAATTGGTCGAGGCCCTTGGGCATGGACGACAGATCGGGCATTCCCGCCGGCATTCCGCCCGGCATTCCGGGGAATCCACCGCGGATCTTCGGCTGTGTCGGGCCGCGAGCACCCTTCTTGCCTTTCTTGCCCTTCTTGTTGTTCCGCACCTGCTTGCGCGCGCCCGGCATACCCATGCGCCCGGCCATCGCCGACATCATCTTGCGTGCCTCGAAGAATCGATCCACCAGCTGATTGACGTCGGACACCTTGACGCCCGAGCCGTTCGCTATACGCAGTCGCCGCGATGCGTTGATGATCTTCGGGTCGGTTCGCTCCTGCGGCGTCATGCCGCGGATGATCGCCTGAACACGGTCGAGTTGCTTCTCGTCGACGTTGGCGAGTTCCTTCATCTGACCCGCACCGGGCAACATGCCCAACAGATTTCCGATGGGCCCCATCTTGCGGACGGCCATCATCTGCTCGAGGAAGTCGTCGAGCGTGAGCTGTCCCGAGCCGATCTTGTTGGCGGTCGCCTCGGCCTGTTCGGCGTCGAAGTGCTGCTCGGCCTGTTCGATGAGGCTGAGAACGTCACCCATGCCGAGGATCCGGCTGGCCATACGATCGGGGTGGAAGACGTCGAAATCCTCGAGCTTCTCGCCGGTCGACGCGAACATGATGGGCTGCCCGGTCACCTCGCGGACACTGAGTGCCGCGCCGCCACGAGCGTCGCCGTCGAGCTTGGTGAGCACGACGCCGGTGAAACCGACTCCGTCGCGGAACGCCTCGGCGGTGCTGACGGCATCCTGGCCGACCATGGCGTCGAGAACGAACAAGGTTTCGTCCGGCTCCACCGCATCGCGAATCCCAGCGGCCTGGCTCATCAGCTCGGTATCGATGCCGAGGCGGCCGGCGGTGTCGACGATGACCACGTCGTACTGCTTGCTCCGCGCCTCGGCGATGCCGGCTCGCGCGACCTCGACGGGATCCGCAGCCGAGACACCGAGTGCGTTGTCACCGCCGCCGATCGACGTGCCGGGATGCGGCGCGAACACAGCTGCGCCCGCGCGCTCGCCCACGATCTGAAGCTGGCTGACGGCACCGGGGCGCTGCAGGTCGCAGGCAACGAGCAACGGAGTGTGGCCCTGGCCTCTGAGCCATTTGGCCAGCTTTCCTGCCAACGTCGTCTTACCCGAACCCTGCAGGCCGGCGAGCATGATCACCGTGGGCGGGTTCTTGGCGAAGACGAGTCTGCGGGTCTCGCCGCCGAGGATGCCGACGAGTTCCTCGTTGACGATCTTGACTACCTGCTGCGCCGGGTTGAGCGCGCCCGACACCTCGGCGCCCTTGGCACGGACCTTGATGCGGTTGATGAACTCCCGCACGACAGGCAGGGCCACGTCCGCTTCGAGCAGGGCCAGACGGATCTCGCGGGCCGTGGCGTCGATATCCGCACCGGACAGTCGACCTTTGCCACGCAGGTCCTTGAGAGTCCCGGCCAACCTGTCGGAAAGGGATTCGAACACCGATTGCACTCCTGAGCTAGCCGATCACCGAAAACGAGCCGAATCCGGCACGGTCACCAGACTAGCGCCAGCACAACCTGCCGTCGCTGGGGCGTGCGGCAGCCGTGTCGTTCGACAGACGGACGTGTCGCTCGGAGATGGCACCGAGTCAGGCGTTGCGCGCGGAATCGTTCCATGTCACTGCCACTCCCCGCGTCGAGAGCCACGATGCGGGATCGACCTTGACGCCCGAGGGATCGTGCACCTCGAAGTGCAGATGCGGACCGGTCGATTGGCCACGATTGCCCACCGTGGCGATCTGCTCGCCGGCCGACACGCGCTGACCGGTCTGCACCGAGAAATCGTTGACGTGTCCATAGATCGTCTCGGTGCCGTCGTCGTGCTTCACCTTCACCCAGAGACCGAACCCGGATGCCGGGCCCGCGTCGGACACCGTGCCGTCGGCGGCCGCGTAAATGGGGGTCCCGATGGGTGCCGCGATGTCGAGGCCGCTGTGCTGGGCGCCCCATCGCGATCCGAAATTGGACGTCAGCACGCCCGCCACGGGCTGGACCGTGGCTTTCTTCAGCGAACGCAGACTCTCCAGCGGTGACGCACCACCGGTACCCAGCTGACCCAGACCCACGTCGTCGAGCCATTGTTGCGCTGCAGCACCGGGATCGGTCACTCCGAATGCAGCGAGCGGACCCGGGCTCGGTGCGGCGCTGGGCTCCGCTGCCGGTGCGGCCTCGGAGGGCGTCGACTCCGGAGATGCGGGCTGCACCGGGGGTGCCGACTGTGGGGGTACGAACTGCGGGGGTACGAACTGCGGAACCTCGAACTGCGGAACCTCGAACTGTGGGGGGACGAACTGGGGTAGCTCGAATCCCGCGGGGAGCAGCCCCTCCGGGACGGCGAAGGGAAAACCTGCGGCGGGCGGCTCGGGGATCGGAGCGGCACCCGCGGTGCCCGCTCCCATCGACGTCGCGCCGACGACGATCGCACCGGTAGCCGCGACGATGGTCGCGGCCCGTCGACCGGTGTCCGGGGTCACTTCTGCGGCGCGGTGCTTACCGGGCGTCGTATCCGTTGCTGTGTCGGCCGGTGTGTAGATGTTCGACCGTCGGTGGGATCCCACAGTTCGTGCCTCTCGCATTAGCAGCAGTGGAGCCTGCAGAAACGACTCTTTGTTCCGGCGGTGTGGAGTCTGCGGATGTGATCTCGCCGAGTCGTCCTGCGTGTGGTGACGAACATAACAAATTGATATCGGGGGTAAACCCACCGGCCGTAACTTCGTGAGAAGTCACCACGGAGTGTCGGTGTGCGGTTGTGTTCCGACCAGCGGTCAGGTGCCCTCGGGCTTCTCCGGAGGCTTGGGCGGTTCCGAGGCCGGTACAACCGCGAGCAAGGCTCGTTCGAGATCCTCTCGGACCGCCCTGCTGTCCGCTCCCGCCAGGTCGATGCAGAAGGAATCGACCACCGAGCTGCCCAGTGTCGACACTCGAGCCCAGCGGATATCGGATCCCTGCTGTTCGATGGCACTGGCCAGCCTGCAGAGAAGACCGAGCCGGTCTTCTGCTCGAAGTTCGAGCACTACCTGGCCTGGTTCGTGGTCGTCGAACCAGAGCACCCGAGGCGGAGCCTGCGCGTAGAGAACCGGTACCGCCGAATCCTCGCCGTCGTCCTCTACGGTCTCGGCTCTGGCGTCGCGTTCCTTGGCGTCGAGTACCGCGACGAGGTCGAGTTCTCCGGCCTGAGCGCGGATGATCTCCTGCCGGAGCAGACCGGCCTGCGGCGGAGCTCCGAACAGCGGCGCAACGTCGAACGAGTTGATCGCCGACCCCTCGTGACTGCCGAGCGAGGCAGAAAGCACGCGCAGCGAGTGCAGCGCCAGGACTCCGGCAGCGTCCGACAGCAGTCCCGGGGTGTCGGGCGCGACGACCGTGACGACGAAGGTGTGGAGCCCATCGGTCGGCGCGATGTCGACGTGCACACCTCCCCGCGCGGCCAGCTCGATGTGAGCCGGGTCGAGTGGATCCGGGGATGGCAGAGACTCCCCCGCCATCACCAATCGACAGCGTCGCACGAGCTCGCGAATGAGCGACGCCTTCCAGTCCCCCCAGACTCCGGGACCCGTGGCGAGCGAATCCGCTTCGGCGAGAGCATGAAGCAGCTCCAGCAGGATGGTGTCGGCACCGAGTGCGTCGACGACGGTCTGCACGGTTGCAGGGTCGTCGAGGTCGCGTCGGGTGGCGGTCTCCGGCAGCAGCAGGTGGTATCTCACCATCGACGTCAGCAGCGCCACATCGGACGGCCACAGCCCGAGCCTGTTACCGATCTGGATTGCGAGATCTGCACCGACGACGCTGTGGTCGCCGCCGCGCCCCTTGCCTATGTCGTGTATCAGCGCACCGAGAACCAGCAGATCCGGACGCGCGACCCTGGTGGTCAAAGCGCTTGCATAGGCAGCAGTTTCGACCAGATGCCGATCGACGGTCCACGTGTGCACCGCATCTCGCGGCGGCAGGTCGCGCACTGCGCCCCACTCCGGAATGAGTCGGCCCCACAGGCCGGTTCGATCGAGCGCTTCGATGGCCGCAATGGCTTTGCGACCCGATCCGAGCAGCACGAGCAGATCGTTCAGCGCCTCCTTCGGCCAGGGCTCGCGGAGCTCGGGTGCGCTGTCCGACAACCGGTTGAGTGTCGATGCCGACATCGGCATTCCGGTCTGTGCCGATGCCGCGGCGACGCGCATGATCAGGCCCGGATCCTTGTTCGGTCGTGCGTCACGGGCGAGTACCACCTCACCGGCGTGTTCGACGACCCCCTCGTCGAGTGGACGACGAACCGGGACACGACGCAGACGTGAAAGACCTTTCCTCGGCAGCGAATTGCCGGCAGTACGCAATCCGACATCCACCGAGTAACTGATGGTGCGAGCCGAATCGCTCAGCACGCGTGCAAGATCGAAGCGATCGCCGATGCGGAGCGCGGCACCGATTTCATCGGCGTCCTGCGCGCGCAGTTGATCCCGCGCTCGGCCGGCAACACGATGCAGTTCGGTGCGGACGTCGAGAAGTCTTCCGTGCGCGAATGCCAAACCGCCACCGGGAGATTCGGGGCCGAGACCGGGCATACCGTCGGTGAGTTGGGCGATGGAGAGGGCGTCGAGAAGCTGTACGTCACGCAATCCGCCGCGGCCACTCTTGAGCTCGGGCTCGGCGCGGTGCGCGATTTCACCGCTACGTGCCCACCGGCCGCGGGTCTGCTCGATCAGCTCGTCGAACCGTCCGCGAATTCCGGTGCGCCACTGGCGACGTACGCCGCCGATGAGCAGATTGCTCAACTCGACGTCACCGGCGATATGGCGGGCCTCGAGCATCCCGAGCGCTGCCGTCATATCGGCCGCCGCTACCTGGAGAGCCTGCGGCACCGTGCGCACACTGTGATCGAGCTTGATATGGGCGTCCCACAGTGGATACCAGAGCTTGTCGGCGACCTCGGCCACGATTCGCGGTTCGAGATCGTCGTGCAGCAGTATCAGGTCCAGATCCGAGTACGGCAGCAGTTCACGGCGCGCCAGACCGCCGACAGCGACGATCGCAAAGCCCGAGTCCGGTTTGATCCCCAGCTCGGCACCTTTGGTGGTCAGCCAGAACTCGTGGAGATCGACCAGAGCCTGCCTCAGCGACGGAGCATCGAGGCGACGGTTGCGCGTGCCGCCGTCGAGTAGTTGTTTTCTGGCGCGAGCGAGATCTGCTGCAGCATCGCTCGTGCCCTTCGATGCGGAGCCCGTGGAGACCGAAGGCCCCGATCCTGACGCTTTCGCGCCAGAACCGGGGCCCCCGGCCCGAGACCCTTTGGGGTCAGAGTGCATCGGCGCCACGTTCTCCGGTGCGGACTCGGATGACCGAATCGACCGGGGAAACCCAGACCTTGCCGTCACCGATCTTGCCGGTGCGAGCGGCCTCGACGATGACCTCGACGACCTTCTCGACAGCAGCGTCGTCGACGACTACCTCGACACGCACCTTCGGAACGAAGTCGACCGAATACTCGGCACCTCGGTAGACCTCGGTGTGCCCCTTCTGGCGACCGTAGCCCTGAACCTCACTGACGGTCATTCCGAGCACGCCGGCCTGCTCCAGCCCCGTCTTGACGTCCTCCAGGGTGAACGGTTTGACGATTGCCGTGATCAGCTTCATTTTTGATTCCCTTCACAAGACCTCGAGTGCCCGTTGTCGTACGGTGCAGCGTTCACATCTATCTCTACCTTGTCAGGCGAAATCATATGCAGTCTCAGCGTGCTCGGCTTCGTCGATGCCATTGGCCTCTTCCTCGTCCGACACACGCCAGCCGAGAGGCTTGAGCGCGAACGCGATGACCGCGGTGATGATGCCGGTGAAGATCAACGCGAACAGTGCGATGACGATCTGCACGACGAGCTGCTTGTAGTCGCCGCCGTAGAACAGGCCGGTCTCGGAGCCGAGGAAGCCGATTCCGATGGTGCCCCACAGGCCTGCGACCAGGTGCACACCGACTACATCGAGCGAGTCGTCGTAGCCGAACTTGAACTTCAGTCCGACCGCGAGGGCGGACAGCACACCGGCGATGACGCCGAGAATCATGGCACCGACCGGGGTCAGCGCGCCTGCGGCCGGGGTGATTGCTACCAGACCGGCGACGATGCCCGAGGCAGCACCGAGGCTGGTGGCGTGGCCGTCACGAATGCGCTCGGTGATGAGCCAGCCCGCGATGGCCGCTGCGGTGGCAGCGGTGGTGTTGACCCAGGCCAAGCCGGCGATGCCGTCGGCTGCGAAGGCGGAACCGGCGTTGAATCCGAACCAGCCGAACCACAGCAGCGCTGCACCGAGCATGACGAACGGCAGGTTGTGCGGGCGGTAGGCGACCTTGCCGAATCCGGCGCGCTTGCCGATGATGATCGCCAGAATCAGGCCTGCGATACCGGCGTTGATGTGCACGACCGTGCCGCCGGCGAAGTCGATCGGGGCGACGTTCGCAACCAGTCCGCCCTCACCGTCGTCGGTGGTACCGAAGATCTTTGCCGCCAGACCGTTCTCGGATCCGGAGAGCAGTCCGCCGCCCCAGACCATGTGGGCCAGCGGGAAGTACGCGAGGGTGACCCAGATACCTGCGAAGGCGAGCCAGGTTCCGTACTTGACGCGGCCCGCGATCGAGCCGCTGATCAGTGCAACCGTGATGATCGCGAAGGTGACCTGGAATGCCACATCGATGATGTTGGCGTATCCCCACGCACCGACGATGTAATTACCGTCGGCATCGGTGATCGAATCCTTGAGCCCGAAGAACTCGAACGGGTTGGCGAAGACGCCACCGATGTCCTGGGTTCCGTAGGACATCGACCAACCCCACAGGAAGTAGATGATCGAGACGACGGCCATTGCTCCGAACGACATCATCATCATGTTCAACACGGACTTCGACTGCGACATACCGCCGTAGAAGAACGCCAAGCCCGGCGTCATCAGCAGTACCAGCGATGCTGCAATCAGCATCCACGCGGCGTTGCCGGAGTTGGCCAACATATCCTCGGGACTCACGTACACCCTCCATTCTCCTGCACACCGGTTGGCGCGCCGTTACGCAAGAAGAGTGGTTTCACGAAGTTTCATCCGTGACACTCGGGTGTTTCGGGCATGTGAACGCATGACCGAATTCTGTTGCAAAAAGGTTTCGTGCTGGCGTTTGTGCTTTTCGCCCGGTTCGGGGGCAACCTCGAGGGCTCGATCAGCCGAGCAACGCGTCGACGAACGCTCCCGGCTCGAACGGAGCCAAATCGTCGGCACCCTCGCCGAGACCGACGAGCTTGACGGGCACTCCGAGTTCACGCTGCACCTGAAAAACGATGCCACCCTTCGCGGTTCCATCGAGCTTGGTCAGCACGACGCCGGTGATGTCGACGATCTCCGCGAAGACACGAGCCTGTGTCAGCCCGTTCTGACCGACGGTCGCATCGAGAACGAGCAGAACGTCGTCGACGTGGGCACGCTTCTCGATGACACGCTTGACCTTGCTCAGTTCGTCCATCAGACCCGATTTGGTGTGCAGGCGTCCCGCTGTGTCGACCAGAACCACGTCGACACCGTTCTCGATGCCCTTGCTCACAGCGTCGAATGCGACAGCGGCCGGGTCTGCGGCCTCCTTGCCGCGCACCACCTCGGCACCGACTCGCTCGGCCCAGGTCTGCAGCTGGTCTGCGGCAGCCGCGCGGAACGTGTCGGCAGCACCGAGCAACACTCGTCGCCCGTCGGCGACCAACACACGAGCAAGCTTGCCGGTGGTCGTCGTCTTGCCGGTGCCGTTGACTCCGACCACCAACAGCACCGCAGGCGCACCGTCGTGCGGAAGCGCCCGAATCGAGCGGTCGAACTCGGGATGAAGTTGCGCAACGAGAATCTCGCGCAAGAGTGCTCGCGCGTCGGCTTCGGTACGAATGCTGCGCGCCGCCATCTGCTCGCGCAGGGTGCGCATGATCTCGGCGGTGGTCGCAGAACCGATATCGGCGATCAGCAGGGTGTCCTCGACCTCTTCCCAGGAATCCTCGTCCAGGTCACCGCCGCCGAGCAATCCGAGCAAGCTCTTGCCCACCGCGGACTGAGAGCGCGCCAGGCGACCGCGGAGCCGATCCAGCCGACCCTCGGTGGGATCGATGGTGTCCAGTCGAGGAGCAGAAGCCTCGGCGTCCACGGCCGGTTCCGGCACTGCGGGCTCGGCCGGCTCGGGGGGCTCGACAACCGGCTCCTGAGGCTCGACGACCGGTGCCTCGGGTTCGAGCACCTCCGGCTCGTCCTGGGTGGGAGTGGGTGCCACCGGCGTCGGCTCGACCGGGGAGGTCTCGACGGGCTTCGGGACAGGCTTCGGCGCAGGTGGAACGGGCTTCGGGGCAGGCGCGACGGGCTCGGCGGTCGCCGTGCCCTGGCTGAACGAGAAACCACTGCCCGCCGTATAGCCACCGGATCTGTCCTTGGTGGCCGCGTCCTCGATCCGCGCGGCCTCGTCCGACTTGAGCGACACTCTCCGTCGACGGGAGAGCACCAGCCCGACGACGAGAACGACCAGTAGGACAGCGGCGATCGCCGCGACGATGATCCACGCTTGGTTACTCACATACCCCATACTGTCAGGCGTTCACGGCCGTTCGTCACCGGTGGTGCTCCGCCCGAGAAAAGCACTGTCCCCCACCCCAGCCGTGTCGATAGCATCTGAAGTCATGGAGTGGACGACGGTGCGCGATGCCGACCGATTGACGGAGATGTTCGGCCAGCCGAGCTTTCGAGCCGCGAACAAGGACCGCAGCACACTGCACCCGCTGGACGTGCAATGGCTCGCTGCCTCGCCTTTTTGCCTGATGGGTACCTCGGACGCGAGTGGACGGTGCGACGTCTCCCCCAAAGGTGACCCGCCCGGCAGCTTGGTCCACGTCATCGACGACGCCACGATCGCCCTTGCCGAACGTCCCGGCAATCGTCGGATGGACGGCTACCGGAACATTCTCGAGAACCCGTTCGTCGGACTGAACTTCTTCGTGCCGGGGCGCGGTGACACTCTGCGCATCGCCGGTCGCGCGTCACTGGTGACCGATGCACCGTTCTTCGACGAACTGCAGGTCAAGGGCCACCGGCCGATCATGTGCCTCGTCGTCGACATCGAGCAGGTGTTCCACCACTGCGCCAAGGCGTTCATGCGGTCCAAGTTGTGGCAGCCGGAAACATGGGATGCGGAGTCCATTCCCGATGTCGCGTCCTTGACGAAGGCGTTGATTCCGCAGGCCCCCGAGACCGTCGAGGAACTGCGCGAGTACTACGGGCCCTCGTACACCGAGCAGCTCTACCCGAAGCAGTAGGCGGGACCGGACCTACGAGACCGCGTCCGGTTCGACCACGGGTGCTGTCTCCGGCTCGGCTACATCCACCGCCACGCGTTCTCGGTTCAGTCGCTGCGAGATGACCGTGGTGATGCCGTCACCGCGCATGCTGACGCCGTACAACGCGTCGGCGACTTCCATGGTCGGCTTCTGGTGCGTGATGACGATCAGCTGCGACTTCTCACGGAGCTGCTCGAACAACCCGATCAGTCGGCGCAGGTTGGTGTCGTCGAGTGCAGCCTCGACCTCGTCCATGACGTAGAACGGTGACGGCCGGGCACGGAAGATGGCCACCAACATGGCGACTGCAGTGAGCGACTTCTCGCCGCCCGAGAGCAAGGACAATCGCTTGACCTTCTTGCCCGGTGGACGCGCCTCCACCTCGATTCCGGTGGTGAGCATGTCCGACGGGTCGGTCAGAATCAGCCGTCCTTCGCCGCCGGGAAAGAGTTTGGCGAACACGCCGGTGAATTCTCTTTCGACGTCCAGCCAGGCCTCGGTGAAGACCTGCAGGATGCGGTCGTCGACGTCGGCGACCACGCCGAGCAAGTCCTTGCGCGCGGACTTGACGTCCTCGAGTTGAGTGGACAAGAAGTTGTAGCGCTCTTCGAGGGCTGCGAACTCTTCGAGAGCCAACGGGTTCACCTTGCCGAGTGTGGCGAGATCACGTTCTGCGCGTTTGGCCCGCTGCTCCTGAGTGGCGCGATCGAACGGCATGGGCGCGGGGGCCACAACCTGCTCACCGCGTTCCTTGGCGGCCTCGTACTCCGCCATCTCGAGCTCGGTCGGGGGCAGCGTCGCATCGGGGCCGTACTCGGCCACCAGATCGTCGAGGCCGATGCCGTGTTGTTCGAGAATCGTCGTTTCGAGTTGCTCGATTCGCAGTGCCGCCTGCGCACGGGCGACCTCGTCCCGGTGGACGGCGTCGGTGATCGACGCAAGCTGGCCCTGAAGGGCCCGAACCTGTTCCTTGACCTTGTCGAGTTCGACTGTGCGCGTGGCGCGTTCGGCGGAGAGCTGATCGCGCCTTCGTGCCGCCGCAGCCACCACCGAGGCCAATCGAGCGGCGAGGTCCTCACCCGATTCGCCGACGGCAGCAGCCACTGCGGCAGCGTGCCGCCGGGCTGCGCCTTCGCGTTCGGCTCGTGCCCTGGCCTCGCGTTCGGTTCGCGCCGCTCGGCGCAGCGAATCGGCTCGGCCCCGCACCGACTGCGCGCGCTCCTCGGCGGTTCGTACGTTCAGCCGCGCCTCGACCTCCACCGCGCGCACTTCGGTCAGTGCCGCAGCCGCCATCTCGCGCTCCATGGTGGTCGCCGCGTCACCGCTCTCGCCGTCTCCGGCGAAACCATTCTGTTCGTCCTCTGCCGTCCGCAGACTGTCTTCGAGCTCGGCCAGGCGCTCGATCGCTTCTTCGCGGCTCGCTTCGGCGGAACTGCGCTGGGTCGCCAATCGCGCGGATTCTGCGTGTGCCGAACGTGCCAGCTGCCCCAAGCGACCCAACTGCTCGTACACAGCGGCCATCGCAGCATCGGATTCGTTCAGGGCTGCGAGCGCCTGCTCGGCGGATTCACGCCGGTCGCGCTGTTCCGCCAACGCGCCCGACAGCGCGGCGTCGAGCTCCTCGGCCCGGCGTACGGCCGCCGTCAGCTCCACCGTCGACGTATCGATCGCCGACTGTACTTCCAGGGTGCTGGGTCGACGGTCCGATCCGCCGGTGACCCAGCCCGGCTCGACGACGTCGCCGTCCGTGGTCACGGCACGCAGTTCACTCGAATCCGAGACGAGCCGGTGCGCCGCGTCCAGCGAGTCGACAACCACCACACCGTCGAGCAATGCCGCCATCGCTCCGGCCAACCGATCCGGATACTCGATCAGGTCGAGTGCCCACCGAGCACCGTTCGCTAGCGCAGGCCGTTGAATCGGTTGTGCAGCAACAGCATTACCGTGCACGATGGACGCGCGACCGCCGTCGGCAGCGCGTAGGGCCAGCACGGCAGCGCGCGCAGCGTCGAACGATTCGGCGTGCGCAGCATCGGCCGCCGGACCCATGGCGACGGCGACCGCGATCTCGTACCCCGGCTCGACCGTGAGATGGCCGGCGAGCAGACCGGACAGACCGTCCTGCTGGTTCTCCACAAGCCACCCGGCACCGTCCTTGCGTTCGAGGCCCATGGTGAGCGCCTCGATCCTGGCCTCGAACGATGCCACCCTCTTACCAGCGATGCGCTCTTCGGCCTGCAATTCCGATACCCGGGCGTCGGCATGGCGTAATGCGGCGACCGCTCGTTCGTAATGGGTGTCGAGGCTGAGCTCACTGGCGTCGAGGGTGCCGATCTGATCCTGGACGCTCTCGAACTCACGTTGAGCCGACTCGCCGCGTTCTCTGGCCTCGTCGATGGCCACCGAGAGTCGCGCTACTTCGGCGTCGATGGACTCGACCTTGGTTCTGAAGGTGTCGACTCGACCGGACAGGCGCGCGAATCCTTCGCGGCGGTCGGCAACCGCGCGAACAGCGGCGAGGTGAGCACGCTCGGCGGCTGCAGCAGCGGATTCGCGCTCGGCGAGCTGCTCGCGGGCCGCTTCGAGGGTTTCGCGCGCCATCTCGACAGCCTCGACGAGTTCCATTTCTTCCTCGGCGACGCGCTCGGCCTGTGCTTCGAGCTCGTCCGGATCCTGCCCGCGACCGGTGCTCTGGACGGCGTCCAGATGCCGAGCACGTTCGTGCGCGATGCGTACCGTCGCATTCACGCGTTCGGCCAGCGCGGACAGGCGAAACCACGTCTGCCCGGCCGCTTCGGCGCTCGGTGTCAGCCGTGCCACCGCCTGCTCGTGTTCTGCGAGCGCTACGGTTCCGGCTTCGAGGGCATCCTGCACCATCGCGTACTGCTCGCGAGCCGCTTCCTCGTCCTGGGTCTGGTTCGCGAATTCTTCACGTCTGGCCACCAGGTCGTCGGCCACCAACCGCAGCCGAGCGTCACGCAGATCTGCCTGCACGGTCTGCGCGCGACGCGCAACCTCGGCCTGCCTGCCCAGTGGCTTGAGTTGACGGCGCAATTCGGTTGTGAGGTCCGTCAACCGCGCGAGATTGGCCTGCATCGCGTCGAGCTTGCGAACCGCTTTTTCCTTGCGCTTGCGGTGCTTGAGCACCCCGGCGGCTTCCTCGATGAAGGCCCGACGGTCCTCGGGACGCGATTCCAGGATCGCCGCCAGTCGACCCTGACCGACGATCACGTGCATCTCGCGGCCGATACCGGAGTCGCTGAGCAACTCCTGGACGTCCATCAACCGGCACGAGCTGCCGTTGATCTCGTATTCACCGGCACCGTCCCGGAACATGCGTCGGGTGATCGAGACCTCGGAGTAGTCGATCGGCAGCGCACCGTCCGAGTTGTCGATCGTCAGAGTCACCTCGGCGCGGCCGAGGGGTGCGCGGCCGGACGTACCCGCGAAGATGACGTCCTCCATCTTCCCGCCGCGCAACGCCTTGGCACCTTGTTCACCCATCACCCAGGTCAGGGCATCCACGACGTTGGATTTACCGGAGCCGTTGGGGCCGACCACACAGGTGATTCCAGGCTCGAAACGAAGAGTCGTCGCCGAAGCAAAGGACTTGAAGCCCTTGAGCGTCAGACTCTTGAGATACATAGCGTCCGTACTTTACCGGTACGACGTAGCGATGTGCGCCGAGCCGTCCGCGGGCGGCGGCGGGTCACCGTTCCACGAAGCCTGTGAGGCCGCCGCGGGCGCTCTCCCAACTCTCGACGACCAGGGTGACCGTGCCCGGGGTGCCGCCGCCTCGAAGCAATTCCAGGAGTGCGTCGAGGCGCTGGCGCGGACCCTCGGCTATCACCAGAACACGTCCGTCCGCGTGGTTGGTCGCATGCCCGACCAATCCCAGCTCCAGCGCACGCGAGCGAGTCCACCAACGAAACCCGACCCCCTGAACCAGGCCGTGCACCCATGCCGTCAGCCGTTCGTCCGTCATACCGGACTCATCTTTCGGACCGTTCCGTCGAAACTCGTGGCGTACAACGCCTCCGAATCGAATCCGACTCCGCCGAAAGCAACCGACGAGGTCAACGGCACTCCGGTCGCGATTACACAGGACGATCCGGTCTCGGGATCGACACGGACGACCCTGCCCGCGAGATTCTGTGCGAGATAGACCGTTCCGTCGTCGGCCACGGTCAGATCGTCCGACATCGTGAGCGGTCCGAATCCGTCGACGCGAATGCGCGTGGACGGACCGGCCGGGTCCTTCTCGTCGAGCACAGTCACCGTCGTTTCCGGATCGAACGTAGTGGCCACGTAGATGTTTCCGCCGCCGACACCGATGCCGTTGGCCGAACCCAGATCGGTACGCACCGTCGACACCGAACCGACCGTCTCATCGCCGCCGACTGCGATGCGAGTGAGCCCAGACGCGCCACCGAGATTCCGGGTGGTGAACAGATCGCCGGTGGCGGAGCGGGCCAGGCCGTTGGGCATGGTCAGGCCCGACGCGTACGTCGACCTGGCACCCGTGCCGAGATCGATCGTCTCGATCGTTCCCGTCCGCATGTCGAAAAGTCCTGGCGCAGCACTGTTTCCGGTTGTGAAGTACAGAGTGTCTCCGTCCCGTACCAATCCGCCGGGTGACTCGACGCCCGACACGAGAGTGCCCCGGTCCCCGTTCGGTGCGACGGTACGCAGAGCGCCCGGTCCGATCGGCGAGGTCTCGGAGACGATCATCGAGCCTCTGCCGTCGAATTCCAGATTCTCGAGCAGCCCGAATCCCGATGCCACCGTGCTCACCGACCACGGAGTGCAGGTGCTCGACGCCTCCGCGGTGGGAGACAGGGCAACCGACGCTGCGAGAACAAGGCCCGCCACGACGGCGGCTGCCCCCACCTTCATCAGGCGTCCACGTCGATGTCCAAGTTGATCGTCGTACCCGCCTTCAGGGTCCGCCCCACCGTGCAGACCTTGTCGATCGCCCGCTCGACGACGGTGAGCAGTCGCTGCTGCGCGTCGGGGTCCATCGCGCTGAGGTCGACGCGGAGGATCTCGTTCAATTCCGGGTACAGCTCGTTCTCACGATCTGCTGCACCGGACACTTCGACGGTGGCGGAGTAGTCGTCCCCCAGTCGACGCGAGAGCGGTACGTCCGAGCTCATACCGGTGCACGCTGCGAGTGCGATCTTGAGCAGCTCACCGGGTGTGAAGACGCCCTCGACCGACTCGGAACCGATGAGTACTTCGGCTCCTCGCGAGCTGCGACCGGTGTAGCGACGGGTGCCTGTGCGCTCGACCCAGAGGTTGGTCGGCGTGCTCTGTTCTGCCATGACCGAAATACTAGGCGGGCGGCTCAGGAGTGGAGCCTGCGGAATGACCTGTGCGCTGTCAGGTCCGGATGTGTCGGGGTCTCGGCTGGCAGGTGGGGCAGCTGAACGAGGAGCGATTCATGAACTTCTCACGCCTGATCGGTGCTCCGCATCGTGAACAGGGCAGACCTTCCTGTCCGTAGGCATCGAGCGACCTGTCGAAGTAGCCGGACTGTCCGTTGACGTTGACGTACAGCGCATCGAACGAGGTACCACCCTGCGCCAGGGCCTCCCCCATCACCGCGTGGACGGCAGTCAGCAGTCGACGAAGAGCAGGCCGGGTCAACGTTTCTGCGATGCGGTTGCCGTGAATCTTCGCCCGCCACAGAGCCTCGTCTGCGTAGATGTTGCCCACGCCGGACAGCACGGTCTGATCGAGGAGAGCCCGCTTGATCTCGGTGTGCTTGCCGCGCAGCACGTTCACCACGGATTCCGCGTCGAACAGCGGGTCGATCGGATCTCGCGCGATGTGCGCCACCGGTTCGGGTACCGGTGTGCCGTCCACCGTCACGATCGGGGAGAGAGCCCAGCCGCCGAATGTTCGCTGGTCGACGAACCGAAGATCGGTACCGTCGTCGAGTCGTGCCCGAATCCGCAGGTGCTTCTCGTCAGGCGCGGACGGCGGCTGCACCAGCATCTGCCCACTCATACCCAGGTGCACGACAGTGGCGAAGTCGCCGGGCTCCATCACCAGCCACAGATACTTCCCACGGCGCCGGGCCGACGAGACGCGCTGACCCCGCAGCTGACCGATCAGATCGAGGCCACCGAGATCGTGTCGACGCACGGCACGGGGGTGCAGTACCTCCACCGAGTCGATGGTCTTGCCTACCACGTGAGATTCCAGACCGAGCCTGACGACTTCGACCTCGGGCAGTTCGGGCATCAGGAAGGGTTGGTCGTGGGCGCGTCGACTACGGCAATCTCGTTGCCCGACAGCGTATTCCACGCCAAACTGGCGGCCTTCTGCTCGGCTTCCTTCTTCGATCGACCGACTCCGACACCACGGGGAAATCCACCGATCAACACGGTGGCAGTGAATTCTTTGTCGTGGTCGGGCCCGGTGGACGCAATCTCGTACGCGGGAACGCCGAGCGCGCGTTCTGCAGTCAATTCCTGCAGGCTCGTCTTCCAGTCCAGACCTGCACCGAGCTTGGGAGCGCGGTCCAACAGGCCGGCGAACAGGGTCAGAACGACGGTGCGAGCGACGTCGATGCCGTGTTGCAGGTGAATCGCACCCAGCATCGATTCCATACCGTCGGCAAGGATGCTCGGCTTGTCACGTCCGCCGGTCTGCTCCTCGCCCTTACCCAGCAGCAGATGCCGACCCAGACCGCCGTCACCGAGACCGCGCGCTACTTCCGCCAAGGCATGCATGTTCACCACGCTCGCCCGGATTTTGGCCAACTGGCCCTCGGACTTGGTGGGGTGCACCGCGTAGAGATGCTCTGTCACCGCCAGGCCGAGCACCGAATCGCCCAGGAACTCGAGGCGCTCGTTGGTAGGAAGACCGCCGTGCTCGTAGGCAAACGAACGATGGGTCAGAGCCAGGGTCAACAGTGGTTCCGACAGAGAAACACCGATAGCGGCGAGGAGCGACTCTCGGTCGTCCCCGCCGCTGACGGCAGTAGAACTATTTTTCTGTGAATCGTTGTTGCGACGATCCACTACTTCGTTGGTCACCGGAGCGGGAATCAGACCGCTGCGACGACCTGGCGGCCCTTGTAGGTACCGCACGAAGGGCACGCGATGTGGGGCAACGTCTTCTCGCCGCACCCACGGTTGGGGCACGTCACGAGGGTGGGCGCAGTGGTTTTCCACTGTGCACGACGCGACCTCGTGTTGGAACGCGACATTTTGCGCTTCGGGACAGCCACTTACTTCTCCTCGGCTTCGTTGTTCACAAGTTCTGTGCTCGGTTCTGGATCCACGCCAAATTTGGCTGCAAGTCCAGCCCAGCGAGGATCAATTGTATCGTGACTGTGGCCGGATTCAGCAATCGCCAGGCGAACGCCGCATTCTGGGCACAATCCCTCGCACTCGTCACTGCAGACGGGGTGGAGTGGAAGCTCCAGACCGACCGCGTCGACGATGACGGGTTCGAGGTCTATCAGGTCGTCGACGATGCGGTGGATCTCGTCCGCATCCGTGGTCTCCTCGGTGATGCTGTTCGGGTATGCGAACAGTTCGGTCAAGTAGACGTCGACGTTGCCGCTGACCGGATCGAGGCACCGCGTGCACTCGCCGGCAGTGGCAGCTCGTACGGAACCGGTGACGAGAACGCCCTCCGATACCGCCTGCAACTGCAGATCGAGCGAGACCGGGACTCCGGCTTCGATGGCAATCGCATCGAGGCCGATTCGGGAAGGAGCCGGAACCGTCCGCTCGACGGTCTTCGTCGACCCAGGTCGACGACCGAGGTTGAGGATGTCCAGAACGAATCCGGCGTCCAGTTCAGGACGGGTCGTTCTCTTGGGCGGGGGCACGGCTGTTCTTCCTTACTGTCGGTTTGCCTACTGTCGGTAAGCAACCCCACAACGATACGCATGCGTGCATACGAGGGCAAATCACCACCCTCAGTGTCGGCTGCGACGGCCTTCCTGGCTGCCGTACGCGGGTTCGCCGTACGGCTCGCTGCCGTACTCCGGGACACCGGAACCGGTTCGAAGTTGCTGACGTCCGCGACCGACGGAGCGAATGGTGCCGCTGAGGAACTCCTCGAACTCCGCGAGTTTGGTGTCGACGTACACGTCGCACTCACTGCGCATTCGATCGGATTCGGCATGGGCACTGTCGATCACGCGCGCCGACTCGGCGTGCGCGGCCTGCACCACCTCGGTCTGGGACACCAATCGGTTCTGTTCGGCGGTGCCGTCGGCCACCGATCGCTCGTAGGACAACGTGCCGGACTCGATCATTCGGTCGGCCTCGGTACGGGCCCGAACGGTCAACTCCTCGTACTCGCGCTGGCCCTCGAGCACCGTCCGCTCTGCTTCTGCCTCGGCATCGGCCACGAGCTGCTCGGCATGCGCCGACGCCTCGGACACCATGCGGTCCGCCTGCGCCTTGGCATCGGCGAGAATGCGATCGGCAGAATCCCGAGCGTTCTCGACGGTGTCCTGCGCTTCGGCGTTGGCGGTTCCGACCGTCTTCTCCGCTGTGGCCCGGGCATCGCCCACGAGCTTGTCGCGATGGTCCAAAACGTCCTGCGCGTCGTCGAGCTCGCCGGGTATGGCGTCACGAACATCGTCGAGCAGTTCCAGGACATCGCCGCGCGGGACGACGCATCCAGCGGTCATCGGAACGCCGCGCGCCTCCTCGACAATGGCGACGAGCTCGTCGAGCGCCTCGAATACGCGGTACACCGGTTACCCCAATCGTCGAATCTGCCACTGCACGTGCCGACCGCCGAGCGGTCGAGCTACACAGTGCTGCACTTATTCAGTCTGCCTGCCCAGGCGCGCGTCGGCGCTATACCCTCCCGGTGTGTCGCTCCGCGAACTAGTCGGCGGCGCGCTCGGCGATACGAGCGGTCAGTCGCTCCTGCACGAACGGCGGCAGCATCCCGGTGACGTCTCCCCCGAAGGTCGCGACTTCCTTGATCAGCGAACTGGACAGAAAGCTGTGCGCTGGATTCGCCGGGAGGAACAGCGTGTCCACCCCGGTGAGGGTTCGATTCATCTGCGCCATCTGCAACTCGTAGTCGAAATCGACCGAGCTGCGCAGACCTTTGACGATCGCCGAAAAGCCTTCTTGCCGAGCATAATCGACCAACAGGCCGTACCAGGAACCGACTCTGACGTTGGGCAGATGCTCCGTGGCCACCTCGAGCATCTCGATTCGCTCGTCGATGCTGAACATGCCCTTCTTGCTCTTGTTCACCATCACCGTGACCACCACCTCGTCGAACGCGGCGGCGGCTCGCTCGAAGATATCGAGATGACCATTGGTCACCGGGTCGAAGGATCCAGGACACAGTGCGCCAGTCATGCCCGCGAACTTATCAGCCGATCCCGGGATCGGTCGTCACGATCGTGCCGCGATCTCGATTCTACTCTCCCCGTACTTCTTCGACTTCTCCGCTACCAGACCGTCCGGCCACTCCGTCTCCGGCGAACGCGACGATCGCTCGAGAACGACCACCGCATCCGGTGCAAGCCATCCCCCGGTGACGAGCCTGTTCAGCAGATCCGTCACCGCACTGTCGGTGACGGCGTACGGCGGGTCGGCCAGCACCAGGTCGTATTCCGCATCCGGTACCCCAGCCAGTACCGAGGCCACCGGGGCGCACTTGACCGACGCGCCGATCAGTCCGACCGACTCTATGTTCTGGCGCACAACCGCCGCCGCTCGTGAGTCGGACTCGACCAGTACCGCCGACGATGCGCCGCGCGAGAGCGCTTCGAGCCCGAGCGCACCCGACCCAGCGAACAGATCGAGAACCGCGGCACCGTCGAAGTCCATCCGGCTCTCGAGCGAGCTGAACAGAGCCTCCCGCACCCGCTCGGATGTCGGGCGGGTGCCCTGGCCCGGAACCGAGAGCCGCCGGCCCCCTGCGACCCCCGCCACGATCCGCGTCATTCGCTCCCGGCCTCTTCGCCCGTCGACCCCCCACCGACGACGACGAGCAGATCGCCGCCCTCGACCTGTTGAACACCCGAGATCGCCAGCCGGGTCACCGTGCCGCCGCGAGGCGCGGTGATCGCCGCCTCCATCTTCATCGCTTCGATGGTGGCGACCGTGTCGCCGGCCGAAATCTTCTGTCCCTCTTCGACGGACAGGGTCACGACACCGGCGAACGGTGCCGGGATGTGGCCGGAGTTCGATCGGTCCGCTTTCTCGACCGTCGGCACCTCGCTCGAGATGGATCGATCGCGCACCGACACCGGACGCAGCTGACCGTTCAGAATGCACATGACGGTGCGCATGCCACGCTCGTCGGGGTCGGAGATCGCTTCGAGCCCGATGAGCAGCTCGACTCCCTTCTCCAGGGTGACGCGATGCTCTTCACCTTGACGCAGCCCGTAGAAGAACTGGTTGGCCGACAGCCGAGTCGTATCGCCGTACTTCTCGCGGTGTGCCTCGAGTTCCGCCGTCGGGCCGGGGAAGAGCAGGCGATTGAGAGTCGTACGGCGTTGCGCCGACGTGCCGTCGAGATTCTTCTCGTCCTCGTCGGTCAGCGGCGTGACCGGCTTGCCCGCACCTCGGCCTTCGAGAGCCTTGGTGCGCAGCGGCTCGGGCCAGCCACCTGCAGGAGTTCCCAGATCGCCACGGAGGAATCCGATCACCGAATCGGGGATGTCGTATCGACTCGGGTCTTCGGCGAACTCTTCGGCCGATGCTCCCGCACCGACCAGAGCCAGGGCCAGATCACCGACGACCTTGGAACTCGGCGTCACCTTGGTCAGGCGACCCAACATACGGTCTGCTGCGGCGTAATTGGCCTCGACCGTCTCGAACCGATCACCGAGTCCGAGCGAGATGGCCTGCTGCCGCAAGTTGGAGAGTTGACCGCCGGGAATCTCGTGCGTGTAGACACGGCCGGTCGGTGCCGGCAGTCCGGACTCGAAGGGCGCGTAAACCTTTCGCACGGCCTCCCAGTAGGGCTCGAGATCGCAGACGGCCTGCAGATCCAACCCGGTGTCCCGGTCGGTGTGGGCCGCTGCCGCAACGATGGCCGAGAGCGCCGGCTGGCTGGTGGTTCCGGCCATCGCCGCGCTGGCACCGTCGACGGCGTCGGCACCGGCCTCCCACGCTGCCAAGTACGTGGCCAACTGACCACCGGGTGTGTCGTGCGTGTGCACATGTACGGGCAGATCGAAATTCGACCGTAGCGCCGTCACCAACGTCTTGGCCGCCGGTGCGCGAAGCAGCCCGGCCATGTCCTTGATCGCGAGTACATGCGCTCCTGCATCGACGATCTGCTCGGCCAACTTCAGGTAGTAGTCGAGGGTGTACAGGTCTTCGTTCGGGTTGGACAGGTCCCCGGTGTAGCTCAGCGCCACTTCGGCCAGCGCAGTTCCGGTTTCGCGCACCGCATCGATTGCAGGGCGCATCTGATCGACATTGTTGAGCGCGTCGAAGATGCGGAAGATGTCGATTCCGGTGTCGGTGGCCTCGGCGACGAAACTGCGGGTCACCTTCTCCGGGTACGGGGTGTAGCCGACGGTGTTCCTACCGCGCAGCAGCATCTGAATTGCGATGTTGGGGACAGCTTCTCGCAGACTTGCAAGTCGTTCCCACGGATCCTCGTGCAGGAAGCGCAGCGCCACATCGTACGTAGCACCGCCCCACGCCTCGATGGAGAGCAACTGCGGCGTCGTACGTGCCACGTACGGGGCCACACCCAGCAATCCACTCGTGCGCACACGCGTGGCCAACAAGGACTGGTGCGCGTCACGGAAGGTGGTGTCGGTGACGCCGAGTGCCTTCTGGTTGCGCAGATCTCGGGCAAAGCCTTCGGGCCCGAGGGCGAGCAATCGCTGACGCGAACCGTCGGGAATCGGCGCGGAGAAGTCGACCGCAGGAAGTTTGTCGTGTGGGTACACCGGGGACGGACGCTCACCGTGCGGCTTGTTGACCGTCACATCGGCAAGGTAGGTGAGAATCTTGGTGCCACGGTCACCCGAGGAGCGCGACGTCAGTAGTTCCGGTCGCTCCTCGATGAACGAGGTGGTGACCCGGCCCGCGGTGAAGTCGGGGTCGACCAGAACCGCTTGCAGGAACGGGATGTTCGTCGCGACGCCGCGAATCCTGAACTCCGCCACCGCACGTCGGGCCCGCGCCACAGCGGTGTCGAAGTCACGGCCACGGCAGGTGAGCTTGACGAGCATGGAATCGAAGTAGGCGCCGACCTCTGCGCCCAGCGTCGTACCACCGTCGAGCCGAACCCCGGCACCGCCGGGAGTGCGGTAGGCGGTGATGCGGCCGACGTCGGGCCGAAAGCCGTTCGCTGGATCCTCGGTGGTGATACGGCACTGCAACGCGGCACCGCGCAACACGATGTTCTCCTGCTGCAGACCGAGGTCCGCAAGCGTCTCCCCCGAGGCGATCCGCAACTGGGACTGCACCAGGTCCACATCCGTCACCTCTTCGGTGACGGTGTGCTCCACCTGAATTCGCGGATTCATCTCGATGAAGACGTGATTGCCGCGGGTGTCGAGGAGGAACTCCACGGTACCGGCGCACGAGTAGTTGATCTGCTTGGCGAACGCAACGGCGTCGGCGCAGATTCTCTCCCGCAGCTCCGAGGGCAGGTTCGGTGCCGGTGCCAATTCGATGACCTTCTGGTGCCGACGCTGCACGCTGCAGTCCCGCTCGAACAGGTGCACCACATTGCCCTGGCCGTCGGCGAGTATCTGGACTTCGATATGCCGGGGATCGATCACGGCCTGCTCGAGGAATACCGTCGCGTCTCCGAACGCCGACTCCGCCTCGCGCGCAGCAGCTTCGATGGACTCACGCAACTGCGCCGGTTCGGCAACTCGTCGCATCCCTCGGCCACCGCCGCCCGCCACCGCCTTGACGAAAAGGGGAAAGGTCATGGTCTCCGACGCTGCGACGAGCTCGTCGATGTCGGACGAGGGTTCCGACGACGCCAGAACCGGAAGCCCTGCGGCTTTCGCTGCCGCGATAGCGCGTGCCTTGTTGCCGGTCAGCTCCAGTACATCGGCGGACGGGCCGACGAAGGTGATGCCGGCCTCGGCACACGCAGCGGCCAGATCCGGGTTCTCGGAGAGGAATCCGTACCCGGGATACACCGCGTCGGCCCCGCTCCTCTTGGCGGCGGCGACGATTTCGTCGACCGAGAGGTACGCCCGTACCGGATGGCCCTTCTCCCCGATCTGATATGCCTCGTCGGCTTTCGTCCGGTGCACCGAGTTTCGGTCCTCGAACGGGAACACCGCAACGGTGGAGGCACCGAGTTCGTAGGAAGCACGGAAGGCACGGATGGCGATCTCGCCGCGGTTGGCAACCAAAACTTTGGAGAACATTGGCTCAACTTACCCGGCAGCATGGGCCTCCGAGGCGTACTGATCTCACCATTCGGGACGAATTGTTCGATTCTCTCGACTGAAACGGTGCAGTGAAGGCCTACTGGCTCCCCTGGTCGTTCCTGCAGGCTCCACTCCCGCTTCCCTGATCGTTCCTGCAGGCTCCACTCCTGTCCGGTCAGGACTTCTGCAGGTAGTCGACCCGGTCCGATCGCCAGGCCGACCGCATCATCGACGCGATGCCAGGATCGTTCGCCAACGACGGGTCCCGTGCGAACAGTGTCCTCGCGCAGTCCTGTGCGTCGGCGATGATGTCCTCGTCGTCGATGAACGACAGCAGCCGAAGGCCGCTGACCGTGCCGGACTGTGCGGCCCCGAGTACGTCACCTTCTCGCCGGGTGGCGAGGTCCAGTTTTGCCAGCTCGAAGCCGTCGTTGGTCGCGGCCACCGCCTCGAGCCGGGCGAACGAACCGCCCATGGGACTGAGGTAGCTGATCATGATGCACAGACCCTGGTGTCCACCTCGACCGATTCGACCGCGCAACTGGTGGAGTTGACTGACCCCGAATCGGTCGGCGTCCATGATCACCATCACCGTCGCATTGGGAACGTCGACGCCCACTTCGACCACCGTCGTACACACGAGGACATCGATCTCGCCCGTATTGAACTCGGACATGGTGATGTCCTTGTCGTCACCCGACAGTCGCCCGTGCAACAACCCCACCCGGAGATCGTGCATCGGACCGGCAACGAGGGTGTCGTACATGTCCACCGCGGCCGTGGTCTCCGGTCCGTCGTCGGACTTCGAGGCGGTCTTCTTCTTGCCCGTCTCGGCGTCGTCGCCGTCGCCGATCCGCGAGCAGACCACGTAGGCCTGACGTCCGGCAGCAACTTCCTCACGGATGCGCTGCCACGCTCGATCCACCCACGTCGGCTTGGCTCTGGCAGGCACGACATTGCTGATGATCGGTGACCGGCCGCGAGGAAGTTCTGTCAGTACCGACGTTTCGAGATCGCCGAGCGTCGACATCGCGATGGTGCGCGGGATCGGTGTCGCTGTCATCACGAGCAAGTGGGGACTGGTGTTGCCGCGGGCCTTGGCCCGCAACGCATCTCGCTGCTCGACACCGAATCGATGTTGTTCGTCCACGACGACCATCGCGAGATCGAGAAACTCCACCCGGTCCTCGATCAGGGCGTGGGTACCGATCACGATCCCGGCGTCTCCGGTCACGGCATCGAGCAGTGCGGACCGCTTGGCCGCAGTGGACATCGAACCGGTCAGCAGAGCGACCTTGGTCGCGAGTTCGTGCGATCCGAGCTCGCCACCGGCGGCGAGACTGCCGAGCATCGACCTGATCGATCGCGCATGTTGGGAGGCGAGCACCTCGGTGGGTGCCAGCAGCGCACACTGATGACCGGCATCGATCACCTGCAACATCGCCCGGAGCGCGACGATGGTCTTGCCCGAGCCGACCTCGCCCTGCAACAGCCTCGACATCGGATGTGGCGCAGACAGATCGTTGGCGATCTCGGCCGCGACGTCGTGCTGACCGGCGGTCAATTCGAACGGCAGCCGCCGATCGAACTCGACGGCGATGCCGTCGGTGATCGGCGGGCATCGCGCGGCCACCCGAGTCGATGCATCGCGGCGACGGTCCGCGAGGACGAGCTGCACGGCCAGAGCCTCGTCGAATTTGAGCCGCTCACGGGCGGAGTCCTTGTCCTGCGCGGTGTCGGGGAAGTGGACCGACCGCAGCGCGGTATCGATGTCGACGAGTCCACGTTCTCGGCGCACCGATTCCGGCAGCGGATCGGTCACATCGTCGAGTTGGTCGAGGACCTGCCGCACGCAACGCATGAATGTCCAACTCTCGACGTCCTTGGTGGCCGCGTAGATGGGAACGAACGCCCGATCGAAGACCGACATGTCGACGGATCCCGAGGCATCGACCGCACCACGGGCCAGACCGGCCAGAGTTCCGCCGCCGACGATGCGACCCGCGGGCACGACGGCTCCGTCGTTGTCGTCTCCACCCAGGATCACGTAGCTGGGGTGGGTGAGATTCCACCGCTTGCCGAAGTACTTCACCTTGCCGGAGAACATTCCCCGCCGACCTGGCACGACTACGTGCTTGAGCTTGTGCGGACTGAAGAAGGTGGCCTCGATCCGCTGTCCGTCGGCGGCGAGGGTCACTGCGAGGAACTGGCCGTTGCGATTCTTCATCGAACGCAGCGTCGCGGACTCGACCGTGGCGACGATGGTGATGTGCTCGCCCTCGGGGGGCTCTGTTTCGCCGAGCTCCGAACCCTGCGTCATGTAGCGATGCGGATAGTGCCGCAGCAGATCCTCGACGGTACGAATACCGAAGGTGTCTGCGAGCGGGGTTGCCGCCGCGACTCCGAGAACGTGATCGAGCCGGTCCACCAGCGTTGCCATAACCGAAATTCCCTATTCCACTCCGAATTGCACGAGGTCTCCGGGCTGCCCACCTGCGTAGACCACCACGTCGACCCCGGGATGCGCACCCGTCACGTACTCGGCGAGCCGATCACCGAAGTCCGCCGACGCCTGAGCCCCGACGAGCACCGTCACCATCTCTCCGCCGGTGGCCAGAAGCTGATCGAGCAGACGGCACCCCGCGTCGAGCGGGCGCGCGGCAACGATCACCACCTCTTGCCCCGCCAGGCCGATGCTGTCGCCCGGCTCGCACATACCCACCCACGTGAGCGACCGCTCCTGCGCGATCCGCAGTGAACCCCACCTGGTTCCCGCCGCCGCCTCGGACATCGTGAACGCATCGTCGACCGCGGCCCTGGCGACGTCGTGCACCGCGAGCGCAGCCAGTCCCTGCACCATCGCCGAGCACGGCAGCATCATCACGTCCTTGCCGTCGGCTCGGGCCGCGGCGCCGACGGCAACCAGTTCTTGCGCCGACAGCGCCCCGTTCGGCAACACCAACACCTCGCGATGCTTGGCTGCGACAATTGCTCGCTGCAGTACCGAGGAGTCGATCGGCTCGTCACACCGCACCACCGTCGCGCCTTCCTGAACGTAGAGATCAGCGGCACCGTCACCGGCAACCAGCGCCAAAATATCGCGTCCCACCGACAACGCCGGTCCACGGCGTGCGTCGCCGCCGACCCCAGCATCGAACTCGGCCAAGCCGAAGCACGAGATACGCACCCCGCGAACGCTTCCGGTGCCGATTCCGCACTCGACGGCAGCACCGGGATCTGCGGTGTGAACGTGCGCAGACCAGGCCCCGGATCCGTCACCGGCAACCACCACCGAGTCGCCGAGATCGGACAGAGCAGCGCGGAGGGCAGTTGCCTGCGCGTCGTCGATCCCGTGGACGACGTAGACCACCTCGTACCCCAGGGGCCGGCCGTGGGTGGACACCGTCACCGTCTCGGGTGATCCGGTACAGCCGTCGGTCGCGTTGGATCCGTCGCCTACGAGTGTCCGTTCACGACTCTGTGGGCGGTGGTAACGCCTGCGCGGCGGGATGCGGCCGGTCACCACTTCGACCAGCGCATCGAAAACGACCGAGAGCCCGAGCGCTCCGGCGTCCACGACCCCGGCCTCGCGGAGTTCGACGAGTTGGTCGGTCGTGCTGTCGAGGGCGCGCGCCGTGGCCTCGGCGATGTCGATCACCAGCGTGGAGAGATCGACGTTGGCGTCGTGCGCCGCAGCATCGCGGTCGGCGGCGGCGAGCACGGTGAGCATCGTGCCCTCGACCGGAACGCTCACCGCATCCGAGACCAGGACCTGCGCGCGTCGCAGCATCGCCTGGATCGACACGGTGTCCAAGGGGCCGTCCGCTGCAGCCTCGGCGACCGCACGCAGCAACTGGGAGACGATCACACCCGAGTTACCGCGGGCACCCGCTACCGCGCCGACGGCCAGTGCACGCCCGATGGCACGGGTGTCCGCGGCGGGTCCGGCCCCTCGCATCGACTCCACCGCGGCCCGGAAGGTGAACATCAGGTTGGTACCGGTGTCCGAGTCGGGGATCGGAAACACGTTGAGCGCATTGATCTCGTCGCACCGGGCAGTGAGGGAATCCACGCACCGGTAGGCCCACCGTCGCAGGGCTGCAGCATCGATCGAATCGAGAACGTCGACCACGTCGAGCAGCCTCCCCCGCGTTGCACCGATACCCTTGTCCGTACTCCGGTCGCGGACAGTGCCCGAAGCTTAGTCGGGCAGGATCGGTGGCGCGCCGCCGTGAGCCCTCACGCAGCGTCTGCCGTGGCGGTTTGGTGATTGCGTGCTGCGCCGCTATTCTTGCAGGGTTGCCTCGAGGCGATCTTCACGCATTGCAATCCTTGCATCTGCTCGTAGTTCGTTTCGATGTCTTCGACCACATGTATCGATCAACATCTATCAAGGAGTTCGCGACTATGGCTGCCGTCTGCGACGTATGCGCCAAGGGGCCCGGCTTCGGTAAGTCGGTCTCGCACTCGCACCGACGGACCAACCGTCGTTGGAACCCGAATATCCAGACCGTTCACGCTCAGGTTGCGCCTGGTAATTCCAAGCGCATGAACGTGTGCACCTCCTGCTTGAAGGCAGGCAAGGTGGTCCGGGGCTGATTTCGGCCTCGCTCTTCGATTTCCTCCACGGCCTCGACTGCGTGCGAGCACTGTGCCCCGCCCCCGGATACTCGGAGGCGGGGCACAGTCGTTCGTGCTCCCGTTCTGTTCTGTTACACAGCCGAGCGGAACCGTGACGAAGATGGCGAATCACGGGCACCGGCCGGTGACACCGGCCGAGCAGTCTCGAACGTATGGCGACCACACGCACACTCTTCGTCTCGGCGCTCGCAATGCTGACGCTCACGGCATGCTCGAATACAGAGCCCGACACGCCGACGGCCGAGCACTACCTGGCCACTCAGCCCGACTCGGGGCCGGCCGGCGGTGAGATAGACGACCGGATAGGCCTCGACAACACCGATCTTCCCGCACTGGCCCGTCTCGACCCCGTTCTGCTGAAAGCGCTGCGCTCCGCTGCTGCCGATGCGACATCGTCCGGAGTGGATGTGTACGTCACCTCCGGATGGCGTTCCGCGGCGTACCAGCAACGCTTGTTCGACGAGGCCGTACGCCGCTACGGCAGCACCGACGAAGCCAGACGATGGGTGCAAACTCCGAACAACTCCAAGCATGTCACCGGACGGGCGGTGGATGTCGGACCGACGGATGCCGCCGACTGGATGAGCCGACACGGCAACGACTACGGCCTGTGCCAGACCTATGCCAACGAAATGTGGCACTTCGAGATGGCGACCACTCCCGGCGACACATGCCCGGTCGCACTCGACGACCCGTCCGACGAACGAGCGGAGGGCCGACGATGACACGGGTCGAACCGAGGCGTCTGGTCGCCGCGCTGGCATTGCTGAACCTGGGAGTCGTCGTCTACTACCTGGGCGTGTTGACGACCGTAGGACAAACGGTGGATCAGGAACTGATGGTGAGCGCCGAAACACTGTCCGGAGACCTCGTGGACGTCTGCGCCGAATTCGTCGACCTCGTCGCACCGGTCTCGGCCGCAGGAGCGGTTCTCGTCGCATTTCTGATCATGTTCAGCGGCAACAGGATTGCCCTGACACTGCGAGTGGGAATCATGACACTCGGACCGATTGCGACGGCCTGGATTCTCAAGTACTCGCTCGATCGACCGAACCTGGACGGCCTCGTCCAGCACAATTCCTTTCCCAGCGGCACCCTCACCTGCGTCACAGCTGTCGTCTGTGCGGTCTACCTCGCAACCGCTCGCCCCTGGCGGATCGTCGTCGCGATCAACGGAGCACTGCTCGTCCTCGGAACTGCCGTGTCGGTCGTCGTCCTGAAATGGCACCGCCCCAGTGACGCGCTCGGCGCGCTGCTGCTCGTCGGATGCTATGCCCTGGCGGTCTCCGCATTTCCGATCAGGATCTCCGACCCCCGACATTCGACGCTGGCCGACCCCGACAACGAACGTCTCGCGCAGGTGTGAGCCCTGTACCCTTGGCCGATCGCGATTGCCCCTACTACACAAGGTCTTCGACATGGTGAACATTCTCTTCGTGGAGGACGATCCAGCTGTGGCCGAAGCAATGACGTTGGGGCTGAATCGACTCGGTCACTGCGTCGACCATCGCCCCGACGGCAACGGTGATCTCGACAACGCGCTCACCGCCGCCGAGATCGTCCTGCTCGACCTCGGTCTCCCCGGAGCCGACGGTTACGAGATCTGTCGACGGATTCGAGCGCAGAGTTCGATCCCGATCATCATCCTCACGGCCCGCTCCGATGACATCGACACCGTCGCGGGTCTGGAAGCCGGTGCGGACGACTACGTGGTCAAACCCGCAAGCCCACGAGTCCTGGACGCTCGTATCAAGGCTGTGGTCAGACGATCGACCGAGACGACACCCGCCGCGGCGACGGCAACGGCAATCGTCGAACAGTACGGCGATGTGACCGTCGACCGTTCGTCGCTACAGGTGAGGAAGGGCGGAACTCTGCTGACGCTGACACCGACCGAGCTTCGCCTCCTGCTCGCCCTGACCGAGAACGTGGGTCACGTGCTCAGCCGAGGCCAATTGTTGTCTGCAGCATGGGATCAGGACTACCTCGGTGACTCCCGGATCGTCGATGCCGCGATCCAGAGACTGCGCGGAAAAATCGAGGACGACCCTGCTGCACCGGCAGCCATCGAAACGGTGCGCGGGTTCGGATATCGATTCGATCCCGGCCCGGCTCGTTGATGCCGTCTCGGCTGCGAGTCGACGGCCTACGTACTCGACTGGTCCTCGTGTTCATCACCATCGTCGTGATCATCGCCGGTGCCACTGCCGGTGTGGTGTCGTTCATGGCGCGATCGTGGATCTACTCCAACGCGCAGGACGTGGCGACGGCGCAGTTCCGCGACGAGCTACGGGATGTCGACGGGGCCCAGGTGACCCGAACGACGGCATCCGAACTGAGACAACTCTTTCCGTCCGACGCGACGTTGCTCGTCGGCGACGACGAAGTGCAACGGGGATCCGTCGACCCGGCCACGCTCTCCCCCGACTTTCTGGCCGGGGTGGACGGTCGCGGAATCATCCGTTTCGTCCGACTCGACTCCGAACGGATCCTGCTGGCCATGTCGGTCCGTGTCTTCCAGTCGAACGACCCGGACGGCGACGAAACCCTCGTCACGGCCGTCGCCATTCGGCCGCTCGAGGGCGTGCAGGACAAGTTCGACGATCTTCTGCGCGCCGTGGCCCTCACCCTGGCGGGCGGAGTACTGGTCAGTGGTCTGCTCGGATTGTGGATCGCCTCGACCCTGGTGCGTCCGCTGCGACGCCTCGATCGGGCCGCTGCCCGCGCCGCCGACGGTGATCTGAGTGTCCGACTCTCCGAGGAGGGCGTGACCGAACTCGCCGAGCTGACGACGACCTTCAACACCATGATCGCCAGAAACGAGACGGTCATTCGCGGGTTGGAGGAGTCGGAAGAGCAGGCGCGCAGGTTCGTCGCCGACGTCTCCCACGAGCTGAGAACTCCGCTGGCAGCACTCGTTCCGGTCGGCGAGATACTCCGAGAGGAAATCCCCCAACTCTCGCCCGATGCGGGAGCAGCCGCCCGAATAGTCAGCGGTGAGATCGGCAAGCTCACTCGCCTCGTCGAGGATCTCATCGAGATGTCTCGTCACGACGCACAACAGGCGCGCCTCGTTCTCGACGACGTAGACCTCGTCGAACTCGTCCGACACTCGCTGACCCGCCGCGGATGGGCGGAGAGCGTCGAACTGCGTGGGCCGGACACTATCGACGCCACCGTGGATCCACGACGCATCGACGTGGTGGTCGCCAACCTCGTGGGTAATGCCCTGCGTCACGGCGAGCCCCCGGTACGCGTGGAGATGCACGCTCGTCCCGAGTGGGTGGACGTGGCAGTGGTCGACCACGGGCCCGGAATATCACCGGAGGACAGCCACGCGATCTTCCGACGGTTCTACAAGGTGGACACCGCTCGTGGACGCAGCGAGGGCAGCGGTCTCGGACTGTCCCTCGCCGCCGAGAACGTGCGCCTGCACGGCGGCACCATCACCGTCGACCGGGTGGATTCGAGCACGGTATTCAGCGTCCAGCTGCCCCGTCTTCGACCCCGGTAGCGATCCTGGCAGAGGGCTCGCGCATCCGTGCCCGAGCACTCCGGCCCCACGGCGGAACAGAAGAGTCGGTTAGAGTCCCGAACGTGACTTATTCGGACGCAGACATTTCCAGCAAGGTCAGCATCGAGGACGGTGTACTGCGCATCGTCGTCGCCACCGAGGCAGGCGGTGCCTCGCTCGACCTCGAAGGCATCGCCGACGGCACCTCGGCCCTCCGCTCCGTCAACGCCGGTACGACCGCAATCGGAAGCGTCCTGCTCATCGGACGGGGACCCAATTTCTGCGCCGGCGGCAATGTACGCGATTTCGCCGGTGCGGCCGATCGCAGTGCCTTCGTCGGTTCCGTCGCAGACACGTTCCATGCTTTCGTTCGTGAACTCGCAGCAGTCAGCGTCCCGATCGTCGCCGGTGTACACGGCTGGGCCGCCGGTGCAGGTATGAGCCTGGTGTGTCTCACCGATATCGCCATCGGCGGACCGTCCACCAAGCTGCGCCCCGCGTACCCCTCGATCGGATTCACTCCGGACGGAGGAATGTCGTGGACGCTGCCCCGCATCGTCGGTTCGGGCCGCGCGATGGACATTCTGCTGAACGACTCGATCATCAACGGCGAGGAGGCAGTTCGTCTCGGGATTCTCAGCCGCCTCGTGGGCGACGACATCGTGGACAGCGAGGCCGAGCGCCTGGCTCGAACCCTCGCCAACGGGCCGACATCAGCGTACAAGGGAATCAAATCGCTGCTACAGGCGTCCGAATCCGCAACTCTGACAGAGCATTTGGACGCCGAAGCCGCATCGATTTCGGCGGCCGCATCCTCGCCGGCCGGACGAGAAGGCGTCGACGCGTTCGTGGAGAAGCGTCGTCCCGATTTCTCCTGATCCGATCACGGCAACGTCCAGTCGATCGGCTCGTCTCCCCCCTCGACCAACAACTCGTTGACTCGACTGAAAGGCTTGGACCCGAAGAACCCGCGTGACGCGGACAGCGGTGACGGGTGCGCAGATTCGATGTACGGCACAGATCCGAGCATCGGCTTCAGAGTCGCAGCGTCGCGTCCCCACAGAATCGCGACGAGACCCGGCGCGTCGGGATTCTCGGATCGCGCGACGAGAGCCCGAATAGCCTGCTCCGTCACCGCTTCCCACCCCTTCTTCCGGTGCGATGCGGCCTGCGACGGTTCGACGGTGAGCACCCTGTTGAGCAGCATCACGCCACGGTCCGACCACGGTGTGAGATCTCCGTTGCTGGGCGTGGGTAACCCCAGGTCGTCGGAGTACTCCTTGAAGATGTTGCTCAAGCTGCGCGGCACGGGCTTTACCTCCGGTGCGACGGAAAAGCTCAGTCCCACTGCATGTCCCGGTGTCGGATACGGATCCTGACCGACGATGAGGACCCGGACACGGTCGAAGGGATAGCGAAACGCGCGCAGAACGTTCTCTCCTGCAGGCAGGTAGTGCCGACCGGCGGCAAGCTCTTCCCGCAGAAAGTCGCCCATCGCGGCAACATTCGACTCGACGGGCGAAAGAGCATCCGCCCACCCCGATTCGACGCTCTCGGCGAGCGGCCGGGGCGTCATCGGTCGATCCGGCGCAGCGCGTCACGGTAGTACGCGGCATTGGCCGAGTACATCTGTACGTTGATGTCCACATGCCCTTCGGGGACCTGGTACCCCTCCCGGATCTTCGCGGGAACACCGAGCGCCATGGAACGTTCGGGAACGACGAACTTGAACGGCACCACTGCTCCCGCCCCGACGATCGAACCCGCCCCGATCTTCGAGCCGTTCAGCACCACCGAGCCCGAGGCGATGAGGCAGTTGTCTCCGATGACCGCACCTTCGACGTGTGCATTGTGCCCGAGTACGCATCCGGAGCCGATCACCGTCGCGTCGATCGGTGTGCAGTGCACCACGGTCCCGTCCTGGACGTTGGTCCCCGCGCCGATGGTGATGGTGCCGTAATCCGCCCGCAGAACTGCGGTGGGCCACACGGACGATCCGGCCGCGAGGGTCACCGCTCCGATGACGACCGCGTCGGGGTGGACGTAGGCGTCGGGATGAATGTCGGGTTCACGATCACCGAGTGCGTAGATAGCCATCCCAGCAACTTAGCCGACTCGATCGGACGCCGGCCGCGTTCACTCGCTCTCGAAGCTCGTCCACCCCGATCTACCCGAATGAACGCGTCCGTCGACCGTCACCCGACTCGCCCGGTCGTCAACGACGTGCTCGACACGGCCGATCACCGTCCATTCCGCCGGAACGGCACTGTGATCGCCGAACGTTCCTACGAGAGCATGGTCCTCACCGCCCGTGAGTACCCAATCCAGCGGATCGACTCCCATTACCGTTGCTGCCGAACGCAATTCGACTGGAATTTCCAACAGCTCGGGATCGATGTCCATTCGGACGTTCGACGCATCGGCTATGTGGCCCAGATCGGACAGCAATCCATCGGAGACGTCGGTGAGTGACGTCGCGCCGGCCTCGGCGGCCCCGACCCCGGCGCGGTACGGCGGGACGGGAACTCGGTGTGCGTCGAGCACAGCGTCGTGGCCCGTTCTGTCCGTGTCCGCAAGCAGTAGAGCCAGTCCGGCGGCCGACCAGCCGAGTCGCCCCGCGTAAGCGATCACGTCACCGACACGCGCGCCCGATCGCAGCACCGGCGCCCTGCCCTGCAGATCACCGAGGGCGGTGACCGAGATCACCAGCTCTGGTGACTGCACCACATCGCCACCGACGATGGCCGATCCCGCGGCCACCGCCTCGAGCCACATGCCCTCGTTGAGGCCGTCGGTCACACGCACCGGCGTATCGGCCGGGCATCCGAGAGAGACGAGAAAACCCGAGCACCGAGCGCCCATCGCGGCGATGTCCGCGCCGTTCTGCGCGATCGCCTTGCGGCCGATCTGCACCGGACTGGACCAGTCCAGCCGAAAATGCCTGCCGTGCACCAACATATCCGTCGATGCCGCGATTCTTCCGTCGGGCGCGGCGACGACGGCCGCGTCGTCACCGGGCCCGACGATGGTCGACGGAGGTTGCACGCGGTCTGCGACGGCGCGGGAGATCACTTCGAATTCGCCGATCTGCGCGACGGTGGGTTCGGCGTCTGCGGCCGACTCGGTGCCGGGGTCGTCGATGATGTTCCTCCTCGAGAACGCGGTGCGTGCGCGACGGACTCGCGCGGAGCGCGTGGCCCGCCTGCGGTACCTTTCAGAGGCGGCCGGGACAGCACCGACGCTGCAGGTTACGTGCACAGAGAACGTAGTCGACCCAATTTACAGTCGAGAAGTCCGGCAGGGAAAGGGACCACCGATGGTGCAAGCATTCGTTCTCGTTCAGACCGAGGTGGGCCGCGCGAGGGCCGTCGCGCAGCAGATCGAGGCCGTCGACGGAGTGGTCTCCGCGGAGGCCGTCGTCGGGCCCTACGACGTCATCGTGCGCGCCGACGGTGCATCCGACGCCGAGGTCGCCGAGATCGTCTCCCGCATCCAGAAGGTGGACGCCATCACTCGGACTCTCACCTGTCCGGTCGCTCCGCAGCCGACCGCATCGGTCGGATAGCTCGTGAGCTCGACCGACGCAGGCAACGACGCCCACGACGACAACACCGACGGCAAGACCGACACCGACGGCACCCGCGAACAACGACACCCCGCCTTGATAGCCACCGCGATCGCGTTGCCGGTTGCGCTGGTGGTCGGAGTTCTGGTCGCCGCGATTGCGGTGAACCGTTCGCCGGTCCACGATCCGGTCGCGTTGGGCCCGGTCGACTCCCCGGACGCCACGAGTGCGCAATGTGCGTCGTTACTCGACGCCCTGCCCGAGGACCTGGGCGACTACACCGCAGCCGAGCTGGCCGACCCTGCGCCGGCCGGGGTTCGCGCGTGGGTCTCGGCCGAGGAGAACGCCGAGCCGGTCGTGCTGCGCTGCGGCCTGACCCGTCCGGTCGGGTTCGATGTGGCTGCGCCGCTTCAGGTCATCGACGGCGTCCAATGGTTCGAAGTGTCCGGGGAGGACGACGGAATCGACGCCAGCACATGGTTCGTCGTCGATCGAGGTGTCTACATCGCCCTGACCATTCCGGGTGATTCCGGTCCGACGCCCCTGCAGGATGCGTCATCGGCAGTGTCGAACGCACTACCCCAGCAAGCCCTCGATCCGGCTCCGTTGCAGTAGCGGACGGAACTAGCGCAATCCCGTCCCGCGGGCGAGCGCAGTGTCGATCAGGGTGGTGATCAGCGTCGGGTAGTCGACACCGGATTCCGCCCACATCTTGGGGTACATCGAGATGGAGGTGAATCCGGGCATCGTGTTGATCTCGTTGATGACCGGGCCGTCTTCGGTGACGAAGAAGTCCACTCGCGCCAGCCCCTGACAGTCCAGCGCCCGGAAAGCGGCAACGGCGAGTTCGCGGATGCGGTCGCTGGTCGCATCGTCGAGAGCAGCCGGGATGTCGAACTCGCTGACATCGTCGAGGTACTTGGTGTCGAAGTCGTAGAACGCGTGATCGTCGACCTCCGCATCCGGAATGCGGATTTCGGCAATGGCGCTCGCGCGCACGGTTCCGTCCGGAAATTCGAGGACCCCGCACTCGACCTCACGGCCGTGGATCATTCCTTCGACGATCACTTTGGGGTCGTGTTCACGCGCGACGGCTATCGCGGCGTCCAATTGATCCCAACCGGTGATCCGGGAGATACCGATCGACGATCCGCCTCTGGCCGGTTTGACGAACGCGGGCAACCCGATCCGGTCCCGCTCGACTGTGGTGAGGTTGTCGGCACCGCGGCGAAGTACGACCTGGCGACCGATCGGAAGCCCTTCGGCACCGAGCAGTTTCTTGGTGAATTCCTTGTCCATTCCGGCCGCGCTGGCCAACACCCCTGGCCCGACGTACGGGACGCCCGCCAACTCGAGCAGGCCCTGCAGCGTTCCATCCTCGCCGTACGGCCCGTGCAGTACCGGGAACACCACGTCGACAGATGTGAAGACCGTTGCGCCGTCTCCCTCGCCGAGAGCGATCAGCGCACCGGCGTGGCCCGGGTCGGTACTGAGGGTCAGTGCCGCACCGGCCTTGTCCACGGTGGGCAGCACCCGGTCGTGAATCGTCAGTGCACCGGCATCGGAGGAGCCGAGAACCCAGGCACCGTCCGGGGTGATGCCCACCGGGACCACCTCGTACTTGGCCGGATCGAGATTCTGCAGCACGCTACCTGCCGATACACAGGACACGGCGTGCTCGCTGCTGCGGCCACCGAAGACGACGGCGACTTTGATGCGGGGAGTACTCACGATGAGAAACCGTACCGTCGCTACCCGCTCGGCGCGGATTCGCCCTGTCGGTCGCGAGCGCGCGAACTTTGCCTCACTCGGGCTTGATACGTCGTCCCAACAGGTGACCGACCGCGTCCGGAACGGACATGCCCCCGTGACACACCCGGTGCACCGCATCGGTCAGCGGCATCTCCACGTCGTAGCTCTCGGCTAGCGCACGCACCGACGTGCAGGACTTCACACCCTCGGCAACCTGTCCGTGCGCTGCTTCCTGCGCGCTTTCGAGGGAACCACCCGAACCGAGGCGCTCACCGAACGTGCGGTTGCGCGAGAGGGGCGACGAACACGTGGCGACGAGGTCGCCTACGCCGGCCAGACCGGACAACGTCGACGGCTTGGCACCGAGTGCTACGCCGAGTCGGATGATCTCGGCCAAACCCCTGGTCATGATCGATGCGAGTGTGTTCTCTCCGTATCCGACGCCACTGGCCATCCCGCACGCGAGGGCGATGACGTTCTTGCAGGCTCCACCGATCTCGGCCCCGATGACATCGGAGTTCGTGTACGGCCGGAAGTAACCGGTGGCGCAGGACTTCTGGATCTCGAGGGCACGCTGGGAGTCCGAGCATGCGATGACGGTCGCGGCAGGCTGCCCCTCGGCGATCGGGCGCGCAAGGTTGGGCCCGGACAGACACGCCACCCGACTCGGATCTGCTCCGGTGACCTGAGCGATCACCTGGCTCATGCGCATGAGCGTGCCGGTCTCGATTCCCTTGGCCAACGACAGCAGTGTTGCGTGCGGCGGGATCGAGTCGGTCCACTCCCCCAGGTTGGCCCGCAGACTCTGCGACGGCACGGCCAACACCACGATGTCGGCTCCGTCGAGAGCACGAGCGGGATCGCTCGATGCGTGAATCGACGAGGGCAGCTCGATCCCCGGAAGGTAGTCCTTGTTCTCGTGGCCGTCGGTGATGGATGCAGCGAGCTCGTCACGGCGGGCCCACATCGTGACGTCGGTCCCGGCATCGGCCAGCACTTTGGCGAATGCCGTTCCCCACGACCCCGAACCCATCACCGCTGCTCTGCTCATGCCGCCAACCCCTCACCTGCTTGCCGATGCCCTCGTTCTTCGCGCGGCATCACCCTAACTCGCACACCGGCTCGGGCGGTCGGAGTCGGCACAGATCCGCGACGCTGGCAGGATCGAGCACCATGGGTGCACACCGACTCGACGACGGCGACCGAGTGGCCGCGTCGTCCGACCCTGCCCGCCGCGTTGTCGCCGTCCTCATCGCGGTGAAGGATCTCGCGGCGGCGAAGTCGCGGTTGGCGGCGGACTTCTCGGGTTCCGAGCGAACAAGTTTGGTGCTCGCGATGCTCAGCGACACCGTGGCCGCCGCAGACGCCGTATCGGTGGTGGATTCGGTCACGGTGGTCACCCCTGATCCCCTCGTCGCAGAGACCGCCCGCAGAATCGGCGCGCGAGTGTTCGACGAGCCGGTCGTCGATCCCGCACAGCCACCGGACGCACGTCTCAACCACGCGTTCGCGTCCGCGGCGGCCGTGTTGCGACGCGCAGAGGTCGTCGGCCGGCGACGAGAGCACGATGACGACGCCCGGATCGACATCATTGCGCTGCAAGCCGACCTCCCGGCCATGCGTCCCGCCGAACTCGCTCAGGCATACGCTGTTGCGCCTCGCGGAGGCCGATCACTGGTGGTCGATCACCACGGCACCGGTACCGCCGCGTTGATCCTCAAGGACTCCCCCGGCGATCTCGCACCACTGTTCGGGGTGGATTCCGCACGCCGCCATGCCGAGTCAGGCGCACAGAAGCTCGACGGCACCTGGCCGGGTCTGCGGCTCGACGTCGACACTGCGGTGGACGTCCGCAGTGCACACCGGCTCGGGGTCGGACCCGCAACGGCTGCCGTCCTGCGCGCGCTCGGTTGGAGTGACGACGCATCGGCGACAACTGCGTGACCGAGTTTCGCCCATCGGAGTTTCACCCACGCCGGGTATGAGGGATGATCGTCCGGTGAGCAGAGACGACGCGCAGCCGGCCAACGAAGATCCGTCGAGGGAGACTGGGGAAGGCACCGGTTCGGAGCCGGTCTGGAGCGCTCCGATCGCAGCGACGATGCCGAGCATCCCCTCCGCGCTACCGGCCGCCACACCGGAGTCGGTGGACATCACCACCGTGCTCCCCGAAAATCGCTATCTCAATCGGGAATTGAGCTGGCTCGACTTCAATTCACGTGTCCTCGCTCTGGCGGAGGACTCGTCGCTCCCCCTGCTGGAACGGGCAAAGTTTCTCGCGATCTACGCGTCGAACCTCGACGAGTTCTACATGGTTCGAGTGGCCGGTCTCAAACGTCGCGACGAAACCGGTCTTTCGGTTCGATCCGCGGACGGTATGACTCCGCGCGAACAGCTCGCGGTGATCGGCCAGCGAACCCAGGAGCTCGCGCTCAAACATGCGCGAGTACTGCTGGATTCGATTCTGCCGGAGCTCACCGCAGAAGGCATCGCGATCATCCGGTGGTCGGATCTGGACAGCGACGAACGTGCCCGGCTCTCGGACTACTTCACCGAACAGGTCTTCCCAGTGCTCACACCACTGGCCGTCGACCCCGCTCACCCGTTCCCCTACATCAGCGGCCTGAGCCTCAATCTCGCTGTGACGGTTAAGGATTACTCCACAACCGGTGAGCATTTCGCTCGCGTGAAGGTCCCCGACAACGTCGATCGCTTCGTGCGGGTCAAGCGCGGCGAAGGCTCGCACCGCATCGACGCGTTTCTGTCGATGGAGGAGTTGATCTCGGCGCACCTCGACGTACTCTTCCCCGGCATGCAGGTCGTCGAGTCTCACGCGTTCCGCATCACGCGCAACGCCGATTTCGAGGTCGAGGAAGACCGCGACGAGGATCTGCTTCAGGCGCTCGAGCGCGAGCTGGCCCGTAGGCGTTTCGGCTCACCGGTCCGCCTCGAGATCGCCGACGACATGACCGAGCACATGCTCGAATTGCTGCTGCGTGAACTCGATGTCGACCCCGGCGACGTCATCCAGGTACCCGGACTGCTCGATCTGTCGTGCCTGTGGCAGGTCTACAGCGTCGACCGTCCCAATCTGAAGGACGCACCCTTCGTTCCGGCGACCCACCCGGCGTTCGGCGAGCGCGAGACCCCCAAGAGCGTCTTCTCGACGCTGCGCGACGGCGATGTCCTGGTGCATCATCCGTACGATTCGTTCTCCACCAGCGTCCAACGCTTCATCGAGCAGGCAGCGGCCGACCCGCAGGTGCTCGCCATCAAGCAGACGTTGTATCGCACGTCGGGAGATTCCCCGATCGTCAATGCGCTCGTCGATGCAGCCGGTGCGGGCAAACAGGTGGTTGCACTGGTCGAGATCAAGGCACGTTTCGACGAGCAGGCCAACATCGAATGGGCGCGCAAGCTGGAAAAGGCAGGCGTGCACGTGGTGTACGGCCTCGTCGGCCTCAAGACGCACTGCAAGACCTGCCTCGTGGTGCGCCGAGAGGGGTCGGTCATTCGCCGGTACTGCCACATCGGAACCGGTAACTACAACCCCAAGACAGCGCGCATCTACGAGGACGTCGGTTTGTTCACGTCGTCCCCGGAGATCGGTGCCGACCTCACCGATCTGTTCAACTCGCTCACCGGATACTCACGAAAGTCCAAGTACCGCAACCTACTCGTGGCACCGTACGGAGTGCGCCGCGGCATCGTCGAACGCATCGAAGCCGAGGTCGAACACCTCAAGCAGGGACGTGCGGCGGGGATTCGTCTCAAGGCGAACGCGTTGGTCGACGAGCAGGTCATCGATGCGCTCTACCGCGCGTCCATCGCAGGCGTCCCGGTCAAGGTGGTGGTTCGCGGTATCTGCGCGCTCAAGCCGGGAGTTCCAGGACTGTCGGAGAACATCGAGGTTCGCTCCATCCTGGGCAGGTTCCTCGAACACTCGCGAGTTCTGCATTTTCAGGGCGCCGACGAGTTCTGGATCGGCAGTGCGGACATGATGCACCGCAACCTCGATCGCCGAGTCGAGGTGATGGCCCAGGTCAAGGACACACGACTGGCGAACCAACTGAGCGAGATCTTCGACTCCGCCCTCGATCCCACCACGCGCTGCTGGGAGTTGGGACCGGACGGCGGCTGGGTCGCTTCACCCGCGCAGGGTGAGACAGTCCGTGAGCATCAGGTGGAGTTGATGCGTAGCCGGAGGAATCAGGCGTCCTGATGGGAACCTCCGATGGCTCCCCTCGCGCCAACATCTTTGCGGCCGGCTCTGTTCTGTGGCGAAAATCTCCGCGCAGCGACGGTTCCGTCGAGATCGCGTTGGTACACAGGCCGAAGTACGACGACTGGTCGTTCCCCAAGGGAAAGCTCGATCCCGGAGAGACCGCTGTCGATGCGGCAGTCCGAGAAGTCAAGGAAGAGACCGGATTCGACTCGCGACTGGGCCGGTCACTGTCCTACGTCACGTACCCGATCCCGGGCCACCGCCGGATGAAGAAGGTCCTCTACTGGGCGGCGGAAGCTACCGGCGGCGAGTTCGTCCCCAACGAAGAGGTGGACGAGGTGCGCTGGATAACACCCGCAGACATCGGCCGCGAACTCTCGTATCCCATGGACCACAAGATTCTTCGCCGGTTCGTGGCCAAACCTGCCGACACCTCGACGGTTCTGCTGGTCCGTCACGGCAGCGCCGGCTCGCGCTCGCGGTACAAGGGCAACGACGTCGATCGCCCGCTCGACAAGACCGGACGACGTCAGGCCGAGTCACTGGTCTCGCTGCTTCGGGCATTCGGGGGCGACGCGGTGTACGCGGCCGACCGTGCCCGGTGTGTTCAGACGGTCGCTCCGTTCGCAGAATCGTTGGGAGCGGAGATCGTCCCGGAGCACCTGCTGTCCGAGGAGGGGTATGCCGATGACCCGCGCAAGGGGCGTCATCGCGCTCGCGACATAGCCGAACTGCCCGGCACGCCCGTTGTCTGCAGCCAGGGCAAGGTGATCCCCGACCTGATGCGCTGGTGGGCCGAAAAGGACGGGATCACGTTGCCAGCCAACAGGAATCGAAAAGGCAGCGTGTGGGTGCTCTCGCGTCACGACGGCAGGCTCGTTGCGGCCGACCACATTGCCAGCCCCCTACCCACCCTCATTTCCGGCACCTAGGGGACGCAACACGAACGACAATAAGGCCCCCGACTCGGATATCGAATCGGGGGCCTTACTTGCGTTCGTGCGAGAGGTGAAGCCTGCGGGCTCTACTTCTTCGCTGCGCGCTTTGCGGGAGCCTTCTTGGCCGGAGCCTTCTTCGCCGGAGCCTTCTTGGCTACGGTCTTCTTGGCTGCCGTCTTGGCCGGAGCCTTCTTGGCGGGTGCAGCCGTCGTGGCAGCCTTGCGAGCGGTTGTCTTGGCCGGAGCCTTCTTTGCAACTGTCTTGCGCGCGGTGGTCTTCGCGGGAGCTGCCTTCTTGGCTGCAGTCTTCGCGGGAGCTGCCTTCTTGGCGGCGGTCTTCGCGGGAGCTGCCTTCTTGGCAGCAGCGGTGGTTGCCTTGCGGGCGGTCGTCTTCACGGCTGCCTTCTTCGCAGCCGTCTTCTTCGCCGCCGCAGTCTTCTTGGCCGGAGCCGCTGCGGAACCGCGCTTGACGGCGGGACCGGTGGCAGGCAACTTCTGTCCGCCTGCGATGACTGCCTTGAACTGCGCACCCGGACGGAACGCCGGAACGTTGGTCGGCTTGACGCGAACGGTCTCGCCGGTGCGGGGGTTGCGCGCGACACGCGCTGCGCGACGACGCTGCTCGAACACGCCGAAGCCTGTGATCGTGACACTCTCGCCGCGGTGCACTGCACGCACGATGGTGTCGACGATGTTCTCGACAGCCTCTGTGGCGCTCCGCCTGTCAGACCCCAACTTCTCGGTCAGGGCGTCGATCAGCTCTGCCTTGTTCATGGAATTTCCTCCGCTATATGGTGGCCCATCGTCGGACCGACTACTACAACGGTAAACCCCAAGTCGTCAAGAGTCTATGCGCCACGCCAATTTTCATTTTGGTGTCGCGGAATGATTCACGGCCGCATAGCGTGTCGGACCCCCACCCGGTCAGCTTTCGGTCGGGGTCTCGATCCGCGCTGGGAGCGTCAGGGGTTTGTATGAAGGCCTTGACTTTTCATACTCCGCAATGGCCTCTACCTGGCGTAATGTCAATCCGATGTCGTCCAGACCTTCCAGCAGACGCCACCGGGTGTAGTCGTCAATCGCGAAGCGCACCACCAAAGTTCCAGCCGTTACGGTCTTGTCGACGAGGTCGACAATTATTTCCAGACCGGGCTGTTCTTCTAAGGCTTTCCACAGCAATTCGACGTCCGACTGTTCCACTTCGGCCGCCAACAGCCCGGCTTTGCCCGAGTTCCCACGGAAGATATCGGCGAATCGGGACGCGATCACAACCCTGAAACCGAAGTCCGACAGCGCCCAGACGGCATGTTCGCGTGACGATCCCGTACCGAAATCGGGGCCGGCTACGAGTACCGAGCCACGGTTGTACGGCTCGAGATTCAGGATGAAGTTCGGATCCGAGCGCCACGCTGCGAACAACCCGTCCTCGAATCCGGTGCGCGTCACCCGCTTGAGGTAGACCGCGGGGATTATCTGATCGGTGTCGACGTTGGACCGCCGAAGCGGAACTCCGATACCGGTGTGCCGGGTGAAAGCTTCCATCGAATTGTCTCCTATGGGTTCGATCGATCCGAGCGAGGACGCGTTCTACGCGAGATCCGCCGGAGAGGACAGGGTTCCGCGAATTGCGGTAGCAGCAGCAACCAGAGGCGAGACGAGATGAGTACGACCGCCTTTGCCCTGCCTGCCCTCGAAATTGCGGTTCGAGGTCGACGCCGATCGCTCACCCGCCACCAGTTGGTCCGGATTCATCCCGAGGCACATGGAACATCCAGCCTGGCGCCATTCGGCCCCTGCGGCAGTGAAGATGTCGCCGAGGCCTTCCTCCTCCGCCTGCGCTCGCACCCGCATGGAGCCGGGTACCACCAACATTCGCACTCCCTCGGCAACTCGGTGTCCCTCGAGAACCGACGCAACGGCACGCAGATCCTCGATCCGGCCATTGGTGCAGGAACCGACGAATACGGTGTCGACGGCGATCTCACGGATCGGCGTGCCGGCTTCGAGACCCATGTACTGCAGGGCCTTCTGCGCCGACAATCGCTCGCCCTCGTCGGTCATCGACTCCGGATCGGGCACCGTACTTCCCAGCGGCGCACCCTGACCCGGATTCGTGCCCCACGTGACGAACGGCGTCAACGTATCGGCATCGATGTGGACCTCGTTGTCGAACACTGCATCCGGATCCGTCGCCAGCTCGTTCCACGACGCCACTGCTGCATCCCAGTCGGCTCCCTGCGGTGCGTGCGGGCGACCCTTCAGGTATTCGTAGGTGATGTCGTCGGGTGCGATCATTCCTGCCCTCGCACCGGCTTCGATCGACATGTTGCAGATGGTCATTCGCGCTTCCATCGACAGCTTTCGGATGGCCTCACCGCGGTACTCGAGGACGTAACCCTGCCCGCCGCCGGTACCGATCTGGGCAATGACAGCAAGAATCAGGTCCTTGCTCGTCACGCCGGGTGCCAGTTCACCGTCGACGGTGATCGCCATCGTCTTGAACGGACGCAGAGAAAGAGTCTGTGTGGCCATCACGTGCTCGACCTCGCTCGTACCGATGCCCATGGCGATCGAGCCGAAGGCCCCGTGCGTCGACGTGTGACTGTCCCCGCACACGACGGTCATACCGGGCTGGGTCAAACCCAGCTGGGGTCCGATGATGTGCACGATGCCCTGATCGAGATCGCCCATCGGGTACAGCCGCACTCCGAATTCCTCGCAGTTTCGGCGAAGGGTGTCCACCTGGGTACGCGAGACGAGATCTGCGATGGGGGCGAAGATATCGGCCGTGGGGACATTGTGATCCTCGGTCGCGATCGTCAGATCGGGGCGGCGAAGCCCGCGGCCGGCCAACCGTAGACCGTCGAACGCCTGCGGACTGGTCACCTCGTGCACGAGGTGAAGATCGATGTAGATCAGATCGGGCTCACGAGCGCCGCCTTCTCCTCCGCCTCGGACCACCACGTGCTGGTCCCATACCTTCTCCGCCAAAGTCTTCGGTGTTTCGGACATCGGTGTCGTCGACCTCGCCTTCCTGTCGTCGCGTGGGCGAACTTCGCTGGTTCACCTCGCGTCTCGTCTCGACATCATGCCTCTCGGCACGCAGGAGATCTCACAGTTGTGCAATCTCAGCATTCGGGAGGCTAATATCGTTCTATGAGACAGCATAGCCTGGCCGGCCTCGTCGACAAATCGAGTGGCATCGGTGTACTCGACAAGGCAATGGCGGTGCTGCACGCGGTGGCCGAGAAGCCCTGCAATCTCGGAGATCTGTGCGCTCGCACCGCCCTCCCCCGCGCCACCGCTCACCGACTCGCGGTCGGCCTGGAGACCCACCGACTACTCGTTCGAGATGCCGACGGCCTGTGGCACACCGGGCCGGGCCTCGGGGAACTCGCAGCGAGCGCGTCCGACGCATTGCTCGACGCCGCCGCCTCCGTGCTCCCACGCCTGCGCGAAATCACCGGTGAAAGTGTGCAGATCTATCGGCGGGAAGGAACGGTACGTGTCTGCGTGGCGTCCATGGAGCCCCCGACAGGCCTTCGAGACACAGTGCTCGTCGGTGCGCGGCTGCCGATGACAGCCGGTTCCGGTGCCAAAGTTCTTCTGGCATGGGCAGACTCGCACACTCAAAGAACCGTTCTGCCCGACGCAGAATTCGGCGAGCGCGTCCTCATCGAGGTACGACGCCGCGGCTGGGCGCAGAGCGCGGGCGAGCGCGAACCAGGCGTCGCCAGCGTGGCGGCGCCGGTTCGCGACGGCAACGACACTGTGGTGGCGGCGATCTCGGTATCGGGACCCATCGATCGAATCGGACGCAAGCCCGGTGCGCGCTGGGCCGCGGATCTTCTCGCAGCAGCCGACGCGCTGCACAAGCGTCTCTGACCGATGCTCTCCGGCCACGGTCGGACAGCCGAAAAATTGGCTGAGCGCGCGGCGAGAATGGAGTACCTTCGTCTCGAGCGGCCCCACCGGCCGGTCGTCTACTGCGAGGAGTCACCCATGCCCGAATCCGGCAGTGAAGAATTGAAGAAGAAGTTCCGCGAGGTCCTGGAGCAGAAGAACAGCAAGGCCCACAATTCCGTCGAGCACAAAGACGGTGGACCGAAGGTCAACAGCACCCACGGACCGGCCGACCATCAGAAGATGTTCCGTCGCAAGAGCGTGTGAAGCATCCGGTCCGAAACGACAACACCCTCTCGATCCGAGGATCGAGAGGGTGTTGTCAGTTGTAGCCCCGACGGGATTCGAACCCGCGCTACCGCCTTGAGAGGGCGGCGTCCTAGGCCGCTAGACGACGGGGCCAGGAACTTCACCTGCATTGTTTCGAGCTTGTGAGTGCCGAGTCAGCTTAACTGCCTCGGCACCGGCAACAAAATCGCCACTACCTGCTCGCTGGGGTACCAGGACTCGAACCTAGAATGGCGGTACCAGAAACCGCTGTGTTGCCAATTACACCATACCCCAATGGACTTGAATCGAACTGCTCACCGACATCGGTGTGCACTGCGTTTCGAGCCGGGATAGAGACTATCAAAGGTGCATACCCATTCTCCAAATCGGCTGCTCAGAGCATCCAAAACAACGCTGCGGACCCGCTCCGACAGCGCTCGACCGGCGTCTGTCGCCGATGCACGAGCCCGCACTGCCCCTCGGGTCGCACGTACAGCAGACTTGGTCTCCGTGACCGCTCGCACACATCGCACAGTCCGATGAAGGTCGTGCTCGTACCTCGCGGCGAGCAGGCGGTACTGACGTATCTCGACGACGACCGTGCGATCCGAGGCGTACCCACCGTGGTCGAGGATCCGGCTGCAGCAGTTGCCGATCTCGAGGCGTCCGAACGGCCGAGATGGGTATGGGAGGACACCAGCCGGATCTACCCTCGTCTCCTCGAACGTGGGATACGCGTGCGCCGTTGCCACGATCTCGCTCTGGTCGGTGCGATTCTGGCGATGCGAACCGGCTCCGCAGCTGCCCCATCCGCACCCGCAGACCTGCGACCGGGACTGTTCGACGCGGATCCGCACTCCGACCCTGCAGCAGTGGTCACCGAGTACCAGCGTCAGTTCGAGCACATCGGTGCCGACCGCGCACTGCACCTACTGGCGGCGGCGGAATCGGCCGGAGGTCTGGCCGCTGCGGAGATGACCCACAGCGGATTGCCGTTCTCGGCAGCGGCGCACCGGCGTCATCTCGAGTCGATGCTCGGGGCCCGTCCGGTCGATGGTTCCCTTCCCCCGGCTCTGGTTCGCCTGGAAAGCGAGATCTCGTCGACGTTCGGCCGACGCGTCAATCCTTCGTCTCCGGTGGAGGTGGTGGCCGCGTTCGCACGCTCCGGAATCGAACTGACATCGACTCGCGCCCACGTCATCCGCGAGATCGATCACCCTGCCGTCCCCCTGCTGTTGCGCCATCGCGATCTCTCCAAATTGCACAGTACGAATGGGTGGACTTGGCTGGACTCGTGGGTGCGGGGCGATCGGTTCCGGCCGGTCTACGTTCCCGGTGCCGTGGTCTCGGGCCGGTGGGCAAGCCGCGGCGGGGGCGGCCTACAGATTCCGAAACCGTTGCGAGCCAGCGTGATCGCCGATCCCGGACATACGTTCGTCGCCGCCGACGCCGGACAACTCGAACCCCGCATTCTCGCGGCGATGTCCGGCGACCCCCGCATGGTTGCCGCTGCCGGTACCGCTGATCTGTACGCACCCGTGGCAGCTGAGTCGTTCGAGGGTGATCGCGGCAAGGCCAAGGTCGCCGTTCTCGGAGTTCTGTACGGCGCGACGTCGGGTGAGGCTCGCGGTCTGCTGACACGGCTGCGGGCCAGGTTCCCCGGTGCGGTGGGACTCGTCGAAGAAGCCGCCCGCGCCGGCGAACGGGGTGAGGTCGTCCGCTCGTGGTTGGGGCGGGCCTGCCCACCGCCGTCGGCGCAGTGGTGGTCCGGTGGTGACGCGCACGCGCGCGGACGATTCACCCGTAACTTCGTGGTACAGGCCACCGCTGCCGAATGGGCGTTGTGCTTGTTGGCCGATCTGCGCGGACGGTTGCGGGACGAGATCGGAGCCGGAAGTAGCGAGCTGGTGTTCTTTCAGCACGACGAAGTGGTGGTGCACTGCCCGACGGTCGATGCAGACCGGGTGTCGGAAGCCGTTGCAGCGGCGGCATTGTCAGCTACCCGGTTGATGTTCGGCGATACGGCCGTGAGGTTTCCGATGGAGACGAGAATCGACCGCTTCTACGGCGTTTCGGCTTCCGAGTCGGAGTCGGAGGCCGACTGAGCACTCGGTGGGTCCTCGAACGTCACCTCGATTTCCTCGAATGCGGTGCTGCGCTGCGCTTCTGCCTGTCCGGTAAAGGTGAGCTTGTCACCCTCGGTCAGTTCCACGTCGTCGGTGAAGGGTGCCAGAAGGGCTCGTGGGAAGAGTCGATCGACACGAACGACGTTGATCTCGATGCACATCACCACGGACAACGAGGTGACGTACAGAAACGCGAGCAGTCCGAGCACCACGGCGAACACTCCGTTGGTGACGGTCGCATTGCTCACCACGTACTTCACGTAGACGCTGCCGAAACTCTGCAGCAATTGCCAGATGATGCCCGCCGCGATGGCACCCGGCAGGACGTCTCGGATGGACAGGGGCCTGGCGGTCGCCAAGCGGAAGGCAACGACGAACACCGCGACGTACAGGAGGGTGGCCACGGTGAACACGATCGGGCCGGCCTCGGGACCGAAATATCCTGCGGCACTGAGCACATTGACAGCCGTGATCGTGAGGGTCGCGATCCCGACAGTACCGAGCAGGCCCAACCCGCGCACGCGGGCGCGAATCGGATCGGGGCGCACGTTCTTGGGCACGGCCCACGCGGTGTTGGTCGCGTTCTGTAGTGCCACCGACACACCGAGCCCGCCATAGAGGGATCCGAGTCCACCGACGACCAAACCCACGACACCGCCGCTGATTCGATCCGGCTGACCGAGTTCGTCACCGATCACCGGAATCTGCCCCAGCGCCGAATCGAGGATCTGCTGCTGCAGTTCCGGGCTACCGACCAACACGATGCCCAAAACCGTGGAGAACAACAGGAGCGCGGGAAACAGCGAGACGAAGGCGTAGTAGGTGATCAGGGCGGCAAGATACCCGCCCTGATCGTCGACGAACTTGTACACCACCGCAATGGGATATCCGAGAACCGGCCGCCTGCGCTGCAGTCGGTCGAGTCGGTCGGCGACGCTCATGTGTCGAAATCTCCGACCGAGCGTGACGGCCAGCGACGAACCGCCGTCACGCGATACGAGTGCGTGCGGCAGCCAAGCGAGCGAGAGTCCTCTCGCGGCCGAGCAGTTCCATGGACTCGTAGAGCGGCGGACTGATGTGCGACCCTGTCACTCCGACTCGAACCGGAGCAAAGGCCTTGCGCGGCTTGAGCTCCAGCTTCTCGATCAACGCGTCCTTGAGAGTCGCCTCCAGGTCCGCCGTGGTCCAGGTCTGCAACGCCGTCAGTGCCTCGACAGTGGCGTCGAGAACGGGTGCGGCATCGGGGCCGAGGTTCTTGGCTGCAGCAGCGGGATCGATCTCGAAGTCCGCCTCGTCGACGAACAAGAATTTCAGCAGTCCCCATGCGTCCGACAGCACGACGATGCGGGTCTGCACCAGATCGGCCGCGACGGCGAAGATCTTCTCGTCGACCGGCTCGGTGAGATGGCCTCGAGCGACGAGGTATTCGCGCAAGCGCACCGCGAAATCGTCCGCTGCCAGCATCCTGATGTGCTCGGCGTTGATCGCGTCGGCCTTCTTCTGGTCGAAGCGCGCCGGGTTGGAATTGACCGACGAGATCTCGAACGCCGCCACCATCTCGTCGAGCGAGAAAACATCGTGGTCGTCCGAGATGCCCCAACCGAGAAGGGCGAGGTAGTTCAGCAACCCCTCGGGGATGAATCCCCGATCGCGGTGGATGAAGAGATCGGCTTCGGGGTCACGCTTGGACAGCTTCTTGTTGCCCTGGCCCATCACGAACGGCAGATGCCCGAACTCCGGGGTCCGATCGGCCACGCCGATTCGGATCAGCGCCTCGTAGAGGGCGAGCTGACGAGGGGTCGACGACAGGAGGTCTTCCCCGCGCAGCACATGGGTGATCTTCATCAGTGCGTCGTCGACGGGATTGACCAACGTGTACAGCGGAACTCCGTTGCCGCGGGTCAACGCGAAGTCCGGTACGGTTCCCGCCTTGAACGTGGTCTCCCCGCGTACGAGGTCGTTCCAACTCAGATCGTGATCGGGCATACGCAACCGGACGACGGCTCCACGCCCCTCGTCCAGAAAGCCCTGCCGCTGTTCCGGAGTCAGATCGCGGTCGAAGTTGTCGTAGCCGAGTTTGGGGTCGCGCCCGGCCGCCTTGTGGCGAGCTTCGACTTCCTCGGGCGTGGAAAACGATTCGTAGGCTTCACCGGCGTCGAGCAACTGGCGAACGACGGCCATGTGCTGATCTCGACGCAAAGACTGACGGTAGGGCTCGTACGGACCGCCCACCTCGGGACCTTCGTCCCAGTCGAGACCGAGCCAGCGCAATGCGTCGAGCAGGGCGGCGTAGGACTCCTCGGAGTCGCGTGCGGCGTCCGTGTCCTCGATGCGAAAGACGAAAGTTCCACCGTGATGCCTGGCGAACGCCCAGTTGAACAGCGCTGTTCGGATCAGTCCGACGTGCGGGGTACCGGTGGGAGACGGGCAGAACCGAACGCGAACGTCTGCTGGAGTGGTCATCGTTGCCCTACTTCTTCGCTGCGACGGGATTGGTCAGGGTACCGATTCCCTCGACGGTGATCGACACACTGTCACCGTCGACGATGGGTCCCACTCCCTCGGGGGTTCCAGTGAGAATGACGTCACCGGGGAGCAGCGTCATCACCGCGGACACCCACTCGATGATCTTCGGAATGTCGTGCAGCAGAAGCGAAGTGCGGCTCCGCTGCTTGACGACACCGTCGACCTCGGTCTTGATCTCCAGATCGGAGGGATCGAGCGAGGTCTCGATCCACGGCCCCAGTGGGCAGAAGGTGTCGTGCCCCTTGGCGCGAGTCCACTGCCCGTCGTTCTTCTGGTGGTCACGGGCCGAGACGTCGTTGGCCACGGTATATCCGAGCACCACCTCGTACGCCTTCGACGCGGGAACATCCTTGCAGGGACGACCGATCACAATGGCCAGTTCACCCTCGTAGTGCACCTCGTTCGAAGACGACGGCAGCACGATGGCCGCACCCGGGCCGACGATGGAGGTGTTCGGCTTGATGAAGATCACGGGGTCCTTCGGTGCCTCACCGCCCATCTCGGCCGCGTGAGCGGCGTAGTTCTTGCCGATGGCGATGACCTTGCTGGCAAGGATGGGCGCGAGCAGTCGGACGTCGGCCAGTGGCCACGACCGACCCGTGAACGTGGGTGTGCCGAAGGGATGTTCGGCGATTTCCTTCGCAGTCTGCGAGTCACCGTCACCTTCGATACTCACGAATGCCACACCATCAGGACTTGCAATTCGACCGAGACGCATGCCGGAAGTCTATCGACCGTCGTTCTCCTCACGTCGACGCCGTCCGATCCGTGGATCGTTCGCCGGTGTAAAGTCTTCGACAAGTTCCACATCTCAAGATGTCCAGTCCACATAATGGGAAGCTCAGAGAACAGAGAGAGCCGAATGAACACCACCGAGCAGTTGGCCGGCATCGGCGAAGCACGGCGCTGGTTCATGCTCGTACTCGGAATGCTTGCGCAGACTGCAGGTGCCGTCTTCATCAACGGTGCTGCCTTTCTCATACCTTCGCTGCACGACGACCGGGGACTCGGCCTTGCCACGGCAGGATTCGTCGTTGCGATGCCCACCGTCGGCATCATGTTGACCCTGATCGCATGGGGCGTGCTCGTCGACCGGATCGGCGAGCGTCTCGTCCTGGTGATCGGGCTCGGGCTCACGGCCGCCGCGAGTGTCGCTGCAGTGGTCAGCACCTCCATTCCGGTGCTGGCCGTGCTTCTGCTGATCGGCGGTATGGCAGCCGCCAGTGCGAACAGCGCGAGCGGACGAGTCGTGGTGGGATGGTTCCCGCCGCATCGCCGTGGATTGGCGATGGGTATCAGGCAGATGTCGGTGCCGCTGGGCGTGGCCGTTGCCGCACTGACCATCCCACCCATCGCCCGGGACCACGGCGTCGGAGCGGCATTGCTCGTACCCGCCGCCGTGTGCGCAACAGCCGCACTCCTGTGTCTCGCGGTCGTCGACCCCCCACGTCCGAATCGCACCGATGCGGCGGAGCAGGGTTTGCTCGACAATCCGTACCGAGGCAGCAGACAACTGTGGCGCATTCACGCCACGTCGATCCTGTTGGTGGTCCCGCAGTACGTGGTCTGGACGTACGCGCTCGTCTGGCTGATGACCGACCGAGGATGGACGGCAGCAGCAGCGGGCGTCCTCGTCACGGTGACGCAAATTCTCGGCGCACTGGGCCGGATGAGCGTCGGCGCACTGTCCGATCGGGTCGGCAGCCGCATGCGGCCCCTGCGGTGGGTCGCGGTGACTGCCGCCGTCAGCATGCTCGGACTCGGGGTGGCCGACTGGTTCGACTCCCCCGTCGCGATCGTCATGCTCGTCGTCGCGTCGGTCGCCACCGTTGCCCCGAACGGTCTTGCCTTCACCGCTGTTGCCGAGATATCAGGGCCGTATTGGAGCGGACGCGCCCTCGGCGTGCAGAACACGAGTCAGTACGTGTTCGCGTCGGCCGTGCCGCCGGTGTTCGGGGCACTGGCGGCGGTCAGCTTTCCCATCGCATTCCTGGTGTCGGCGATCTTCCCCGCACTCTCCGTGCCGATCGTCCCCGACGATCCACGTCCCGAGGTTGCCGACGAGAAGGCCGACAGCACCGGCTGATCCAGCACGGCGCTATACCCGAGAAACACGACATGCCACGGTGGCCGGTCGGCCTACCGTGGCATGTCGTGTCGGTCCAGTTACAGGCGAGCGGCGATTCGTGCGCCGATGTCCTTCGTGGACGCGGTGGTGGTTCCTCGCTCGGCGAGGTCCGCTGCGACAGCGGCTTCCACACGCGCCGCTCCTGCCGCGTCGCCGAGATGATCGAGCAGCAGCGACACCGACAGGATGGCAGCGGTCGGATCGGCCTTCTGCTGCCCTGCGATGTCGGGAGCACTGCCGTGCACCGGCTCGAACATGCTCGGATTGGTACCGGTCGCATCGATGTTTCCGCTTGCGGCCAAACCGATTCCGCCGGTCACCGCCGCCGAGAGGTCGGTCACGATATCGCCGAACAGGTTGTCGGTGACGATCACATCGAACCGACCGGGATCGGTGACGAGGTGAATCATGGCGGCATCGATGTGCTGATACGCGACCTCGACGTCCGGAAATTCCGTGGCGACCTCGTCGACCGTGCGAGCCCACAGGCTGCCTGCGAAGGTCAGCACATTGGTCTTGTGCAGCAGCGTCAGATGCTTCCTCCGAGTGAGCGCTCGCTCGAAGCCGTTGCGCACCACCCGCTCCACGCCGTAGCGCGTGTTGACGCTGACCTCGGTAGCGACCTCGTTCGGCGTACCGACCCGAAGCGCACCACCGTTTCCGGTGTAGGGCCCCTCGGTGCCCTCGCGCACGACGACGACGTCGATCTCCTTGTCGCCGGCCAGCGGGCCGACAACTCCGGGATACAGCTTGGCCGGACGCAGATTGATGTGGTGATCTAGCGCGAATCGAGCGCGCAGAAGCAGCCCGCGTTCGAGCACACCACTGGGTACCGACGGATCACCGATGGCTCCCAACAGGATTGCGTCGTGCTCACGCAGTTCCGCCAACACCGAGTCCGGTAGCAGCTCCCCGGTGGCGTTGTAGCGGCGCGCACCGAGGTCGTACTCGGTCTTCTCGGTACCGGGCGCGACCACGTCGAGCACGGCAAGCGCCTCGGCGACGACCTCGGGTCCGATTCCGTCCCCGGCGATGACGGCCAGCTTCATCTCACTCCTCGTAGTTCGTGTTGGTCCGATCGGCTACGAGCGATCAGGACAGGTCGACCAGCTCGATGGTGGATGCACCGACCGCACCGGCGATGCTCGCACTGAGCTCGGCCGGAACGTCCTTGTCGACGCGCAACAGAATCGTTGCGCCGTCACCCTCGGAGTCCTGGCTCAGCGCAGCGGCCTGAATGTCGATTCCGGCGTCGCCGAGCAGCGTGCCGATCCGGCCGAGACTGCCGGGCTGATCCGCGTAGTTCACGATGAGATTCTTGCCCTCGGCGCGCAGATCGAAGTTGCGACCGTTGATGTTGACGATCTTCTCGACCTGCGTCGTCCCGGTGAGAGTTCCGGCGACGTTCAGGACCGTTCCGTCGCCGTACACGGCCCGGACGTCGACGACGCTGCGGTGGTTCTCACTTTCGGACGCCGTGGTGACCTCGGCGGTGACGCCACGCTCCTCGGCGAGCGACGGAGCGTTGACGAACGTGACCGAGTCCTCGATGACCGCAGAGAACAAGCCCCGCAACGCCGACAGCTTCAGGATCTCGACGTCCTCGGCGGCCAGTTCGCCGCGTACGTCGACCGAGAGCGACGTGGGAAGCTCGGTGGACAGTGCGCCCAGCAGTACGCCCTGCTTGCGCACGATCTCGAGCCACGGCGAGACCTCTTCGCCGACGGCCCCACCCTTGACGTTGACCGCGTCGGGCACGAATTCACCTGCGAGAGCGAGCAACACGGACTTGGCAACGTCGGTGCCTGCGCGGTCCTGGGCCTCGGTGGTCGACGCGCCGAGGTGCGGGGTCACGACGACCTGGGGCAGCTCGAACAACGGGCTGTCGGTGCACGGCTCGGAGGCGTAGACGTCGATACCGGCGGCGAAGACATGACCGCTGGTGATGGCGTCGGCCAGCGCCTGCTCGTCGACCAGACCACCGCGAGCGGCGTTGACGACGATGACACCCGGCTTGGTCTTGGCGAGGGCTTCCTTGCCGATGATGCCCTTGGTCTCGGGCGTCTTCGGGAGGTGAACCGAGAACATGTCTGCGCGCTCGAGCAGCTCGTCCAAGCTCACCAGTTCGATACCGAGCTGCGCCGCGCGGGCAGCGGAGACGTAGGGGTCGTAGGCGATGATGTGGGTTTCGAATGCGGCGAGACGCTGCGCGAACAACTGACCGATGCGGCCGAGGCCCACGACACCGACGGTCTTGCCGAAGATCTCGACACCGTTGAACTTGCTGCGCTTCCACTCGTGCTGACGCAGGGTGGCGTCGGCAGCGGGAATCTGACGCGCGGCCGCGAGGAGCAACGTGACTGCGTGCTCGGCGGCGGTGTGAATGTTGGAGGTCGGTGCGTTGACGACGAGGACGCCGCGCTCGGTGGCTGCGGGTACGTCGACGTTGTCCAGGCCGACGCCGGCGCGGGCGACGATCTTGAGATTGGTCCCGGCAGCGAGCACCTCGGCGTCGACCGTGGTCGCGGAGCGCACGAGGATCGCGTCGGCCTCGGGAACCGCGGCGAGCAGCGCGGGACGATCCGGGCCGTCGACCCAACGGACCTCGACGCCGTCACCCAGTGCCTCGACGGTGGACTGCGCAAGTTTGTCGGCGATCAGAACGACAGGACGGCCTGGCTGGCTCACGTGAAGAACTCCCTAAGTCGGTTCGAGACTGTTGTCGGTGAAAATTCGGAGCTGGTGCAGCAGAAACAGTTTAGTGGCCGGCGACGTCGAGCTGTGACGCCACCGTCGGGCACGCACCGAAGGGCACCGCCACCTTGTGTAGCGGTGCCCTTCGATCAGTGTGCGTACGAACGCGATTCGGCGAGAATCATGCCGTTTCGGTGATCGGACGATCGACCCAGCTCATCAGGTCGCGCAGCTTCTTGCCGGTGACCTCGATGGGGTGCTCGGCGTTGGCCTTGCGCAGGCCTTCGAGCTCGGTGTTGCCGTTCTCGACGTTGGCGACCAGGCGACGAGTGAACTCACCCGACTGGATGTCGGCCAGAATTGCCTTCATGCGCTCCTTGGTACCTGCGTCGATGACGCGAGGTCCCGAGAGGTAGCCGCCGAACTCCGCGGTGTCGGACACCGAGTAGTTCATGCGAGCGATGCCGCCCTCGTACATGAGGTCGACGATGAGCTTGAGCTCGTGCAGCACCTCGAAGTACGCCATCTCGGGGGCGTAGCCGGCCTCGACCATGACCTCGAAGCCGGTCTTGACGAGCTCCTCGGTGCCACCGCACAGCACGGCCTGCTCACCGAAGAGGTCGGTCTCGGTCTCTTCCTTGAACGTGGTCTTGATGACGCCTGCGCGGGTTCCGCCGATGCCCTTGGCCCACGACAGTGCGAGGGCCTGGCCCTCACCCTTCGGGTCCTGGTCGATGGCGATGAGCGCGGGAACGCCCTTGCCGTCGACGAACTGGCGACGCACGAGGTGGCCGGGGCCCTTGGGCGCGACCATGCCGACGGTGACGAACTCCGGAGCCTTGATCAGGTCGAAGTGGATGTTGAGGCCGTGGCCGAAGAACAGCGCGTCGCCGTCCTTCAGGTTGGGCTCGATCTCTTCGGAGAAGATCTTGGCCTGAGCGGTATCGGGTGCGAGCACCATGATCACGTCTGCCCACTCGGACACCTCGGCGGGCGTACCGACCTTCAGGCCCTGCTCCTCCGCCTTGGCGCGGGACTTCGAGCCTGCCGCCAGGCCGATGCGAACATCGACGCCGGAGTCGCGCAGGCTCAGCGAGTGCGCGTGGCCCTGGCTTCCGTATCCGATCACAGCGACCTTACGGCCCTGGATGATCGACAGATCAGCATCGTCGTCGTAGAACATCTCGACTGCCACTGGTTGTTACCTTTCCTCTTGGGTTTTACGCGTGTTCGTCACCGGGGCCGCTACCGCGACGCAGTGATCGATTTCGGTCCACGTCCGACGGCAACGACTCCCGACTGAACTATTTCTCGAATTCCATAGGGGTCCAACATCTTCAGCAACGCATCGAGCTTCGAGCGGGTGCCCGTCGCTTCGACCGTGACTGCCTCGGGCGAGACATCGATCACCTTGGCGCGGAACAGGTTCACCGTTTCGATGACCTCGCTGCGGACGCTGGCGTCGGCTCGGACCTTGATCAGCACCAACTCGCGAGCCACCGAGGAATCGTCGTCCTGCTCGACGATCTTGATGACGTTGATGAGCTTGTTGAGCTGCTTGGTCACCTGCTCGAGCGGGAATTCGTCGACGGTCACGACGATCGTCATGCGTGAGATGTCGGGAATCTCGGTTCCGCCGACGGCGAGCGAGGAGATGTTGAAGCCGCGACGCGAGAACAGTGCGGCGACGCGGGCCAGCACACCTGGCTTGTCCTCGACGAGAACGCTGAGGGTATGGCTCGTGCTCACAGGTCGGTGCCTTTCACGTCGTTGTTCATCGGGTGCGGCGCCTGCTCGCGTTCCATCGCATCGTCGATTCCCGGCTCGCTGCCCACGGTCTCGTCCTCGTCGAACAGCGGCCGAATTCCGCGGGCGGCCATGATCTCGTCGTTGCCCGTTCCGGCGGCCACCATCGGCCACACCTGGGCATCGGCACCGACGATGAAGTCGATGACGACCGGACGATCGTTGATCGCGCGTGCCTGAGCGATCACGGCATCGACGTCCTCTTCCCGCTCGCACCGCAGACCGACGCAGCCCAATGCCTCGGCAAGCTTGACGAAATCGGGGATACGGACGGCACCGTGCGTACCGAGGTTTGTGTTGGAATAGCGCTCCTCGTAGAACAAGGTCTGCCACTGCCGAACCATGCCGAGGTTGCCGTTGTTGATGAGCGCGACCTTGATCGGGATGCCCTCGACCGCGCAGGTTGCGAGCTCCTGGTTCGTCATCTGGAAACAACCGTCACCGTCGATGGCCCACACCTCGGCGTCGGGCAGGCCCATCTTGGCTCCCATGGCGGCCGGAACCGCGTACCCCATCGTGCCGAGGCCGCCCGAGTTGAGCCACGTGCGCGGCTTCTCGTAGTTGATGAACTGCGCGGCCCACATCTGGTGCTGGCCGACGCCGGCACAGTAGATCGCGTCGGGACCGGCGAACTTGCCGACCGAGGAGATCACGAACTCGGGAGACATGGAACCGTCGGACGGACGGTCGTAGCTCAACGGGTACGTCTTGCGGATGCCGTCGAGGTAGACCCACCACTGCTCGAGATCGAGAGTCGTTCCGGTCGCGCGATCGGCCCGCAGAGCCTCGATCAGCTCGGTGATGACCTCGCCGCAGTCGCCCACGATCGGCACGTCCGCGTACCGGTTCTTACCGATCTCGGCGGGGTCGATGTCGGCGTGGATGACCTTGGCATCCGGCGCGAAGGACGAAAGCTGACCGGTGACGCGGTCGTCGAACCGGGCACCGAGTGTGATCAGCAGGTCACTGCGCTGCAGAGCAGCGACCGCAGCGACCGTGCCGTGCATACCGGGCATGCCCAGGTTCAGCTGGTGGGTGTCGGGAAACGCCCCGCGCGCCATCAGCGTGGTGACAACCGGAATGCCGGTCAGTTCGGCGAGCTCGAGCAGTTCTGCCGAGGCATTCGCCTTGATGACGCCGCCGCCGACGTACAGCACCGGCTGTTTGGCATCGGCGATGTAGCGCGCTGCTTCACGAACCTGCTTGCCGTGCGGCTTGGTGACCGGGCGGTACCCGGGCAGACGCATTTCCGGTGGCCACGAGAACGTGGTCTGTGCCTGCAACACGTCCTTCGGGATGTCGACGAGCACGGCTCCGGGACGACCCGAGGCCGCGATGTAGAACGCCTCGGCCATGATGCGCGGAATGTCAGCGCCGTCGGTGATCAGGAAGTTGTGCTTGGTGATGGGCATCGTGATACCCGAGATATCGGCTTCCTGGAAGCCGTCGGTGCCGATGAGGCTGCGCGCGACCTGACCGGTGATCGCGACGATGGGCACCGAGTCCATCTGCGCATCGGCCAACGGGGTGACGAGGTTGGTCGCACCCGGGCCGGAGGTCGCCATGCAGACGCCGACCTTGCCGGTCGCCTGGGCGTAGCCGGTCGCTGCGTGGCCTGCACCCTGCTCGTGACGCACCAACACGTGGCGCACCTTGACGGAGTCGAAAAGCGGGTCGTAGACCGGGAGAACCGCGCCACCGGGAATGCCGAATACGGTGTCGACGTCGAGTTCTTCGAGGGCTCGAACGACCGACTGTGCGCCGGAGACCTTCTCGGGCGCGACGTGACGTCGCGATCCGTTGGTCGCCGCTTCTGCGGACGGGCTGCTGGTCGACGGGCTTGCGGCCGGCCCCGACTTACGAGTCGTGGGCCCCGGGCGTGCGGTTGGTGCGCTCACTGATTGCTTCCTCAGGAATGTGAAATTGCTGGGCGATCTCTGGGCAAGAAAAAACCCCCGTCAGCGAGTGCTGTACGAGGGTGGCGCGTCGATGCGAGTTTGAACAACCGGCTCAGGCGTTGACGCGCCGGCCGATTACGAGTATCCAATTCCGCTTCACGCGCTCGACGGTAGGCGCGCGCACAGGGAAGAGTCAAACTCGTCACGACGCAATCCCATTATGTGAGATCGCGTAGATGCAATGCGAAGATGAATGGGTGTCGTCTCCGCAGCAGTCCGAACCACCTCGGCCATCATCCCACACTGCCTCCGAGGCACCGAACGGTGCCGAGGGTCAGCAACCGCCGACCACGCAGGTCATTCGTATGCCGCGCCTTGCACTGCTCGGCGTGGCGCTGCTGCTGTTCGGCACAGCACTGCCGGCGTTCAGCTGGCCTGCGGCTCTGGGCTGGCTGCTGATCCTGCCGGTCGTTGCGTTCGTCTGGGTGCTTCGGGTGCGCACCGTCGTCACTCCTGACGCGATCACCGCTCGACGGTTCGTGGGTTCGGACGTGATCGACTGGAATTCGGTGACGGGTCTGCATTTCCCGGATCGCCGCTGGGCGCGCGTCGTCCTGAGCGACAAGAGCGAGAAGTCGCTGCCGCTGGTGCGGTTCGATCTCCTTCCCCAACTCGCGGCTGCCAGCGGCGGCCGCATCACCGATCCGTACGCCGCTGCCGCTGCTGCAGAAGACAAGGCCCGAGCGGAAGCCGACGACGCCGAGGGCGAGCAGGCACCGACCGACCGGTAGCCGACGGCGAGTAGCCTCGTCCGTGCGAGAAACCGCTGCAACGAACGAGGACTACGCACATGCCGCCGCTACGCTCACGGGTCACCACTGTCGGACGCAACGCCGCGGGCGCACGCTCGCTGTGGCGCGCCACCGGAATGACCGATTCGGATTTCGGTAAACCCATCGTCGCCATCGCGAACTCGTACACCCAGTTCGTCCCGGGCCACGTGCACCTGAAGAACGTGGGCGAGATCGTCGCCGACGCCGTCCGCGCGGCCGGGGGCGTTCCCCGTGAATTCCACACGATCGCCGTCGACGACGGCATCGCCATGGGCCACGGCGGCATGCTGTACTCGCTGCCCAGCCGCGAGATCATCGCCGATTCCGTCGAGTACATGGCCAACGCGCACACCGCCGACGCGCTGGTGTGCATCTCCAACTGCGACAAGATCACTCCCGGCATGCTCAATGCCGCGATGCGCCTGAACATCCCGGCCGTCTTCGTCTCGGGCGGACCGATGGAGGCGGGTAAGGCCGTCGTCGTCGGCGGCGTCGCGCAGGCACCGACCGACCTGATCACCGCGATCTCCGCCAGCGCGAACGACGCGGTGTCCGAAGAAGGCCTCGACGAGGTCGAGCGCAGCGCGTGCCCCACGTGCGGTTCCTGCTCCGGCATGTTCACGGCGAACTCGATGAACTGCCTGACCGAGGCGCTCGGCCTGGCATTGCCCGGCAACGGTTCCACCCTGGCCACTCACGAGGCCCGCCGAGCGCTGTTCACCCGCGCCGGCACCACCATCGTCGAGGCAGCGCTGAAGTACTACCGCGACGAGGACGAGTCCGTTCTCCCCCGCAACATCGCCACGCCGGCCGCGTTTCGCAATGCCATGGCACTCGACGTGGCGATGGGCGGCTCGACCAACACGGTGCTGCACACCCTCGCTGCCGCGCAGGAAGGTGAGGTCGACTTCGACCTCGAGACCATCGACGCCATCAGCCGCAAGGTCCCCTGCCTGGCAAAGGTCTCCCCCAATTCCGATTACCACATGGAAGACGTGCACCGCGCCGGCGGAATTCCGGCTCTGCTCGGCGAACTGCGTCGCGCGAACCTGCTCGAAACCGACGTCTCGACCGTGCACACGAAGAGCTTCGACGAGTGGCTCGACACCTGGGACATCCGATCAGGAAAGGCGTCCGACGAAGCAGTCGAGTTGTTCCATGCTGCGCCCGGTGGCGTCCGCACCGTCGAGCCGTTCTCCACCAGCAACCGCTGGTCGTCTCTCGACACCGACGCCGCCGGCGGCTGCATCCGCGATCTCGAGCATGCGTACACGGTCGAAGGTGGCCTGGTGGTGCTGCGCGGCAACATCGCAGTCGACGGTGCCATCCTCAAGACCGCAGGCATCGACGAGGACCTGTTCGCCTTCCAGGGCCCGGCTCTGGTCGTCGAATCGCAGGAAGAGGCCGTCTCCGCCATCCTGCAGAAGAAGATCCAACCCGGCGACGTGCTGGTCGTTCGCTACGAGGGACCCAAGGGCGGCCCGGGCATGCAGGAGATGCTGCACCCGACGGCGTTTCTGAAGGGTGCCGGTCTGGGCAAGGTCTGCGCTCTGATCACCGACGGCCGTTTCTCCGGCGGAACCTCGGGCCTGTCCATCGGGCACATCTCGCCCGAGGCCGCAGCCGGCGGAGTCATCGGGCTCGTCGAGAACGGTGACCAGGTTCGGATCGACGTCGCCTCCCGCACCCTCGAGATTCTGGTGGACGACGAGACCCTCGAGACGCGCCGAGCGAAGATGCTCGCGTCCGAGCGTCCGTGGCAGCCGGTGGACCGCCAGCGCACGGTCACGACCGCCCTGCGGGCGTATGCAGCCTTGGCGACGTCGGCCGACAAGGGTGCCGTCCGCTACGTGCCCTGAGAACAACAGAACCCATGTGCGTGGTGCTACGAAGTGCCACGCACATGGGTTCGATCGGTATCGGGGATCAGCGAACGACGGGGTTGGCTCCGTTGAGGAAGATCCAGATGCAGACGCCTGCGGCGATGCCGACGACGAGTGCCAGCAGCGATCCGATTCGCGGTCGAGTGGCCCACCCACGGCGACCGTCGAAGGCGATCTTTCCCGGGCCCGTGAGAATGATTGCGGCCGCGGCGAAACCGAGAACGGTCTCGTACTCGACGCCGCTGCTACCGGAGAACTGCAACCCGGGCTCTGCGGCCTGCTTGAAGCACCACGCGTTGATGATGGTCGCGAGCACGGCTGCGCCCGCAAGCGGTGTCGCCAGACCAAGGATCAACAACGCGCCGCCGAGCGTCTCCCCCGCAGCAGCCGCGATCGCGAGAATCTCCGAGTAGCGAAAGCCCGAGGTCTCCAGCAGATTCTGGAATCCGTCGAGTCCCGGCCCATTCCACAGGCCGACCAGTTTCTGCAGGCCGTGACCGAGGAATACCGCCCCTATCGCCACGCGCAGGACGAACAGGCCGAGATCGGTGCTACCGCGACGAGCAGGAACCTCGACGGTCTCGGTACGAACCTCGGGCTCGGGGGTGACTGCAGCTCTGGACGCTGCGGCTCCCGCACCCGCCGAGGTGCCGAGGTACTCGGTGGAGTGATCGGAGTATGCGGTCGAGGACGTGCTGTCGGCCGACGCACCGGTGGTGGGCGAATCGGCGTAAGCCGACGGCCGATAGGCCTGGATCTTCTCGGTCGGTTGCGCGTCGGTCGACCTCGTATCGGACGAACGTGCGTCGGACGAACGTGCGTCGGACGTCGACGAGTACGGGAAGTCGAGCTCGTCGTCGGTTCGAGGCAATCGATCCGAACGCTGGGCACCGAACGCAGCGGTCGATGCGCCGGAGGTATCGGCTCGGTCCGAGGCGGATGTACCGGACGCAGAGCGCGAGGGTGGGATCTGTTCGGTGGGATTGTCGTACGGGCTCTCGGCCGGTTCGTACGACTGGTCCGGCCGGTTGGGGTCGCGCGGTGTATCGGTCACCTCCCCACAGTAGAGCCGATATGCGCCGATTCCCCTCATGGCCGCGTGGCGAGTCCGCACCCCTGTTCCGTACCGTTCGAAGGATGAAGCCGGTCGGAGCGTCACCTCGAAGTGCCACTGCCGCTGTCGTCGCACTCTCCATGACGGCCGCCATGCTCGCCGGGTGCGCCCGCTTCGACGACTCGAATTCGTCGCCGTTCACCCCTGCACCCGAGGTCGGTGCCGCCGAGTTGCAACCGACGACCCCCAGCGAGGCACCGCCGTCGTCGGATCCGAATGCTCCGCCCCCGCCGTCGGGACCCTGCGTCGATCCCGACGCGTCGGTGATCGCGACGTGCCTGGACACCACCGGCGGCCTCGTGGCACTGCCCGACGGACAGAGCGCGCTGGTAGCCGAGCGCAGAACCGGTCGCATCATGGAGGTCGCGGCCGGCCGAACACCGCTCGAGGTGGCCCGGATCGCGGTCGATGGCACCGGTGATGGAGGACTACTCGATATCGCGCTCTCCCCCACCTACACCGAGGACAGGCTGCTCTACGCCCTCGTCACCACGCCCTCGGACACCAGAGTGGTTCGGCTCGCTCCCGGTGACGTCCCCAAGGACATCTTGACCGGCATTCCTCGCGGCACGACGGGCAATCGTGGGTCGATCGACTTCTACACCCCGACCGAGCTGCTCGTCCTCACCGGCGACAACGGCGACCCGGCCGCAGCCCAGAATCCGGATTCCCTGTCCGGCAAGCTGTTACGGGTGACGTCGTTGTCCCCGACGTCCAATCCCCCGCGTCCGCAGATCGCACTGAGTGGAATCGGGACGGCAGGCGATGTGTGCACCGACGGCGCCGGGAACATCTATGTCACCGACCGCACAGCGATCGAAGACCGCTTGCAGCGCATCGACAAACTCGGCGCGGTGTTCTCGCCGGTGTGGACGTGGCCGGACCGCCCCGGCGTGGCCGGGTGTGCAGCAGGCGACGGCGGTGTGGCTGTAGCCCTCACGACAGCGAAAGCTGTTGCAGCACTGACCACCGATGCAAACACCGGAGCCGTATCGGCCGAACCGACGCTGCTGATCCAAGACCGTTACGGACAGCTGAACGGGGCAACGAGCTCGGCGGACGGTCAGATTCTGGTGGGAACGGTGAACAAGAACGGCGCGGAGCCCGGCCCCACCGACGACCGCGTCGTCAAGGTGCCCTTCCCCGGTGGAGGTGGAGGCGGAGTCGACTGATCGATGAAAGACTGCGGCCGAGCGCAATCGCGCTCGGCCGCAGTCTATTCCGACGATCAGGACTGGCCGCAGGCCTCGAGCACGAGCTCCTTGACGCGGGCCGCGTCGGCTTGACCGCGTGTCGCCTTCATCACCGCACCCACGATGGCCCCGGCAGCTTGAACCTTGCCGCTGCGGATCTTCTCCACCACACCAGGATTGGCGGCAAGTGCCTCGTCGACGGCGGCCTGGAGCTTCGTGTCGTCTTTCTCCAGCACGAGGTTGCGGTCGGACATGACCTGAGCCGGCTCGCCCTCGCCTGCCAGCACCCCGTCCACCACCTGACGAGCACCGTTGTTGTTGAGCTTGCCGTCCGAGACCAACGCGGCCACTTCCGCCACCTGCGCCGGAGTGATCGCCAGATCGGCCAGCTCCACTCCGGCCACATTGGCTTGCTGCGACAGGTACGACACCCACCAGGACCGCGCGGCCTGCGGCGACGCACCGGCATCCACCGTTGCCGCGACGAGCTCGAGCGCCCCGGAGTTCACCAGGTCGCGCATTTCCTCGTCGGAGACACCCCAATCCTTCTGGATCCGGCCGCGTCGCAGCCACGGAAGCTCCGGCAGGGTCCCGCGGAGCTCCTCGATCCAGTCCGCGTTCGGAGCGACGGGCGCAAGATCGGGCTCGGGGAAGTACCGGTAGTCCTCCGCGGTCTCCTTCTTGCGACCAGGGGTGGTGGTGCCGTCGGATTCCTGGAAGTGGCGAGTCTCCTGTGTCACCTCTCCGCCGGCTTCGAGAACCGCTGCCTGACGGCGCATCTCGTACCGAACGGCAACCTCGACGCTCTTGAGCGAGTTGACGTTCTTCGTCTCGGTGCGGGTGCCGAATTCGGTGGCGGTCTTCTTCATCAGCGACACGTTGGCGTCACAGCGCAGCGACCCCTGATCCATCCGTACATCGGACACGTTCAGCGACTTCAACAGATCTCGGAGTGCGGTGACGTAGGCGCGTGCCACTTCGGGCGCGCGCGCTCCGGTCCCCGTGATCGTCTTCGTCACGATCTCCACCAACGGCACACCGGCACGGTTGTAATCGAGCAGCGAATGCGACGCCCCCTCGATGCGGCCGGTCGCTCCGCCGACGTGCGTCGACTTGCCGGTGTCCTCTTCCATGTGCGCGCGCTCGATCTCGACGCGGAACGTGCTGCCGTCGTCGAGCAGAACATCGAGGTAGCCCTCGGTGGCGATGGGCTCGTCGTACTGCGAAATCTGATAGTTCTTCGGCTGATCCGGGTAGAAGTAGTTCTTGCGAGCGAACCGACCCCACGGAGTGATCGAGCAATTGAGCGCCAACCCGATACGGATCGCAGATTCCACGGCAGCGGCATTGACCACCGGTAGCGCGCCGGGAAGGCTCAGGCACACCGGGCACACCTGAGTGTTGGGCTCGGCACCGAACGCGGTGGGGCAACCGCAGAACATCTTGGTCTCCGTACCCAGCTCCACGTGGACCTCCATGCCCAACACGGGGTCGAACGTGGCGAGCACATCGTCGTAATCGATCAGATCGACGGTTGCAGCAGTCATGGTCCGTAGTTTATGCATTGCATACGACGCGCGAGTAACCACGTGCACTGGTTACCGTGCACGGGTGACGCACACCGAGAAGCAGACGCTGTCGATGACCGTGCTGATGACCCCGGACATGGCGAATTTCTCCGGCAACGTCCACGGCGGCACCATCCTCAGATTCTTGGACCAGGTGGCGTATGCCTGTGCCAGTCGCTACGCCGGGGCGTACGTGGTCACTCTGTCGGTCGATCGAGTCGTCTTTCGCTAGCCCATCCACGTCGGTGAACTCGTCACCTTCTCGGCATCGGTCAACTACACCGGCCGCACCTCGATGGAAGTCGGGATTCGCGTGGAAACAGAGAACATTCAGCGCGGTGAGCTGCGGCACACCAACAGTTGCTACTTCACCATGGTCGCGATCGGCGACGACGGCAAGCCTAAGACACTCCCCCAGTTGACGCCGACCACCGACGTCGGTGCTCAGCGTTTCGAGGCAGCGCGGCGACGACGCCAACTGCGCCGAGAGACAGAAGCACGCGAGGCCGAGATCCAAGAGGCCGCCAGTCGCATGTGACCTCCCGGGGCCACCGGTTCAGCCGAAGAACGCGGCGGCGTCGTCGTATCGGGTCTGCGGTACCCGTTTGAGCTGCTTGGTCGCCTCGGCCAAGGACACCAGGCCGATCTCGGTGCCCCGCAACGAGACCATCTTGCCGAAGTCGCCGGCGTGCGCCGCGTCGGTCGCGTTGACGCCGAACCGCGTCGCGAGTACGCGGTCGTAGGGCGTGGGGGTTCCACCGCGCTGGACGTGCCCGAGCACGGTGGTACGAACTTCCTTGTTGATGCGACGTTCGATCTCGACACCGAGCTGGTGAGCGACTCCGGTGAATCGAACGTGCCCGAACTCGTCGATGCCGCCGTCGAGAAGCTTCATCGAGCCCTCCATCGGCTTGGCTCCCTCGGCGACGACGCAGATGAAGTGTGAATCTCCACGCTGAAAACGCTTGCGCACCAAGGTGCATACTTCCTCGACGTCGAACGGCTGCTCCGGGATGAGCGTCATGTGCGAGCCCGACGCCAATCCGGCGTGCAGCGCAATCCACCCCGCGTGCCGACCCATCACCTCGACGAGCATCACCCGCTGATGGGATTCGGCGGTGCTGTGCAAACGGTCGATCGCGTCGGTGGCGATCGTCAGTGCCGTGTCGAAGCCGAACGTGACGTCGGTGCAATCGATGTCGTTGTCGATGGTCTTGGGCACCCCGACCACAGGCACTCCCTCTTCGGACAACCACGCGGCAGCAGTGAGGGTTCCTTCGCCACCGATCGGAATCAACACGTCGATGCCGTTGTCTTCGAGGGTCTGCTTGACCCGATCGAGTCCGGCACGCAACACATCCGGGTTGGTGCGCGCGGTGCCGAGCATCGTGCCACCCTTGGTGAGCAACCGGTCGTTGCGGTCGTCGTTGCGCAGTTGCACGCGGCGATCTTCGAGAAGGCCGCGCCATCCGTCCTGGAAGCCGACGACCGTGGAGCCGTACCGCGCGTCAGCGGTACGAACCACTGCGCGGATCACCGCATTGAGCCCTGGGCAATCGCCGCCTCCGGTCAGAACTCCGATGCGCATCGATTTTCGCCTCTCTGCTTACGGATCCGTGAAGTGGACCCGATGACGGTCGTCAGCCTAATGGGGCGTGGTGTGGTGCGCGCGTCGGTACCGCCCGCCGCTCACTTCGGCGTCACGACGCCGGTCTCGTAGGCCAGCACCACAGCCTGGGCACGATCGCGTAGGCCGAGCTTGGCCAAGACCTTGCCCACATGGGTTTTGACGGTCTGTTCGGCCAGGAACAGCGAGCCCGCGATCTCGGAATTGGACATGCCGGTGGCAATGAGTTCGAGCACCTCGCGTTCGCGCGGAGTCAGGTCGCTCAGACGCGGCGACGTGTGGCGGCGCGCTCCGCGACGGGCGGTGACGTCCGCGATGAGCCGTCTGGTCACCGACGGTGCCAGCAGAGCATCGCCGGCCGCGACGACGCGCACACCTCGAATCAATTCCTCGGCCGGCGCATCCTTGAGCAGAAAGCCGCTCGCGCCGAGTGCCAGCGCCTCGTAGACATAGTCGTCGATGTCGAATGTCGTCAGCATCAGGATGCGCACCGGCGACGGGAGGGAGGCGGAGAGGATTGCTCGCGCGGCATCGAGACCGTTCATCTCCGGCATCCGAACGTCCATCAGCACCACATCGGGCAACAGGCGAGCTACCTCGCTGACCGCCGTCCTGCCGTTGTCGGCGTCCCCGATCACCGAGATGTCGGCCTGAGCGCCGAGCAGGGCCCCGAACCCCTGCCGCACCATCGCCTGGTCGTCGGCGATGAACACCGTGGTAGCCACGCTCGTCAGCCTAGGCGAGTTCGTCCGCGACCGTCCATGCCGTCGAGGTCGGCATGCCGTTCGGAACGTGCACCGCCACCTCGAATCCGCCGTCCGGTAGGGCGGAAGCGTGCAGCCACCCGTGTGCTGCCCGCGCTCGGTCTCGCATGCCCGCTATCCCGTGCCCGCCGGTATCCGATCCAGCGGTAGGTCCACCGATCTTCGGTGACGGCGCATTGACCACGGTCATCACGACGGTGCTCGGCGTGACCGTGATGTCGACGGTCACGGCAGCCTCGGGGGCATGGCGCGCAGCATTGGACAACGACTCCTGGAGGATTCTGTAGAGTGCCAAACCTGTTGTGTCGGAGATCGATTCGATCGGTCCGGTGATGTTCCAGCGCACGTCCATCCCGGCCTTGCGACTCGCGTGTAGGGTGCGTTCGAGATCGAGTGCGTTCGGTGCCGGTGCGTCCTGCCACGGCTGCCCATCACTGCGGAGCACACCGAGCATTCCCCTGATCTCGTTGAGTGCCTCGCGCGCCGTGGCACCGATCGACGCGAATTCCAGCGCGGCGGCCTCGGATACGTCGTCGAGTCGATACGGCGCACTCTGCGCCTGCACGACCACCATCGACATGTGATGCGCAACGACGTCGTGCAGATCCCGAGCGATCTTCGCCTTCTCCTCGAGAACCGTGCGCCTGGTGCGCTCGAGTTCGCTGACCTCCTCCTGCTGGGCAAGTTGCCTGCGGGAGAGGACGAGCCAGCGGATCAACAGTCCGAACACGACGACCGCCGTGAGGCCGACCGACCAACCGACTCCGTCCGAGCCCGGCATGTACGCGAAGAACACCAGCATGCTCGCCAACCAGGCCAGCAGCAGCACCGAAGGCGGAGACCGCAACGCGACGGCGAACAACAGCGCCAACAGGACGAGAATGTGTACCACTTGCCACGGATAGTCGTAACCCGGAGTGCGGTCGAACGCTATCGGAATGACCAGAGCGGACAGCGCCGACACCGCCCACCCCAACGCGGGATTGACTCGAATCAGCACGAACGGGAAGGCCGCGAGTGCGCCGACGATAGGCATCAACGGCCCCGAGACCTGATGGGTGACCGGCAGTGTCGGCCATGCGATCGAATACAGCACCGCACCGACGACAACGATCAGCACGTCGACCGAACGGACGCCGGCAATTCGAGTCGGTATCCGACGCCTCGCCGTTCCGGGCTTCGATTCTCCTGATCTGTTCTTGCGCACGGACCGAGCCTAGGGAGTGTGGGCCGACGAGGACGTCATACCTGAGTATCAGTTCCGCACACACCTACGGTATCGAACCGGCCGCAGACCGAGACCGCCAGTCACCGCAGAACGAGACCTCGGCGCGATGCTCGTCGAGCGTCTCGCTTCGTAGCGTCGAAGGCCATGAACAGGAACACTTCTCGCATCCTGATGTGCATCGCCGCGGCCACGACAGCAGTGATTGCTACCACCGGTGCCGCGTCGTCCCCGCCGTCCCCACCCGACAGGACATCGCCCGTCGCCGTAGCGGTGCACGCGCTCGTCGCCGAGTCGGCAGACGCGGCGACCCGAGCGATCCCCGCCGACTTCGCATCGGTGATGGGCTACAGACCGATAGTGCTCGACGCCATGGCAGAGAATCCTCACGGGGACTGTTCTTCGCCCGTGCCACTGCCATCGGAATTCGAACCCTCCTGCAAGGCACACGATCTGGGCTACGACCTCTTACGGTATGCCGCTGCGACAGGCAAGACCGTGGACCCGCACTGGCGCCGAGCCATCGATGGTCAGCTGGAAAGCCGTCTGCACGCCGCCTGCATCGAGCGAACCGATGACGGATCACGACGGGCGTGCGACGCCGCCGCATCGGTGGCCGCGGCGGCCGTGGACATGAATTCGTGGCGGCAGTCGTTCGGCGTACCGGTGGCCGAACCCGCACTGCCGATCGCGCTGGGCGGCGCAGCCTTTGCCCTGATGACGCTTTCGGCTCTACTGACGGGCCGATACGTGCGCACACGAGTATCGGTACCCGAGATCGGCGAACACGCATGATCGCCTCGATCACCGGATCCTCCGGGCGAATCGGCTTCGCTGGGACTGCTGTTGCACCGCCACTCTCGACGGGAATACGGCTGCCACGAATCGGGACCTCGATTGCGCTCACAGCTGCAGTGTCGGTGTCGTCGGCTCCTGCGCTGCTCCCCCGTCCAGCCGTCACCCAGGCACTGTTGGTCGGCGTATCGATGGCGATCGCGCTCGCCCTCGCATGGTCGGCCCGGCACGCTCTCGGCACGCGGCGACCCGCTGGATTCGGCGCGCGGGCGTGGGCAGCGGGCACTGGAACGCTGATCTCGATCGGCGCGGTGTACTCGAATATTCTGTGGCAGAACACATTACGAGCTGCGATGGCCACCCGAGCAGTGGACTGGCACTACGCCGTCGACGTCGTCGGTGGAGCGGCGTGCGTCGCTCTCACCCTGTGGGCAATCGGTTTCGCCATCAGGAGAGCGTGCACTGCGCTCGGTGGTGTGCGATCGGTCGTTCTGATCGCGGTCATCGGCGTGCTGTCGTACGTTGTTGCCGCGCCCGCGCTCTGGTCGGCCATGTCCAGTTCTTTCTCGGCTTCGAACTCGGTGATGGACGATACGGTGACCGCTCCGATTGCGAAAACGAGATCAGGTGGTCCCGACTCGCTCGTTCCGTGGGGCACGCTGGGCAGAGAGGGCAGAAAGTTCGTGTCCGGCGGCTTCGTCCCCGGTTCCGTGCGCACGTACGTCGGCCTCGACTCGGCACCCACGCTCGATCGACGCGTCGCGTTGGCCGTCGCGGACATGGAACGCGCGGGCGCTTTCGATCGCAGTGTGGTGGTCGTCGCGATACCGACCGGATCGGGCTGGGTGGACGAGAACGCGGTCACGGGTGCCGAAAGCAGATTCGGCGGGGATGTCGCGACCGTGGCGGTGCAGTACTCGAACAAGCCGAGCTGGGCGACGTTCATGTTCGCCGAGGACGATGCACGCAGCTCGGCCGAGGCAGTTGCACACGCAGTCGCTGCGCGGGCAGCCACGAAATCGACACCGCCGCAGATCGTCGTGTACGGCCAGAGTCTGGGGGCGGTAGCGGGCAGCGACACCTATCTGGCTCTTCGTCGGACCGATCAGCTCGTCTGCGGAGCAGTCTGGGCAGGTCCACCCGCCGGAGCCGTGAACACCGACGGCGCAACGGTGCTCGCCAATTCATCGGACCCCGTCGTCCGATGGTCTGCAGATCTGCTGTGGTCGGCTCCCGATCCAACGGCAACTCGTCACGATGCGCCGACGCCGATGTGGCTACCGCTCGTCAGCTTCGTCCAGACGTCCGTCGATCTGGCTGCGGCTCTCGACGTGGAGGCCGGTCACGGCCATCGATACGGAATCGACCAGGGCACCAGCATGCCGCTCTGCCGGTGACTTCGGGTCAGTCGAGCAGGCCCAATCGTTCTCCGAGCCAGTCCATCTCATGTTCCAGAGCCGGAGCCCATACCTGCATCGAGTGGCCGCCGGGCAACTCGCTGTAATGAACGTCGAGACCGGCAGCCGCAGCAGCCTCGAAGGCCCGCTCGGTCTGCGGCCTGAATTCTTCGTCGTCGGAACCGGCGACGAAGGCACCGGCCGAATCGGGAAAGCTGTTACGCGACAATATGTTCAATGGCGTCGAGCTTTCGAATCGAGCCTCGTTCGCCGGAGTGTCCGCTCCGAATGCTGCGGCAACCGATTCGCTTCTCGTGCCGCGACGTTGCTCGTCCTCACCGGAGATATCCAGAAACGTCGGGTACACCGACGGTGCAGTCACCGCAAGCTGCAGGGCGCAGGTTCCTCCGTAGGAGTACCCGCCGACCGCCCATGCCCGTGGATCCGGGGACGCCCGGAAATTCGACCGAACCCATTGCGGCACATCGACAGAGAGGTAGGTCGCCGCATTTCCGAGGTCCGAGTCCATGCACATCGGATTGGCCTCGGTGTCACCGAGACCGTCGGCAACGACGACGATCGGGGCAGCACCCTCGTGACGGGCCGCGAAAGCGTCCATCGTCTGCATCAAGCGGCCACCCTCGATCCAGTCGACGACGTGACCGGGTTGGCCGGTGAGCAGCACCAGCACCGGCAGGTCGTCGGCACCGGCGTCGTACGAGGCCGGAAGGTAGATGGTCGCGGGCCGAGCGTCGAAGTGCGACACCGTGCCGGGCACCTCGAGATCGACCAGTCTGCCGTGGCCCTCGACCGGGACGACAGGTTGACGCCCCAGAGCGAGTGCCGCCGTCGGATACCGGGTGACGGTCAGATTGGTGATCACGGCGGCTGCAACCAGTACCGCTACCAGCAGACCGAGGGCGCTCAGCGAACCGAACAACGGCCCGAGCCCCGAGCCGCGCCGAACCCGCACGACGACGGCACCGATCGTGGCCAGCAACAGTACCGCCGCCACCGTCAGTGCGACTGTCGGCACGGCACCGGAGAGCAGAGGTAGATGAGCCAGGTCTGCAGCCCACCGATGCAGCACCTCGTACTACCTCAGATCGCCGCGAGCGGCCTCGTAGGCGGCGCCGACACGGTAGAGACGTTCGTCCGCGAACGCTGGAGCCATGATCTGAAGTCCCACGGGTAGACCGTCCTCGGTGGCAAGACCCGACGGCACCGACATCGCGCAGTGGCCCGCGAGGTTCGTCGGCAGCGTGCACAGGTCGTTGAGGTACATCGCCATCGGATCGTCCACCTTCTCCCCCAACGGGAATGCCGTTGTCGGGGTCGTCGGCGACACCAGCACGTCGACCTTCTCGTAGGCGGCATCGAAGTCGCGTGCAATGAGTGTGCGCACCTTCAGGGCCGAACCGTAGTAGGCGTCGTAGTATCCGGCCGAGAGTGCGTACGTTCCGATCATGATGCGGCGCTTGACTTCCGGCCCGAACCCTTCGGCACGGGTGATCGCCATGACCTGCTCGGCGCTGTGCTTGCCGTCGTCACCGGCCCGCAAGCCGTATCGCATCCCGTCGAATCGAGCGAGGTTGGACGACACCTCGGACGGCAGAATCAGGTAGTACGCGGCCAACGCGTGCACGAAATTGGGGCACGAGACCTCGACGACCTCGGCACCGAGTTCGGTGAGTGCGGTCACCGCGGCATCGAAGGACGAGATCACACCGGGCTGGTAACTGTCGGAATGCAATTCCTTGACGACCCCGACGCGAACGCCCGACAGGTCGCCGCGAGCACCCTCTCGTGCCGCTGCGACGACGGGCCGAACTGCCGTGTCGACGGACGTGGAGTCCCGCGGATCGTATCCGGCGATCACCTCGTGCAGCAGCGCGGTATCGAGCACCGTGCGCCCGCACGGACCACCCTGGTCGAGAGAGGATGCACAGGCGATCAAACCGTAGCGCGAGACACTGCCGTAGGTCGGCTTGGTTCCCACGGTGCCGGTCAGTGCGGCCGGCTGGCGAATGGATCCGCCGGTGTCGGTGCCGATCGCCAACGGTGCCTGGTACGAGGCGAGCGCCGCCGCGCTTCCACCCCCCGAGCCACCGGGGATCCGGGTGGTGTCCCACGGATTCTTGGTCGGCCCGTACGCAGAGTTCTCGGTGGACGAGCCCATCGCGAACTCGTCCATGTTGGTCTTGCCCAGCACCGGGATACCCGCTGCGCGCAGCTTCGAGGTCAGTGTCGCGTCGTACGGCGAAACCCAGCCGTCGAGGATCTTCGAGCCGGCCGTCGTCGGCATGTCGGTCGTGGTGAATACGTCCTTGAGAGCCAACGGGACCCCGGCCAGAGCTGACGCGGGCGCACGACCTGCAGACAGTCCCGCGTCGACGTCGGTCGCCGCGGAGAGTGCCTCGACCGATGCGACATGCAGGAATGCGTGCAGGTCTCCATCGACCTCCGAGATCCGGTCGAGATGCGCCTGGGTCACCTCGACAGCGCTGATCTCGCGCGCGTGAATTCGGGTGGCGAGCTCGGATGCATCGAGCTTCGTCAGGTCGGTCATTCGCTCTCTCCCAGAATCTGCGGTACCGCGAAACGGCCCTCTTCCGCGTTCGGTGCGCCGGCGAGCGACTGCTCCGGCGTCAGTCCGGGAACAGTCGTGTCGGGGCGCGTCACATTGACGATCTCGCTGGGGTTGGCCGTCGGCGGAACATCGTCGGTAGCCACCTCCGCCACGGCTTTGACGTGATGGAGAATCGAATCCAGCTGACCGGCGAACTCGTCGAGTTCGGCGTCGCTGAGAGCCAAGCGCGACAGCCGGGCGAGGTGAGCGACCTCGTCGCGGGAGATGTCAGGCACCGCGTGGACCCCTTTCACACTGTAGGAGTGGAGCCGAACGAAACGACCCCATGTTTGTGCAGAGCGAACCGAACGGGTCCGCGAACGCCGTCCAGCCTAGTGCGGAACGTCGCGCAGGCTGCACGCACTCCTCGTGGGTGCCCCTGGTGTCAGAATTGTCACTGCCCGCGTTGCGGGACGTGCCGAACAGGTCGAAGATGCAAGGATTGCTCGCGCCGGGGTGCACATGTTCCCTTTCCGCCCGTCAGCATCGATTCGCTGCGCGGGGGTGGCCGTAGTACGCCAGAAGCCGAAAGGGAGCGTGACATGTCCTACCTGCTCCGCGTTCAACTGCCGGACCGGCCGGGCAGTCTCGGATCGTTGGCCGTCGCCCTCGGTTCGGTCGGCGCAGACATCCTCTCCCTCGACGTCATCGAACGCGGTGACGGATACGCGGTCGACGATCTGGTGGTGGACGTCGCGCCCGGTTCGCTTCCCGACACGCTGATCACCGCCGCCGAGAACCTCGACGATGTCCGGGTCGATTCCATCCGGCCGTACACCGGAGTCCTCGACACCCACCGCGAACTGGAACTGATCGATCGCGTCGCCGCTGCATCCGACGATCGACTGCAGGTCTTGGTCGACGGTGCCCCTCGGGTTCTGCGAGTGGGGTGGAGCACGGTGGTGGCCACCAACGCGCACGGCCCGTTCCGCCTGGTGGGTAGCTCCGGAGCACCCGAGACCCACGCCGCGGAGCTGCCGTGGTTCCCGTTGGCGGCTCCCGCTGCGCTGGACGCAGATGCGGAATGGGTTCCGCAGGTGTGGCGAGACATGGACACCCAGATCGCCGCCGCTCCGCTCGGAAACACCGGCACCGTACTCATGCTGGGAAGGCCGGGTGGGCCGGAGTTTCGACCGTCGGAGGTTGCCCGGCTCGGTTACCTCGCCGGCATCGTGGCCACCGTACTGACCTGACGCTGTCGCATCAGGTCAGTCGTCCGATGCAGGTTCCGGTTCGGTATCGGCAGGTGCCACCGCCTGAGGTCCCTCGGTCAACAACCGTGTGAACCCCGACTCGTCCAGTACCGGTACGCCGAGCTCGATCGCCTTGTCGTGTTTGGACCCCGGGGACTCGCCGACGACGACGAACGCAGTTTTCTTCGACACCGAACCCGCCGCCTTCCCGCCGCGCAGCAGGATCGCCTCTTTGGCCTCGTCACGTGAGTACGAGGTCAGCGACCCGGTGACGACGATCGACAGCCCTTCGAGATTTCGATCGATGGAGGCATCGCGCTCGTCTTCCATCCGGACGCCCGCGGCCCGCCATTTGTCGACTATGGCTCGATGCCAGTCGACGTCGAACCACTCCGAGACAGCGGCCGCGATGGTGCCACCCACCCCGTCGACCGCAGACAGTTCCTCGACAGACGCCGCCTCGATACGTTCGAGACTGCCGAACTCTCCGGCCAACGCACGGGCCGCCGATGGCCCCACGTGCCGGATGGACAGGCTGACCAGGACGCGCCAGAGCGGCTGGTTCCTCGCTACGGCCAAGTTGTCGAGCAGCTTGCGACCGGTCGCCGAGAGCGCCCCCGATTTGGTGCGGAAGATCGCCGTCTTCATCAAGTCCGTCTCGGTGAGCGAGAACAGATCGCCCTCGTCCTCGATGGCACCGGTGGTCAACAGGTCGGATGCGGCCTCGTACCCGAGTCCCTCGATGTCGAATCGCTGCCGCTCGGCCACGAAGAACACCCGCTCGCGCCGCTGCGCCGGGCAGAACTGCGAGTTGGGGCAACGCAGGTCTGCATCACCCTCCTTGGCCGGAGCAAGTGGCGTCGAGCACTCCGGGCATTCGGTGGGCATGACGAATTCGGTCTCGGCACCGGTCCTGGCGTCGACGACAGGTCCGAGAACCTCCGGAATGACCTCACCCGCCTTGCGGATGGTCACCGTGTCGCCGATCAACACGCCCTTGCGCTTGACCTCGGAGGCGTTGTGCAGAGTTGCCAACGACACCGTCGAGCCGGCTACGAGAACCGGAGTCATGTACGCGAACGGGGTCACTCGGCCCGTCCTGCCCACGCTGACACGGATGTCGAGCAGAGTCGTGGTGACTTCCTCGGGTGGGTACTTGTAGGCGATGGCCCACCTCGGTGCTCGAGACGTCGTTCCCAACCGCCGATGCAGCGACATCTCGTCGATCTTGACCACGAGCCCGTCGATTTCGTGTTCGACGTCGTGTCGGTGCTGGTCCCAGTAGACGACCTTGTCGACGACCTCGTCGATCCCCCGCACGCGTGTGGTGTGCGTCGAGATCGGCAGGCCCCACGCTCGGAGCGCCTCGTAGGCGTGCCACTGCGAATCGGGGGTGAAGCCCACCATGCGCCCGAACCCGTGGCAGATCATTCCCAGGCGTCGCTTGGAGGTGACGGCAGGGTTCTTCTGTCGCAGCGACCCAGCCGCGGAGTTTCGCGGATTGGCGAACGGGGGCTTGCCCTCCTCCACGAGGGAGGCGTTGAGAGCCTGGAAATCCTCGAGGCGGAAGAAGACCTCCCCACGCACTTCCAGCACCTCCGGCACCGGGTACTCCGCACTGCCCGTCAGGGTGTCCGGGATGTCGTCGATAGTGCGTGCGTTGAGGGTCACATCCTCGCCCGTACGTCCGTCTCCGCGGGTGGCACCACGAACCAGAGTGCCGTTCTCGTACACCAGATTCAGCGCGACGCCGTCGATCTTGACCTCACACAGATAGTGCAGATCCGGCCCGGCCTCGGTCTCGACTCGTTTTGCCCAAGCACGAAGCTCGTCGTGGTCGAACACGTTGTCCAGGCTCAGCATTCGTTCCAGATGGTCCACGGCGGTGAATTCCGTCGCGAAGCCGCCTCCGACGAGTTGGGTCGGCGAGTCCGCGGTCCGTAGATCCGGGTGTGCATCTTCCAGATCGTTGAGCTCACGCAGCAGAGCATCGAATTCGCCGTCGGACACGATGGGCGAATCACGAACGTAATAGCGGAACTGGTGACCGCGCACTTCCTCGGCCAGCGTCTGCCATCGGTCGCGATCGGCAGAGGACGCGGCATCGAGTTCTACACCGACTGTCCCTGCGCTGTCGTCGGTTCCTGCGGGTAGTTCGGTCGGCTCAGGCACGTCTCGAAGATTATCCGACCCCACCGACAGTGACCCATCGGCCGACACCGTGGCCCTAGCGACCCATGAGTCCCAGCAACAGCGTCGCGGCCACGAGCGCCACCGCGCAGATACCGGCGGTCAGTGCGAAACCCGTCACGAAGGAGTCGGAGTAGATGCCGCCGAGCACGGAGGCCATCACAGACAACAACACTCCGGCGGGCAAGCCCCGTCGTTGGGCATCCGATAGCCGATACATCGGACGATCATCGCAGAGGTCTCGGGCGAGCACACCGGCGCATCGCGCTACGGGCACAGTGCGGACTCAGATCTCGTCGATCACCAGACTGTTGCCGCCGGACTGCTTGGACCGGTACATCGCGGCGTCCGCCGTGCGTGCCGCTCTACCGACCACCGACGTTCCCACGTCCCACAGGGCCGAGTCCTCCCGCAGCAAAGCCATGCCGACGCTGACGGTGACGGGGATGTCGTCCCGGTGGTCGCAGAGCACCCGAACGATGTCGAAGCCGAGATCGACCATTCCCCGCGCGTCACCGACCAGGGCGACGAGGAATTCTTCGCCGCCGGTTCGGGCGAGGACTCCCCCCTGGTGCCGAACCAGGCGGCGCAGTCGGTCGGCGACTCGAACGATCACGTCGTCGCCGCGGCTGTGCCCGAATCGGTCGTTGACGGACTTGAACTTGTCGATGTCGACGACCATGAACGCCATCGACATATCCCGATAGTGGGCTTGCTGCCACAGGTCCAGCAGTTCGCTGTCGATGCCTCGCCGGTTGTACACGCCGGTCAGCGGATCGAGGACCGAACGCTTGGCGTCGTTGGACAGCGTCGTCCACGCCACCTGAGCGAACACCGGAACTCCCACGGTCGCCAGGAGCAGCACCACGGTGGCGGTCGCGACAGCGGGCCCGTCGATGTAGTCCACATCGTCGTTCATCACCGTCACGAAGGTGCGAATGCCGAAGCCGACGATGCACGTGGCGGTCCACACCAAGTGCGCCACCAGCAGTCGTGGACTCAGGAAGTAGGTGCACAGTGCGCCCGTGATGGCGAACAGCACCGTTCCGATGAGTGAGGCGATGGGGTCGTACAGAATCAATACCGAGGTCGTGAGGATGTCGCCGAAGGCGAGAAAGCCGATGAACCATTTCTTGCCGGGGATCGGCCCGAGCACACACCGAGCGGCGACGGCAACCTGGATCACGAGCACCAGCGCGACCCAACCGATCGCAGTCGTTCCGCGAGGCCCGAGGTCACTGAAGAGCATCAGGATCGACGTCAGCGCGTACATCACCGTTGCCGTGCCGAACACGACGCGAATGATTCCGGTCAGCGGGCGGGTCGATCTGTGGTTGAGAATCCACTCGAAATCGTGCGGCGCTCGATACCAGTCGGAGGTGGCAGCAGCGAGTTTGGCCAACACACCTCGACGGTGTCGGCCGGAACGCCGGAGGGAGGCAACCTGATCGAAGTCGCGACCGCCTGATGCCATGTTCCGAACTCCCACCGATTCGATAGACCCCCGACGGCCATGTGAATAGTGTCACACCTGTTCGACGTCCCAATACTCGTGGGGCGCGAGGTGGAGGAGTCAGTGCCCGGTCACTCGAAGCGACTGTGCGATCTCACAACGAATCGGGCGAGTCGGCGAATGCGGCGGCCACGTCGCGGGCGAGTCCTGTTGCGCGACGGGCCCACTCCGGCGTGCTGCCGGCCAGACCGCAACTGGGCGTCACCGAAATCTGTGATGCGAGCACAGAACGATCGAACCCGAGGCGGTCGATCAAGGTCACACCCGGCTCCGCGAGTTCCCGCCAACCCGTGGGCCGCTCGGGGGCCGCCGCTGGAATCAAGCCGAGCATCAGCGTCTTTCCCGTCTGCAGCAACTCGCCGATCCCGTCGAAGTCGGTGCGGCGCAGTCCGGTCGCGTCCACGGCAACCGCAGCAGCTCGCGAGCGGCGAAGCAGATCGAAAGGGACATCGGAGTCGCAGCAATGCACCACGACTGGGAGCGCAATGGTCTCCATGAGCGAGTCGAGCAGTTCGAGTGCGTCCGGTTCGGGAACCGAACGCACGGTATCGAGCCCGGTGATTCCCGTCAGGCTGCCGGCCAGAACGGCTGCGAGACTGGGTTCGTCGAGCTGAACCACGACGTCGACGCCGAGCCGACGCGCCACCTCCGCACAGTGCACCCGAAGACCCTCACCGAGGGCTTCCGTGAAATGCCGGACGGCTCCCCGGTCGGTCAAAGCCCGATGCCCGTGCCGAAGTTCGACATTGGCTGCCATCGTGAACGGTCCAGCGGCCTGAACCTTGATCGTGCGGCCGCTGCCGCGAAGCCCCGAGACCTCCCACAGTTCCTCGAGCACATCGAGGTCCTCGGCGAGAAAATCGCCGGCTCGACGACCGGCGAGCATCGGACGTGGCACGACCCGATATCCGGACGTGCGCACGTCGAGTTCGACGTCGACCATGATGGCTCCGGTGCGCCCGATCGTGTCCGCACCCAGTCCGCGTGCCGGGAGCTCGACGATGTGCGGTAGCTCGTCGAACTCACCGAGGACGATTGCGGCAGCCTCACGGATGTCGGTACCCGGCCAGGAACCGATACCGGTTGCCAGTCCTGCGAAATCGCTCGCGGTCACTCGCGCTCGGATCGAGTGCCCGAGATGGTCGAGCTACCGATGACGATGTCTCCGTGAATGTCCTTGCGGTACAACACCGCTGCCTGCCCCTTGGCAACTCCGGTGAGTGGAGCGCGCAACTGGATCTCCACCCCGTCGCCCACTGCCTCGGCGACGGCGTCGGTCAGCCCGCCGTGCGCGCGAACTTGGACGACGCACTCGATGGGACCGGTCGGGGCAACGCCTTCGGTCCACACCGCACGGTCTCCGCTGATGGCCCAGACATCGAGCTTCTGCGCGGAACCGACCATGACGGTGCCGCTCTCGGGCTCGATCGAGGTGACATAGCGCGGGCGGCCGTCGGCGGCAGGCCCTTCGACTCCGAGTCCCTTGCGCTGTCCGATGGTGAAACCGTGCACACCGTCGTGGTCGGCCAGTTCGACTCCGGTGTCGGAGTCGACGACCTTGCCCGGGCGCACTCCGATGTGTGCGCCGAGGAACGCGCGTGTGTCTCCCGAGGGGATGAAGCAGATGTCGTGACTGTCCGGCTTGTCCGCAACAGCCAACCCGCGCTCGGCTGCCTCCTCGCGGATCTCGGACTTCGGAGTGTCGCCGATGGGGAACATCGCACGCGAGAGTTGGCCCTGGTTGAGCACGGCCAAGACGTAGGACTGGTCCTTGTCCGCGTCCACGGCCCGGCGTAGCACTCCGTCGTGCAGCTGGGCATAGTGTCCGGTGGCCACGGCGTCGAAGCCCAGTGCAAGAGCCCGGTCCGCCAGCGCGGAGAACTTGATCTTCTCGTTGCACCGCAAGCAGGGGTTGGGAGTTTCGCCCGCTGCGTACGACGCCACGAAGTCGTCGATGACGTCCTCTTTGAATCGGTCGGCGAAATCCCAGACGTAGAAGGGTATTCCGAGCACGTCGGCGGCCCGGCGAGCGTCACCGGCGTCCTCTTTCGAGCAGCAGCCGCGCGAACCCGTGCGAAGCGCACCGGGAGCGGTCGACAAGGCCAGGTGAACGCCGACGACATCGTGGCCTTCGTCCACGGCACGAGCCGCGGCCACCGCCGAGTCGACTCCTCCGCTCATAGCAGCCAGAACACGCATCAGCGATTTCCTCCTCGAGCTCCGACGCCGGCCAATCCGGCGGCACGAGCACGTTCGACGACCTGCGGCAGCGCCGCAAGCACAGTGGTGACGTCTTCATCGGACGATCCGGTCCCCAGGGAGAACCGCAACGATCCACGGGCCACGCCAGGATCGAGGCCGAGCGCGATCAGTACGTGGCTGGCACTGGCCACGCCCGCAGTACAGGCGGAGCCCGTCGAGCATTCTATTCCCGCGGCGTCGAGCAGCATCAACAGCGAATCGCCCTCACAGCCGGGAAACGTGAAATGAACGTTTCCTGCCAACCGGTCGTCACCCTCGGGACCATTGAGGATGACGTCGGGAACGGCGTCTCGAATTCCGGCGATCAACCGATCACGCAATGCACTCAGTTCGGCACGGTGCCGTGACGCATTCTGGGTGGTCGACCGCAGCGCAGCTGCCATGGCGACGACGCCTGCGGTATCCGGAGTGCCCGAACGCACGTCTCGCTCGTGGCCACCGCCGTGGAACAACGGAACACACGAAACCTGACGACCCAGCAGGAGTGCGCCGACGCCCTGGGGTCCACCGAACTTGTGCGCGGCGATGCTCAGCGCAGACAGACCGCTGTCCGCGAAACTCACGGGCAGATGCGGGACAGCTTGGATCGCGTCACTGTGCATCGGGACGCCGTATTCGGCGGCGACGGCTGCCAGCTCGGTGATCGGCATGACGGTACCGATCTCGTTGTTCGCCCACATCACGGTGACGAGGGCAGTCTCGTCCGCGTGCAGGGCCAGTTCCGCTCTCAATACCTCAGGAGTCACCCGTCCGTCTGTGTCGACCGGGAGCCACGTGACAACCGCGCCGTCGTGGGCGACCAGCCATTCCACGGCGTCGAGTACGGCATGGTGTTCGACCGAGCTGGCGATGATTCTCGTCAGCGTGGGGTCGGAGTCACGGCGCGCGGCAAAAATGCCCTTCACGGCGAGGTTGTCGCTTTCGGTGCCACCGGAGGTGAAGATCACCTCGGACGGGCGCGCGCCGAGGTCCGCGGCTATCGACTCGCGAGATTCCTCCACCCGACGCCGGGCCGATCGGCCCGAGGTGTGCAGCGAGGACGCGTTTCCGACGGTGGTGAACACAGAGTTCATCGCCTCGATCGCACTCGGCAACATCGGGGTCGTTGCTGCGTGATCGAGGTACACCGGTGGCCGAGACGGGACGGTAGCAGTCGTACTGCGCACAGAAGGCATAACAGGCTAGACGATACCCGCTGCCCGGAGCGCGGACCTACCTGCGCAAGGCGGGTCCGCACTCACGTCGGTCGACGCTTCGGTCAGGCTGCCGCAACCGTCGGCGCACTCGGGCGGCGCTCGGCTTCGGCCACCACCTCGTGCACTGTGACCTGGTGCACTGTGGGGTCGTATACGTCGTCGCGACGAATTGCCACCTCACAGCGGCGAGCGAGGTCGCGCCGGTCGCTGCCGGGTGCCTCCGGTGCCGTGAACTCCACTTCCGCCCGCAGTCCTCGAAGTCGGAAGATCCGGCCGATGGACGCGCCGATGGTTTCGTCTCCGACGAAGCAGGTCGCGGTGGTCTGCTCTCCGGTTCGGTCGAGGTACCGCAACCGGATCGGCTGCACCCAGGTCTCGGAATCGATGGCCGCCTGCAACAACGCCGGGCGCAGCGAGCCGTAGGCGCGGCCACACCAGGTGGTGGCCTCGGGGAAAACGACGACCGATCCACCTGCTCGGACTCGTTCGGCCACCTGCTCGACGACACCGGGCAGCTGATGCAGGCGGGCTCGATCGATGGGGAGCACCTTCATGGCCCGTGCCAGCCGTCCGAGCACCGGCCAGTCGACCAGGTCGGCGCGCGCAACGAAGGTCGAGGGCCGGACAGCGGTGAGCACAACGACATCGGTCCAGGAGATGTGCCCGGAGACATGCAGAGCTCCCCCGGATGTTCGAGATCGTTCCCGTTCCGAGCGGGCATCGAGGACTGTGAGGTCGATGCCGATGGCCAGCAACAGCATTCGAGAGCCGAGACGCGTCAGCGAACGACGAACCCGAGGAAAGGGCACGCCGAGTACGACCAACACCGGCAGCAATCCGAACGCAGTCAGTGCCAGCACGACGCGCAGGACGAGAACGATCCGTCTCACCGTCGGCGGGTTCTTCGGTAGACAACCGTCACCGCACGGCGACGACGGCATCCACGCATGAGCGTGCGCGATCGGCTGCGTCACCGGGCACCCGACTCGAATGTCGTTGCAGCCGAACGTAACCGATCGAGGTAGCGGGTATTGGCCTCGTGCAGTCCGAGCAGCGCCACAAAATCCGCGACACCGAAATCGGGGTCGTGTGCAGGCTCACCGCAGATGGAGGCCCCGAGTCGGAGGTATCCGTTCATCAACGGCGGCATGGATGTTCGCTTCGCAGGTGCGATGTCGACCAGGTCGACTCCGTCGACGACGACCGGAGCGTAGGGCCGGACCCGTCGATCGGGCGTCGTTGCATGCTTGTCCAACAGGCGATCTCGAACGCTTCGGACATTGGCCCCGAGAGGTTCACCCGGTGCGGATTGCATGGGAACCGACACACAGCCCATCACCCACTCGTACCCCGTCACATCGAGGTAGTGCAGTATTCCCGCCCACATCAGGCCGAGAACCGATCCGGATCGATGGTCGGGATGCACTGCGGCTCTGCCCATTTCGACGATGTTCATACCGACGGGATCGAGTGCGGAGATATCGAATTCGGTTGCCGTGTAGTAGCCGCCTGCGGCCACCGCAGCCGGTGGCGGTAACATGCGGTAGCAGCCGACGAACGTGTCGGTCCACCGGTCACGGACGAGAAGGTGGTCACAGAATTCGTCGAACCGATCGGCGTCGAGGCCGTCGGGGTCGGTGGGAACAGCAAATCCCGGCTCGGACGCGAACACGTCGTAGCGCAAACGCTGCGCCGCGAGTCGGTGCTCCGGGTCGGTGGACAACACGAGTGAATAGCGGTCGGTGGCCGGGACGATCGATGCAGTCGAGCTCATGACGGAAGTGGTCATGAGGTGTGTCTAACGAGCCAGGAAGACTACCGAGCGTCGACAGGGGAACGTGTCGGAAGAGTTTGCATGAACAAGGTTGCCCCGACTCACGGGAGAAGGCCCCCACCGTCGACGCGGTGAGGGCCTTCTCGCAGAACAGCGACTGTCGCTATCCCTTGTGCTTCTTGACTGCGTCGGTCAGCTGCGGCGCGACGTTGAACAGGTCACCGACGATGCCGTAGTCGGCGATCTCGAAGATGGGAGCCTCTTCGTCCTTGTTCACTGCGACGATGGTCTTCGAGGTCTGCATTCCGGCCCGGTGCTGGATGGCTCCGGAGATGCCGAGTGCAACGTACAGCTGCGGGGAGACGGTCTTACCCGTCTGGCCCACCTGGAACTGGCCCGGGTAGTAACCGGAGTCGACGGCGGCGCGCGAGGCACCGACTGCGGCACCGAGTGAATCGGCGAGCTCCTCGACGACCGAGAACTTGTCGGCACTGCCGACGCCACGTCCACCGGAGACGACGACCGTCGCCTCGGTGAGCTCCGGACGGTCGCCGCCCACGATCGGGTCACGCGAGGTGACCTTGACGGTGCCGTCTTCCTGCGCCGGGACCTCGACGGTTTCGCGAGTTCCTGCTCCGGCCTTCGGCTCGGCCTCGACTGCGCCGGGACGCAGCGAGACGACCGGAACGTCGCCGTTGGCCTTGGCCTCGACGGTGAACGCGCCGCCGAAGATCGAGTAGACGGCACTGCCGTCGTCGTTCAACGACACGACGTCGTTGTGGTACCCCGAGCCCAGGCGCGCTGCGAGCCGTCCCGCAACTTCCTTGCCCTCGATCGTGGCCGCGGTGATGATCGCCGCAGGCGAGACCGACTCCGCGAGTGCCGACAGCACGTCGACCTTCGGCGTGACCAGGAATCCGTCGATGTCGTCGGACTCGGCGGCGTAGATCTTCTCGGCACCGGCTTCGGCCAGCGCGTCGGCGACCTTGTCGGTGGTGCCGACCGGACCGGTGACGACCGCGGACGGCTCACCCAGTGCGCGAGCGGCGGTGATCAGCTCGGAGCTGACCTTCTTCAGTGTTCCCTCGACGTGCTCCACGAGCACGAGTACTTCTGCCATGACTTGCTCCTCGTTTGTCTTCGATTGCTCGGTGGGGCGGGATCAGATGATCTTCTGGCCTACGAGGTAGGTGGCGATCTTGTCGCCGCCGTCGCCCTCGTCGGTGAGCCGCTCGCCGGCAGTTTTGGGAGGCTTGGGGGTCGACGAGGTAACCGTCGTGCCCGCATTGTCGACTCCGACGATGCCGTCCTCGACACCGATGTCGGCCAACGTGATGGTCTGCACCGTCTTCTTCTTGGCGGCCATGATGCCCTTGAAGGACGGGAACCGGGGCTCGTTGATCTTCTCGGTGACGCTCACGATGGCGGGCAGCGTGGCTTCGAGGCCGAAGATGCCCTCGTCGGTCTCGCGCTCGCCGGTGACCTTGCCGTCGGCGACGGTGAGCTTACGCAGCTGCGTCAGTGCCGGGATCTGCAGGTATTCGGCGATGATCGCGGGGACTGCACCGGTGCGTCCGTCAGTGGCCTCGTTGCCGGCGATGATGAGATCGGCCGGCTCGTCGTTCTCGAATGCGACGTTGCCCAACGCCGCAGCCAGGGCGTACCCGGTCTGGATGGCGTCGGAGCCGTGCAGGCTCGGGTCGTTGAGGTGCACTGCACTGTCTGCACCCATCGACAGCGCCTTGCGAATCGCATCGGTGGCGCGATCGGGGCCTGCAGACAGCACCTTGACCTCACCGCCCTGGGCTTCCTTGATGAGCAATGCCTCTTCGACGGCCCGCTCGTTGATCTCGTCGAGGACGGCGTCGGCGGCCTCGCGATCGAGGGTGTAGTCACCGTCGGTGAGCTTGCGCTCGGACCACGTGTCTGGAACCTGCTTGATCAAAACAACGATGTTCGTCATGGGTCTGCGTCGACCTCCTGGTCATGTTCTGCTGATCGTGAGTGTTCTAACGGTTCGTGCAGTTCTGGTGGTGCAGTTCTACGGCCTGGGACGAGGTTACCTCACCGTAGTTACTCATGGGTAACTTACTTCCTCGTCCGTCCGACCATACATCTGCGCCCCGACTGTTACGGAGACCACGTTGGCTTACCTCTCCTACGCCTCCACTAACCTTCCGTCGGTGAACGATTCTTCGGCTCAGGCACCGGTACCGGAACCACTCCCCCTCACCGGCGAGAGAACAGTGCCGGGTATCGCCGAGGAGAACTACTGGTTCCGCCGACACGAGGTGGTCTATCGAGCTCTGGTCGAGCGGTGCCGAGACTGCACCGTACTCGAGGCCGGATCGGGAGAAGGCTACGGAGCCAACATGATTGCCGACGTTGCAACGCATGTCATCGGTCTCGACTACGACGCCTCTGCGGCCACGCACGTGCGCGCGCGTTACCCCCGGGTGACAATGCTGCGCGGCAACCTCGACCGCCTTCCGTTCGCGGATTCCACCGTCGACGTCGTCGTCAACTTCCAAGTGATCGAGCACCTGTGGGACCAAGGCGCGTTCCTCGCCGAAGTGCACCGGATTCTGAAACCCGGCGGGACGCTCCTGATCAGCACACCCAACCGAATCACGTTCTCGCCGGGCCGCGACACACCGCTCAACCCGTTCCACACCCGCGAACTCGACGCCGCCGAGCTGACCGAACTTCTCGTCGACGCTCGCCTCGAGGTAACCCAACTCACCGGGGTCCGACACGGCAGTACGCTGGCCGCCCTCGATGCCAAACACGGTGGCTCCTTCATCGACGCGCAGATCGAACGGGCTCTGGCAGGCGAGCCGTGGCCGACCGAGCTTGCCGAGGACGTCGCGGCGATCACGATCGACGACTTCGAGATCGCCGCCGACCGCATCGACGAGAGCCTCGACCTGGTTGCAATCGCCAACAAGAGCTCGAGTTCGGTGATCGGGTGACATCCGGCACCACCGTGCCGGGCATGTTCTCTCTGGTGCTGCACTCCCACCTCCCCTGGCTGGCCAATCACGGCAGATGGCCCGTCGGCGAGGAATGGCTGTACCAGTCCTGGGCCGACTGCTACCTGCCGCTCACCGCGGCCCTCGAGCGACTGGCCGACGACGGACACACCGATGTGCTTTCGCTCGGTGTCACCCCGGTTCTGGCCGCCCAACTCGACGATCCACACTGCCTGTCGGGTATGCATCACTGGCTCGGAAATTGGCAATTGCGCGCCCACGAAGCCGCCGATCGCGCGCTGTCCGTTCGCGAACACCGAGGTGCGGCCGCTGCCCTCCGACAATTCGAGACCCGGTGGCGACATGGCGGCTCCGCGGTGCTTCGGCCGCTGCTCGACGCCGGGACGGTCGAGTTGTTGGGCGGCCCGCTCGCGCACCCGTTCCAGCCACTGCTCCATCCGCGTCTGCGTGAATTCTCCCTCCGAGAGGGCCTGCTGGACGCTCGCGCACGCTGGGGCACCGCCCCGTCGGGCATCTGGGCACCGGAATGCGGCTTCACACCCGGCATGGAAACCGAGTACGCGGCGGCCGGGGTCTCGCACTTCATGGTCGACGGCCCCGCGATGCGCGGTGACACCTCCCTCGGCAGGCCGGTGTGGGATTCGGACGTCGTCGCGTTCGGCCGAGATCTTCCGGTCAGCTATCGCGTCTGGTCACCCAAATCGGGTTATCCGGGACACGGTGCCTATCGGGACTTCCACACCTACGATCACGACACCGGTCTCAAACCCGCCCGAGTCACCGGCCGCACGGTCGCCTCGAACGACAAGGCTCCCTACGATCCCGCACGGGCTGCGGCAACGGTGGATCGCCACGTCGAAGACTTTGTGGAGGTGGTTCGTCGACGCCTGGTCTCGGAATCGGATCGGATCGGCCGTGGCGCTCTGGTCGTGGCCGCATTCGACACCGAGTTGTTCGGACACTGGTGGCACGAGGGCCCTCAGTGGTTGGAGAAGCTCATGCGCGCACTCCCGGCCGCCGGAATCACCGTCGGCACGCTGAACGACGCACGCGAGCAGGGGTACGTCGGTGCACCGCTCGAACTGCAGGATTCCTCGTGGGGATCGGGCAAGGACTGGCGAGTGTGGGCAGGAGACGATGTCGCCGACCTGGTTGCGCTCAATTCCGAGGTCTCCCGGACCGCGCTCGACGCCGTCGATTCCGCTCGGGAGCACCGACCCAGCAACGGTGGGCCGGAACTACGCAATCGGGTCAGCGATCAGATACTGCGTGAGACACTGATGGCAGTGGCCAGCGACTGGGCATTCATGGTCAGCAAGGACTCCGCCGCCGGTTATGCGCGGGAACGCGCGCACGTCCACGCGCACGCTCTGCGCGAGATCGCTGCCGCGGCCGTCGGCGGTTCGACAACCCGGGCGGCCGAACTGGCGAGGCAGTGGAACCGCGCGGACGGATTGTTCCCCGCGTTGGACGCGCGCCGCCTACCCGGTGCGCACAGTGGCAGCGAGCCTGAAACTGCAGGGGGACGTCGATGAAGATTCTGATGGTGTCGTGGGAATACCCACCCGTGGTGGTAGGCGGACTCGGTCGCCACGTCCATCACCTGGCGACCGAGCTGGTCCGCTGCGGACACGAGGTCGTCGTCCTGTCGCGTCGACCCACCGGAACCGACGCCGCCACGCACCCGACCTCGCATCACATCGAGGACGGCGTGCTCGTCGTTGCCGTCGCGGAGGACCCGGCTCACTTCGTCTTCGGGGAAGACATGCTCGCGTGGACCCTCGCGATGGGTCACGCGATGGTCCGGGCGGGTGTCGCGCTGGGTAAGCCGGGGCTGGGCGAGGGCTGGCAGCCCGACGTCGTCCACGCCCACGACTGGCTCGTTGCGCACCCCGCCATCGCTCTGGCCGAGTTCTACGACGTACCTCTCGTGTCGACCATCCACGCGACCGAGGCCGGACGTCACAGTGGCTGGATCTCCGGTCCCGTCAACCGTCAGGTGCATTCCGTCGAATGGTGGCTGGCCAACGACTCGGATGCGGTCATCACCTGCTCGGCGTCGATGCGAGACGAGGTGACCGCGTTGTTCGGTGTGTCCGAGTCGGCAGTCTCGGTCATTCGCAACGGAATCGACGGATCCACCTGGAGCTTCCGAAGACGAGAGCCCCGATCCGAGCCCGCGAAGCTGCTCTACGTAGGCCGGCTCGAATACGAGAAGGGCATCCAGGACGCAATTGCCGCCCTACCCCGTATTCGGCGGAGCCACCCGGGCACCACTCTGCACATCGCCGGTGAGGGAACGCAGTTCGCTTGGTTGGCGGGGCTGGCGCGCACGCACCGGGTGAGCCGGGCAGTGTCGTTCCTGGGCAACCTGGACCACACCGAGTTGCTCGGTTGGCTGCACGGAGCCGACGCCATCGTCCTGCCGAGCCGATACGAACCGTTCGGCATCATCGCCCTCGAGGCCGCGGCCGCAGGCACACCGTTGGTCGCGTCCACCGCAGGCGGACTCGGCGAAGCAATCGTCGACGGTGTCACGGGTCTGTCCTTCGCGCCCGCGGACGTCGCTGGACTGGCCGCGGCCGTGCGGAAGGTGCTCGACAACGCCGACGCCGCGCAGGAACGGGCGGTAGCGGCTCGAGAACGCCTCGATGTCGACTTCGACTGGAAACACGTCGCCGAGTCGACGGCGCGGGTCTACCTGGAGGCCAAGCGTAAGGTTCGCCATCCGCTGGGCCGTCCGCACATAGTCGAACGCGCTCTCCCCGGCCGTACCTGAGCCGCCCGACGTGCACAGAACTTCGTAGTGGGCGACGATGTTCCGTGCACCTCGGTGTCAGCTCTCCCGCGCCGCCTCGGCCTGACCGAGGGCCTTCTTGCGTGCAATGTCCTCCAGCGCCGCAATGTATTTCGCGCGATCTGCAGCACCGGCTTCCCACGCGTCCTTACGGTTGCGGACAACTTTGGCCGGTGCACCGACGGCGATGCTGTAATCGGGGATCTCGCCCTTGACCACGGCATGGGCACCGAGCACGCAGCCGCGCCCGATCCTGGTCTCACGCAGAATCGTCACCTTGGCGGCGATCCAGGTGTCCGGCCCTATTCGCACGGGCCCCTTCACGATTCCCTGGTCCTTGATGGGCATGTTGACATCGTCCATCCGATGATCGAAATCGCAGATGTAGCACCAGTCGGCCACCAGCGTCGACGCGCCGATCTCGATGTCGAGGTAGGTGTTGACGACGTTGTCCTTGCCGAACACCACCTTGTCACCGATCCGCAGCGAACCCTCGTGGCATCGAATGGCATTGCCGTCGCCGATGTGTACCCAGCGTCCGATCTCGAGACGCGAGAGCTCGGGGGTGGAGTGGATCTCGACGTTCTTGCCGAGAAACACCATGCCCCTCAGAATCACGTGCGGATTGGCCATCTTGAACTTCGCAAGTCGGTAGTACCGCACGAGATACCAGGGCGTGTACGCCTTGTTCGCGAGCACCCAATCGAGGGACGCACGCGTCAGGAAACGCGCCTGCTCTGTATCGCGTCGTCTCGACCCGCGCCAGCGTGTCCGCAGCGGCGCGTTCCACATACTCGTCATGGTCGTTCACCCTAGTTTCTCGTTCGCCCGCTCTCTGCCGGCACCCGTCGGCGGGCTAGGGTTGCCTGTCGACTGTTGCCAGTCGGCGCAGGAGAACAGGACGCCCCGGCACCGCGTCGGGCACGGAAGACCTCATGGGGAGCGATCGATGCACGGCGTCAGTGCCCACGGCAGGACCGGCAGAAAGGTCACTGCGTTCGCCGCTGCGGTTGTGCTGGTGACCCTGAGCGGCTGCAGTTCCGACACCGCTGCCATCGAACCACTCTCACCCGATTCGTGGCCCGCCTCCCACGCGAACGCGCACAACAGTGGATCGACCGCAGTGTCGGTCGACTCTCCCCTCACGTTGGACTGGACCCGGCCCACCGGCGGGACCGTGAGCTCTCCGGTGTCCATCGGCTCGACCGGCCAGATGTTCGTCACCGCAGCCACCGAATCCGGGTGCAACCTCTTCTCCTTCGAGATCGACTCCGCTCGCAAGCGCTGGTGCAATCGCGTCGGACCATCGGTCGTGACGGCAACGCCTACCGTCGACTCCGCGATCAACGTGTACATCGGTGACGACGGCGGCATGAACTCGTACAACGATCACGGGCAACTTCGTTGGCGGACACCGGTGTACGGGGTACCGAAGTCGGCTCAGTTCCTCGGCGACGGGAGCGTGCTCTCGGTGACCCAGATGGGTCAGGTCAGCGTTCTGGACACCCAGAACGGGCAGCTTCGAGTGCCCATCCTCGACCTCGTTCCGACGCCGAACTTCCTCACCGATCCGAACTCCGATTTTCAGCCGGTCGACACCGGGCTCGCCGAGTGCAGTGCGGGAGGGTCGGAGTGCGTCGTACCAGCAGCACCCGCGGTCGACACCGCAACCGGAGCGATCTATCTCACACTGTGGCGTCCGGGTTCGATTGCGCCGCAACTCGTTTCACTGCAGTACAACCGCGATGGCTCCCCCGGACTCACCGAACGCTGGTCCTCGGACCTCTTGCCCGCAGGAGTCGCGTCGTCTCCGGTGCTGTCCGAGGACGGGTCGACGGTCTACGTGGCCGACGTCGACGGCCGGTTGACCGCGTTCGACACCGCGGACGGGCGGCAGAAGTGGACCGAGGGCACCGGACTCGGAGTCGGGGCGTCCCCGTCGATCGCCGCGGACGGCACCATCGTCCCCGCCGGCGGTGACGGCACCTTGGTCGGATTGCGCGACAACGGCGATTCCGTCGAGCGGGTGTGGGTGCGCGACGACATCGAACAAGCGGGAACAGCAGCACAATCCGCAGACGGCCGCGGCCATACCGTCGTCCGCGACGGCGACGGACTGGCGCTGCTCACGTTCGATTCGGCTACCGGCAACACGGTGGACTCGCAGCCTGTTCCCGACGTCGTCGGCGGCACCGTCGGCACGTCCATCGGGCCGGACGGACAGGTCGTCACCGCGAGCTACCTGGGTGAGATCTTCACCTACACCGGCTGATCGATCGCCCCGGGCGCGCAGACGAAGGACACCGCGGACCGATCGATGCGGGTGATGACCACCGAGAGTGCGACGCTTCCGCGAAGCTTGAGCTTGGGCCGCAGTATCGCGGGATCCACGTCCACTCCGCGCACGAGTATCTCGACCGAGCCGCAGTCCATCCGATTCAGTTGCTGCCGAAGCACTTTCTCGGAGAACTTGGACTGCTCCAGAACCCGGAAGCCGCGTACCCCCGCCGGTACCGTATCCCCGGTCAGGTATGCGATCCTCGGATCGAGTTGCCACAGACCGAATCTGGCACCGTAGTGACGAACCAGACCGGCCCTGACCACTGCCCCGTCGGGGTCGACGATGTACTGCCCTGGCGGCCGTACCGGAATGTCGTCGGATTCCGCATCGGTGATGTCCAGTGCGCTGCCATCGGAGCGAAGAACTGCCGCACGACGCCGAATACCCTTCTCGCTGAGCCCTTCCGACCACAGGCAGGCTTCGCGCACTCCTCCGTCGAGCGAGACCACCTCTATCTCGCCGGGCCAATCGACAGCGTCGAAGTCGAGACCTGGCGCGCATTTGACGACCAGATCTCGGCCGCGATAGGCGTCGAACAGTTCCGGTAGCGGAGGTTGCAGCGCTGCCGGATCATGGCGTCGCCGCCCGCCCGCTCGGCGGCCGGGATCGGCCACGACGACGGTCCCCCGCGTCGTCGGTGTCAGTGCGTCGGCCCGCAGCAGGGTGGCAGCAGGCACGTTGTGTGCGGCCATCCGAAGCCGGATCGGGTCGAGATCGCTCCCGACCGCCAGCTCGGCCGATCCGACCAGCACGGCCAGTTCACTGCCGATCGAGCACGTGACATCGTGCACTCGACGACCGGCCAGTCGCTCGGCACGCCTGCGCGCCACGAGTGTCGGAGTGGCTTGCTGGACGGCGTCGTCGGTCACCAGCCAGTGATCGGACTCGAACAACTTCACCCGGGCCTTGCGGCGGACAGTGACGGTTTCGATCAGGGCACTCGCGTGGTCGGGGAAGCGAGTGCGCACCGACGCTGTGTCCCGCACCGAGGTTCGAGCGTTCAGGTCGAGAGCGTCGACCGCAGCAAGAGCTCCGGCACCGGCCTCGCTTCGTAGGAAGTCGAGGTCGGTGCCGGTGAACTCGTAGCCCACTAGCGGACTCGAGCTCGGAGTCTGCGGCGGTCCGAGCCGATCAAGCTCGAGGAGCAGGTTTGGTGCCGGTGATCATCACGTTGTAGAACAGCCCGCGCGGCACCACGTGCTGCAGCACGTTCTCGTCGACCCAGCTCAGAGTCTTCCAACCGCCAAAGGCGAACTTCGCCCAGTTCCAGCCCAGCTTGCCCGCCGGAACGGCAGCCTCGAAGGTCCGCACCGGCCACCCGAGCAGGGCGGCGGCGAACTCTTCGGTGTTCGCCTGCACGCGCTCGGCACCGGCCGACAGCGCGATGTTCTCCAGGTCGGTGGGATCGAATGTGTGGAGGTCGACGACGGCCTCGAGCGCAGCGGCTCGCGAAGACTCGTCGAGCTCTTCCTGCGGCTTGCGCCAACTCGCCAGGAACGGCAGCTTCGTCACGCGAGTGGTCGTTTCCCAGGTGATGCGTCCGAGCCAGCGAGCGTAGAAGTTGCCGACGGTGGTGGGTTCGCCTGCGAAGACGAATCGCCCGCCGGGCTTGAGCACGCGCAACACCTCGCGCAAGGACTGCTCGACGTCCGGGATGTGATGCAGCACAGCGTGTCCGACCACCAGATCGAACGTGTTGTCGTCGTACGGAATGGTCTCGGCATCGGCAACTCGGCCGTCCACGTCGAGACCGAGGTGCCCGGCGTTACGCAGTGCAACCTTCACCATTCCCGGTGACAGGTCGGTGACCGACCCCTTGTCGGCAATACCCGCCTGCATCAGATTGAGCAGGAAGAAACCGGTTCCACAGCCCAATTCCAAGGCGCGGCCGTACGGCAGAGCGGCCTGCGCGTCGGCATCCCCGGAGACAGCCTGATCGAACCTTCCGCGGGCGTAGTCGATGCAGCGCTCGTCGTAGGAAATCGACCATTTGTCGTCGTAGGTCTCGGCTTCCCAGTCGTGGTACAACACCTGCGCCAGTTTGGTGTCCGATCGCGCGGCCTCGACCTGTTCGGCAGTGGCGTGCGGGTTCGGGGCGGGATCGACCGTCCGGTCGTCGGCCTCGGCCGGGGCCGTCACACTGGAGATCGATCGATTCACACCGTCGTGGGGGCTTGCAGTCATCAGGCGAGCCTACTATCCGGTAGCTGTGAAACAACTCCGTCGGTCGACGGGGATTGCGTCACCGGCCGGTGAAGGTCGCTTTGCCCGGGCCGTCGGCCACGAAGGACTCCATCCCGATCGTGCGATCGTCGGTGGCGAACAGCGCCGCGAATTGCTGGGCCTCGATCCGAAGGCCGTTGGTGAGATCGACGTCGAGTCCCTGGTCGATCGACGCTTTTGCGGCGGCGAGCGCACGCGATGCGCCCGTGGTGAATTGCATGGCCCACGCCCGCGCCGCGTTGTACACCTCGTCGGGGGCCACCACCTCGTCCACCAGACCGATCCGCAGGGCCTCCTCCGCGCCGACGAAGCGGCCGGTGAAGACCATGTCCTTTGCTCGACTCGGGCCGATCAACCGCGCGAGTCGTTGACTGCCACCGCCGCCGGGAATGACACCGAGGAGCACTTCGGGGACACCGAACTTGGCGTTGTCTCCGGCAATTCGACGATCGGCACCGAGGGCGACCTCGAGTCCACCGCCGAGCGCGTATCCGGTCACGGCAGCGACGACCGGCTTGGGGATGGTGCTCAGCGAGCCCAGAGCCGACTGCAGGTCTCCGGCGATCTCCGCCATTTCCGCCGCCGACAGCGCCACCATCTCCTTGATGTCCGCACCGGCCGCGAACACCTTCTCGCCGCCGTAGACGACGACAGCCTTGACGTCGGTGTTCACGGTCGCTTCCCGAGCCGCCGAACGAATCTCTTCCTGCATCTGACGATCGAGTGCATTCATCGGCGGTCGGTCCAGGCGGATGGTGCCGATACCGTCGGATACTTCGAGATTCACGAACTCAGCCATGGGCCGAAAGGCTACCCGGCGACAGTTCAGCGACCGGCCCAGGGATGTCGCGTTCCGGCGTAGTACGCGTCGTCCCCGTCGAAGATCACCCGGACCGCGCCGTCCTCACGGGTGAGAATCGGCAGGATCGGAGTGATGTCACGTTCGTGATCGACAACGTCGGCGACGGTGTCGAACCGAGACAGTGCGTCCAACTGGCTCCAGGTCGGTGGGAGCAGGATGGTGTTTCCCTTTCGCCAGTCCGCCAATGCATCATCGGTCGAAAGCCAACTCACCGATGCTGCTTCGCTGGTTTCCCCGTCCGCCTTCTGGCCTTCCGGAAGCACTGCGACGAAGAACCGGGTGTCGTACCGTCGCGCTTCGCCCACCGGCGTGATCCAGTGCGACCATGGCCTGAGCAGGTCCGAGCGCAGCACCAGGTCGTGTGCGGTGAGAAATTCGGCGAACGAGAGTTCGCGGCGCTCGAGTCGACCTCGCTCGGCGGCGAACGGAGCAGTGTCGGCAACGATGGAATCCGGTGCCGACCCGGCCAGGAGTACACCGCACTCCTCGAACGTTTCGCGCGCCGCGGCGCACACCAGCGCTTGCGCCTTGCCCTCGTCGGTTCCGAGGCGTTGGGCCCACCACGTCGGGGGTGGACCTGCCCATCCCACGTCGGCCGCAGCGTCCGATGGATCGACTCCGCCTCCGGGAAATACCGTCATTCCGCCCGCGAACGCCATTCCGCCCACCCGTTCGAGAAGAAATACTTCTATCTCGGAACGGAGGCGTCCGTCACGGATCAGGATGACTGTCGAGGCGTCACGCGCAGGTACGTGATCGGCAGCACTGTTCGAGCTCATGAAAGGCAACGTACCGCTGAGCAGCTCAGCGAGATCGGGGTGGTCCAGCGCTAGCGTCGGTGCGCACCGGCAGCCCGAGTGCGACGGGCGAAGAAGCGGCCATCGACACGGTCGAGCGCGATCGACTGGCTGAACGCCTCGGTGAGGTTCTCCGCCGTGATGACATCGTCCACCAGCCCCTGGGCCACCACACCGCCTTCCTTGAGCAGCAACGCGTGACTGAAACCCGGGGGGATTTCCTCGACGTGATGGGTGATCAGCACGGTGGCGGGGGAATCCGGGTCGGCGGCGATATCGGCAAGACGTGACACCAGTTCTTCGCGACCGCCCAGGTCGAGACCCGCCGCAGGCTCGTCGAGCAGCAGCAGTTCGGGGTCGGTCATCAACGCACGCGCGATCAGAACCCGCTTGCGTTCGCCTTCCGAGAGGGTGCCGTAGGTGCGAGTGGCGAGATGCTCGGCACCGAGACTTTCCAGCATCTCCACAGCGCGCTCGGTGTCGATTGCGTCGTATTTCTCGCGCCAGCGTCCCAGCACGGAGTATCCGGCGGAGACCACCAGATCGGACACGAGCTCGTCGGCCGGAATGCGGTGGGCCAGCGAGGACGACGACAACCCGATCCGTGGCCGGAGTTCGGAGACGTCGGCTTTGCCCATGACCTCGCCGAGAACGTGGGCGACACCCGATGTCGGATGGATCTCGGCTGCCGCGATACGCAGCAACGACGTCTTTCCGGCACCGTTCGGTCCGAGGACGACCCACCGTTCGTCCAGTTCCACCTTCCAGGTGACGGGCCCCACCAAGGTCACACCACCTCGGCGAACGACGACATCGGTGAAATCTACGAGCAGGTCGGGATCCGGTTCAGACACGACGCCTATCTTCCCGCACATCGACCCTGCATTCACGGCAGGATGTGCACGCGTGTCGCCCAATCACGATCTGCCCGCCAGCGCCCATCGAACAGAGGACCAGGAAACTGGCTCCAATCCACCTGGATCGCCGTTCCCCCTCGGTGCCACGGTGATGTCGACTGGCACTCAATTTGCAGTCCACGCGCCCGAGGCCGACGGCGTCGAGGTGTGCCTGATCGATCCCGAGGGCGGCGAACGGCGAGTAGAACTGACGACCAGCACGTTCGGAGTTCGACACGGCTTCGTTCCGGGCGTTCGACCCGGGGACCGATACGGCTTCCGAGCGCACGGCCGGTGGGATCCGCACGCGGGGCGTCGATTCAACGGTGCGAAGATTCTGCTCGACCCCTCCGCCCGTCAGGTCAGCGGAGAATTCGGAGACCCGTCGGCTCTGTTGGCCTACGAAGACGATCCGTTCGGGGTGCCGAGCACTCGTGATTCGCTCGGGCACCTCCCCCTCGCCGTGGTTCGCGCACCTCTCGCTCACGCCGGCCGACCGGCGCGCCCGTCCGTGCCCTGGGACCGTACCGTTCTCTACGAGCTGCACGTGGGATCGTTCACTGCTCGTAATCCTGCTGTCCCCCAACATCTTCGCGGCACCTATCTGGGACTCGCTCACCCCGCGGTGCTCGAACATCTCGCGCGTATCGGCATCACGTCCGTCGAACTGCTACCGGTCCACACCACCTTCACCGAGCCCGGTGTGCGCGCCCGCGGAATGCGGAACCACTGGGGTTACTCGACGGGGGCGTACTTCGCGCCGGATCCACGGTTCGCCGCAGTTCCCGGCGACGAGGTCGACGAGTTCCGCACCATGGTCGACGCGTTGCACGGCGCGGGGATCGAGGTGATCCTCGACGTCGTCTACAACCACACGTGCGAGTCCTCGGTCGACGGGCCGTCGATCAGTTGGCGCGGCCTCGATGCTCCCGGCTACTACCTTCTCGACGGCCGCGGATCGGACGTCGACCTGACCGGCTGCGGCAACACTCTCGACTCGGCGTCGCCCGCGGTCGTGCGCATGGTGTGCGACAGTCTGCGCTACTGGGTCGACGAGATGGGCGTCGACGGGTTCCGGTTCGACCTCGCGAGTACTCTCGGCCGGCCCGGTGGTTGGCGATTCGATCCTCGCGCACCGCTACTGACCGCGATAGCCGTGGATCCCCTTCTGGCCCAGGTCAAGCTGATTGCCGAGCCCTGGGACGCTACCGGTGCCGGCTACCAGGTCGGAAACTTCGGAGTGGCGTGGTCGGAATGGAACGATCGCTACCGCGACACGGTTCGAGGCTTCTGGGCGGGCCAGCACGGCGTCCGTGAACTGGCCTCCCGCCTGGCCGGTTCCGAGGATCTGTTCGCGGGTAGCCGCCGACTGCCGTGGGCGTCGATCAACTTCGTCACCGCACACGACGGATTCACCGCCCGCGATCTGGTGTCGTACGAACGAAAGCACAACGGAGTCAACGGCGAAGAGAACCGAGACGGAACCGACAACAACTCCTCGGTCAACCACGGTGTCGAGGGCGAGACCGACGATCCGTCCGTACTCGACGCGCGTGGTCGCCACGTGCGCGCTCTCCTGGCCACGTTGACCCTCTCGACCGGCACGCCGATGCTGCTGGCCGGCGACGAACTGGGCCACACGCAGTCCGGCAACAACAACGCGTACTGCGTTCCCCAGGATTCACCGATCGAGGACTCCTGGGCGATCGACTGGAACAGCGCCGATCAGGACATGATTCGATTCGTCGGTCGGTTGCTCCGTGTCCGAGCGAGCGCTCCGACGCTGAGACAGCAGGAATTCTTCACCGGCCGCGCCACTCCGACCGGTCGACCGGACCTGGTGTGGTTCGACTCTGCCGGTAGGGAATTCGATACGGATCGGTGGAACGACGACTCGGTACGCACGATCACGGCGTGGGTCGACGGTTCCGACGTCCGCTCTTACGACTCGGACGGCGGGCAGGTCGACGATGCGAGTTCGCTATTGATCCTCCACTCGGGCGGACCCGCTGAGATCACCCTTGCCTGCCCGAGCTGGTCGACGTCCCGGTTCGTCCCGGTACTCGACTCCTCGTTCCCGGACGGAGTGCCGTCGAATACGGCTGCGCTGGAGGCAGGTTCGACGATATCGGTGGCCGGCTCCACGGTGCTGGTGTTCCGCAGCGCGGGCAGGTAGGTCATGAACAGCTGCACGAGCGGACCGACCCCGAGGGCGTAGAGCACCGTTCCCAGCCCCAGCGTGCCGCCGAGCAGCCAGCCGGTGAGCACGACGGTCAACTCGATTCCGGTACGGGTGAGCCGGATCGACCACCCGGTTCTGGCCACCAGACCGGTCATCAAACCGTCACGTGGGCCCGGGCCCATTCCGGCACCGATGTACAGGGCCGTGGCGAAGGCGTTCACCACGATTCCCGACACCATGGCCAGCGATCGAATCACGAGTCCGTCGAGATGCGGTAACAGTGCCGACGTCGCATCGACGGCCACTGCGATCACCACGACGTTGCTCACGGTCCCCAGACCCGGACGTTGCCGCAGCGGAATCCACATCAGCAAGACGGCCACTCCGGTGATCGCGGTGATGGTTCCGAAGCTGAGCGAGACGTGGCTTTCGAGGCCCTGATGAAACACATCCCAGGGATTGACACCGAGACCACCGGCGATCATCAAGGACATGGACGCCCCGTACAGCCACAGCCCGACGTAGAGGGCAGCCAACCTGGACGGGAGACGACGGCCGACGACTGCGCGAAGTGGTGAGGTGAACATGCTCCCAGTCTCCGGCAGTACTGGATACGTTATGGATAGCCAGTTCCGCGACAGTGGACCCCCAACTGAAACACGCCGACTCAGCGAACGGCGATCACCGTCGTCGAGCCCGGGGCCACTTCGGTGAAGCCCGCATCCCGCACCGCGACGGCACGCCCGCCCCGAACCTGGTCCAGTGCACGGGCCCACTGCTGCGGATCGGCCGGACGCACCGAGCACGGGTAGCCTGCCGACGCCCACTCTCGGCACTCCTCCACGCTCATCGCGCCGGCCAGCAACATCGAGGCATGCCCCACCTGAGCGGCAGCCTTGCCCACCGTCATGGACAACGAAGCATCGACCCACAGCACCGGACCCGCCGCGGGCGACGGTGCTTCGTCGGATGGAACGTCGGTGCCACCGATCTGCAGGCGTTTGATCCTCGGATCGAGATCCCCGACGCGACCGGGAACCAATGCCCGTGCCGATGCACCGCCCACATCGACCGTGACCCCCGGGACGTCCTGTGCGGCAGTCCATTGCGCACCCCGTGCCCGACGGGCAACTTTGCGAATTCGAGCCGACGTCCATTCTGTGAAGGCATCGTGCCACGAGGCACCCGAACCCACACGCGGGTCGAGGCACAGCATCACCGTGGCCCGGGCGGCTGCCTCGAGCAACTCGCTGCGCAACGGCGGATCCGTCTTCGGGATGTGCAGGACCAACGGCATGGCCAGTACATCCGCCGGGTCCGATGGATCCTCGGCTCCCCCGTACCCACGGGCGAGTTCGGCGTGACGCGAGTCGAACGTGTTCTCGGCCGAGAACACCTCGGCATCGTTCTCGCCGGTCACCTCACCTGTTGCGCCCTCGACTGCAGGATTGCCGACTTCGGGATTGCCGGCCGGGTGCTCGCCGATCATGGGATCGGGACGCGACGGACTCCCCCGTCGACAGCATCCGCAGCTTCGATCTCGTTGCGAGTGACGCCGAGGATGAACAGCACCGCGTCCAGGTACGGATGCGAAATGGCGGTGTCGGCAATTTCGCGCAAGGCAGGCTTGGCGTTGAAGGCGACGCCGAGGCCGGCCGCAGTGAGCATGTCGATGTCGTTGGCTCCGTCGCCGACCGCCACCGTCTGCTCCATCGGTACTCCCGATTGCGCTGCGAATTCGCGGAGTGCTGTCGCCTTGGCCGCTCGGTCGACCACTTCACCGATCACCCGGCCGGTGAGTTTGCCGTCGACGATCTCGAGAGTGTTCGCCTTGACGTAATCCAGTTCGAGCTCGTGGGCCAGACCCTCGATTACTTGCCGGAAACCTCCGGAGACGACCCCACACGCGAACCCGAGTCGCCGAAGAGTCCGAATGGTGGTCCGTGCCCCCGCCGTCAGCTCCAGGCTCTCTCCCACCTCGTCGATGACAGATTCGTCGAGACCGGCCAGAACGGCGACCCGCTGTTCGAGCGACTCCGTGAAGTCGATCTCGCCGCGCATCGCCGCTTCGGTGACAGCCCTGACCTCGTCCTCGCGGCCGGCACGTGCAGCCAACATCTCGATGACCTCGCCCTGGACCAGCGTGGAGTCGACGTCGAACACGATGAGCCGCTTCGATCGACGCGCGATGCCGGCCCTCTCCACCGCGACGTCCACACCGATTCCCGCTGCGATCGCCGCAAGACCGGTACGGAGTGCGACATCGGCGTCCGGCGACGTGTCGGTTGCAGTCACCTGCAGTTCGAGCCCCGTCACGGGGTAGTCGGCAACTCCGCGAATGGAGTCGATGTTCGCGCCCTGGCGGGCCAACTCGCGCGAGATGGTGCTGAACGCTCGCGCGGTCACGGGTCGCCCGAGAACGACGACGACATGCGTTCCCAAACTCCGACCACCACTCTGCGCAGCGCCGATCTCGACGTCCACATGGACCCCGACCGTGGCCATGGCGTCCTCGAGCTCCTCCTGCAGCGCTTCGGGATCGCGCGGACAGGTCAACAGGACACCGAGGGTCAGCCTGCCGCGAATGACCACCTGCTCCACGTCGAGAAGGCTCACCTCGTGCCGAGACAATGCCGCGAAGAGCACCGAGGTGACGCCCGGCTTGTCGGGTCCCGTCACCGTCACCAGCACTGCGGTGTCGTTCGACTTCACCGGATCTCCCTTTCACTCGGCCACCGGCCGGATACGTCTTGTTGTCACCTCGCGATGGACGGGCGAACCCGACCGCGCCACGAGATTGTCGCAAGCGAAGAGCCCCACCCGGTAGCCGGGAGGGGCTCTCGCTGTGCTGTGACTACCTGGGGTCGGGGTCTCCGGACCCTTCGTGATCGCTGGTGGCGATCGGAGCCCGGCGGGCCTGCTCGAGGACAGCAGTCGTTTTACCGCCGTGCGCACCCGGCCCCACGTGAGCTTCCGCGCGCATCCGCTCGACCATGTGCGGGTAGTGCAACTCGAATGCCGGACGCTCGGACCGGATACGAGGCAGCTCGGTGAAGTTGTGCCGCGGCGGCGGGCACGAGGTAGCCCATTCCAGCGAATTGCCGTAGCCCCACGGATCGTCGACCGTGACGACCTCGCCGTAGCGGTAGGACTTGAAGACGTTCCAGACGAACGGCAAGGTCGACGCACCGAGGACGAAGGCACCGATGGTGGAGATGATGTTCAGCTCGGTGAATCCGTCGGAAGGCAGGTAGTCGGCGTAGCGACGCGGCATTCCCTCGTTTCCGAGCCAGTGCTGGACGAGGAACGTGGCGTGGAAGCCGAAGAACGTCAGCCAGAAGTGCCACTTGCCGAGGGCCTCGTCCATCATCCGGCCCGTCATCTTGGGGAACCAGAAGTAGATGCCGGCGTACGTTGCGAACACCACCGTGCCGAACACCACGTAGTGGAAGTGCGCGACGACGAAGTAGGTGTCGGTGACCTGGAAGTCGATCGGCGGCGACGCCAGCAGAACGCCCGTCAATCCGCCGAAGACGAACGTGATCAGGAACCCGATCGCGAACAGCATCGGTGTTTCGAGCGTCACTTGACCGCGCCACATGGTGCCGACCCAGTTGAAGATCTTCACACCTGTGGGCACCGCGATCAGGAACGTCATGAACGAGAAGAACGGCAGCAACACTGCACCGGTGGCGTACATGTGGTGCGCCCACACCGCAATGGAGAGGGCTGCGATCGCGATCGTCGCGTAGATCAGTCCCGAGTAGCCGAAGATCGGCTTACGGGAGAAGACCGGGAAGATCTCGGAGACGATTCCGAAGAACGGCAACGCGATGATGTACACCTCGGGGTGACCGAAGAACCAGAACAGGTGCTGCCACAGCAGCACGCCTCCGGTTGCCGGATCGAACAGGTGCGCACCCAGGTGGCGGTCGGCCGCCAGGCCGAGCAGCGCCGCCGTCAGCAGCGGGAAGGCCAGCAGGATCAGGATCGACGTCACCAGGATGTTCCAGGTGAAGATCGGCATGCGGAACATCGTCATACCGGGTGCACGCAGGCAGATCACCGTGGTGATCATGTTGACGCCACCGAGGATGGTGCCGAGACCGGCGACGGCCAGACCCATGATCCACAGGTCCGCGCCGACACCCGGCGAATGCAGAGCCGAGGTGAGTGGGGTGTACGCGGTCCAACCGAAGTCGGCTGCGCCACCGGGAGTGATGAAGCCAGCTGTGGTGATCAAGGCACCGAACAGGTACAGCCAGTACGAGAACGCGTTCAACCGTGGGAACGCGACGTCGGGTGCACCGATCTGCAGCGGGAGGATGTAGTTGGCGAACCCGAACACGATGGGCGTCGCGTACAGCAGCAGCATGATGGTGCCGTGCATGGTGAACAGCTGGTTGTACTGCTCGTTGGACAGGAACTGCATTCCCGGCACGGCCAACTCGGCGCGCATCAGCAGCGCCATCAGTCCACCGACGAGGAAGAACGCGAACGAGGTCGCGATGTACATGATCCCCAAGACCTTGGGATCGGTCGTCGTCACCGCTTTGTGCAGGAACGAACCCTTCGGTCCCATCCTCGGCGGGAACGGCCGAGCGGCATCCACCGCGGGAGCGGGCCTAGGCGCTAGGGCAGTCACAGATCCTCCTGATTGCGCGTCCGACCCCGAACCACGAGGCGACGTCATCTAGTCGTGCGCTCCTCGAATCGTAGACCGTCGGACCGACACTTGCCGAACCGGTCCTACCGTGTGTCGTATTGGGCAGATTCGACACCGCCCGGATCGGGCGATCTGCCTGCGCTGTGGGCCTTTCCGCCGCAGCGGGCACGGTGCGAACGCGGTCCATTCCGTGGCCTCGCCGGTGCCCGTTCGAGTGTTCTGCGAGAACGGCCTTCCGATACTGTGTGAGACCACCCGACCCGTCGAAGGAAGTCCCGCGTTGCCACTCCATCTGCGAGTCCCCCGTTCGTATGCACCGCGCAGGAGCGGCGCTGTCGTTGCGGCGTGCCTCGCCGTGGCTGTGACGTTGGTCGGCTGTTCCGATTCCGAGGCACAGGACGACGCATCCACCATCGTTCGGAGCACCACGAACATCGCCGGAGCGGGAGTGGTCGGTAACAACCGGGACACCGTAGGACTGTGTCCGGCACTGGCCCCACTGGACCGGACCGGAGTCGAAGGCGATACCCGCCCCGTCGGGCACGCCGAGGGAATCAGCGCCATCCCTGCCGATCCACAGCGCATCGTCGTTCTCGACGCGGCAGGCCTCGACGCCAGCTGCGCGGTCGGGATCTGGGAACGCGTCGTCGGCGCGGCGACGCTCGACCCCGATTTCCGTGGAGACGGAGACCAACCGTTGTACCTGGGTACGGGCTTGGCGTCCGTTCCGTCGGTCGGCCCGGTCGGAGCTCCCGACCTCGGAGCGATCGCCGCGCTCGACCCCGACCTCATCCTCGGTGCCGATTCTCTCGGCACCGAGACCTACGACTCCCTGAACGCCATTGCGCCGACCGTGTTCACCGGGACCGGTCAGGGCTGGAAGGACACCTTTCTACAGTCCGCGGCAGCATTGGGTCGAGGGCAAGCCGGTTTCGAACAGCTCGCATCGTTCTCTGCGGATGCCGAGCGGGTCGGTCGTGAGATCGACTCCACTCAGACACAGGCGTCGGTCATCCGGTTCGGCGCGGACACCATCGAGGTGGACGGTCCGAACTCCTTTGCCGGCCAGGTCCTCGCCGAGGTGGGTGTCGCGCGACCCCAAAGCCAGCGCGATGCCGATTTCTCCGTAGCGTCGGACGACCTCGATTCGGTCGAAGGCGACATCGTGTACGTGCGATTCGCAGGCCCCGATGGCGAGACCTTCGGCCGCGAGGTGATGGACAGCGACGCATGGCACGCTCTCGGCTCGGTCACCGACGGGCGAGTGTTCGCGGTGAACGACACGGTCTGGTCCGGCAGTGGAGTTGTCGCGGCGCGCGCCATCCTTGCCGATCTGTCCGCTTCCCTGAACGCCTACGTGTCCTGACGCAATGCCCATTCCAGAATTCGTGCAAGCTCTCCGCAGCGTCGTCGGTACGTCACCGCTGTGGTTGTCCGGTGTCAGTGCGGTCGTTCTCGACGACGACCGTCGAGTGCTGCTTACTCTGCGAGCAGACAACAACACCTGGGCCGTGGTCTCCGGAATCCTCGAGCCCGGCGAAGAACCTGCACCGGCCGCGCTTCGAGAGATCCGCGAGGAGACCGGCGTGGAGGCCACGATCGAGCGGCTGACGAGTGTCGACGTGACGGAGCCGATCACGTACCCCAACGGCGACGTCGCGCAGTACCTGGACATCACGTTCCTCGCCCGCTACATCGGAGGCACCCCACATGTCGCCGACGACGAGAATCTCGACGTAGCCTGGTTCGCGCTCGACGGGCTACCCGACAACCTCACGGCCACTTCACGATTGCGAATCGAGAAAGCCATCGCCGACGACCCGTCGGCGTGGTTCAGGCGCTGACTCCCCCACCGCACCGAGGACACCGCACCGAGGACACCACTCCACCGAACCGCCCCTTTTCGATCCATAATGTGATATCACTTTAGTATCAACATCGAGAGGGAGGTTCTCATGTCCGCACCCGCTACCGTCGCCGAGAAGCCGACGGGTACACCGACCACGACCATCGCCGAGCGCACCGGTTGGGATCTGCCCGGCTGGTCGATGCTCGGCGTCGGTCTCGCGCTGTTTCTCGGCGGAATCGCCGCGTTCGCTCTCGGACTCGTCTTCTCCGTGGTGGGGCTTGTGGTCGGCGGAGTGGTGCTGTTCGCGCTCTCACTGCCGGCACTCATGGGATTGACTCTGGTGCAACCCAATCAAGCTCGCGTTCTGCAGCTACTCGGCAGTTCGTACAGCGGGACGCTGCGTACACCGGGGCTACGCTGGACCAATCCGTTGACGTACCGCAGGGCCATCTCGACGCGAATCCGCAACCACGAGACGGGCCAGTCGAAGGTCAACGACGCCGACGGCAATCCGATCGAGATCTCCGCCATCGTGGTCTGGCAGGTTGCCGATACGGCCCTCGCGTCCTTCCAGGTCGACGACTACGAGGAGTTCGTCGCCGTCCAGACCGAATCGGCCGTCCGTCATATCGCCGGCAGCTACCCGTACGACGCCGAAGGCCGAATGTCGTTGCGAGAGAACGCCGACGAAATCACCGCTGCGATGTCGGAGGAGGTGCATGCGCGGGTGCGGTCGGCAGGCGTCGAGGTGATCGAGACCCGAATCAACCGTCTTGCCTATGCCCCGGAGATCGCGCAAGCCATGCTGCGGCGACAGCAGGCGGGAGCGGTCATCGCGGCGCGTCAGCAGATCGTCGAGGGCGCGGTCGGCATGGTGGAGATGGCGCTGTCGAAGCTCGAGGAGAAGCATGTGGTCGAACTCGACGAGGAGCGGAAGGCGACCATGGTGTCGAATCTGCTCGTCGTGCTGTGCAGCGACCGCGACACGCAACCCGTCGTCAATACCGGATCGCTGTACCAGTGAGCCATGACCGTCGAGCGTAAGAAGATACTGCTTCGGCTGGACCCGGCGGTACACGACGCCCTCGCCCGCTGGGCTTCCGACGAACTCCGGAGCACCAACGCTCAGATCGAGTTCCTACTGCGAAGGGCACTGAGCGATCAGGGTCGAATGCCCAAGGAAGCCAAAGATATTCGCGCGCCGGGCCGCCCACCGAAAGAGTGAGCGGCGCGGCGCGCGAAGGGGCCTCTAGAAGTCCCAGTCTTCGTCTTCGGTGTTGACGGCCTTGCCGATGACGTACGAGGAACCCGAACCCGAGAAGAAGTCGTGGTTCTCGTCTGCGTTCGGTGACAGTGCCGACAGAATCGCCGGGTTCACATCCGTCTCGTCCTTGGGGAACAGACCCTCGTAGCCGAGGTTGTTCAGCGCCTTGTTGGCGTTGTATCGCAGGAACTTCTTGACGTCCTCGGTCAGACCGATCTCGTCGTAGAGGTCCTGGGTGTACTCGACCTCGTTGTCGTACAACTCGAACAGCAACTCGAACGTGTAGTTCTTGAGCTCTTCGCGCTGAGCCTCGCTGACTTTCTCGAGGCCCTTCTGGTACTTGTATCCGATGTAGTACCCGTGCACGGCCTCGTCACGGATGATCAGCCGGATCAGGTCCGCGGTGTTGGTGAGCTTGGCTCGCGAGGACCAGTACATCGGCAGGTAGAACCCGGAGTAGAACAGGAACGACTCGAGCAGTGTCGAAGCAACTTTCCGCTTGAGCGGATCGTCACCGTGGTAGAAGTTCAGCACGATCTCGGCTTTGCGCTGAAGGTTGACGTTCTCCTCGGACCAGCGGAACGCATCGTCGATGTCGCGGGTGGAGCTGAGGGTCGAGAAGATGGAGCTGTAGCTCTTCGCGTGCACCGACTCCATGAACGCGATGTTGGTGTACACCGCTTCCTCATGGGGAGTGATCGCGTCGGGAATGAGACTGACGGCACCGACGGTGCCCTGGATGGTGTCCAGCAGCGTCAATCCGGTGAACACGCGCATCGTCAACTGCTTCTCGACGGCGGTCAGAGTTGCCCACGACGGGATGTCGTTGGACACCGGCACCTTCTCGGGCAGCCAGAAATTACTGGTGAGACGCTCCCAGACTTCGGAGTCCTTGTCGTCCTGGACCCGATTCCAGTTGATCGCGGAGACACGATCGATGAGCTTTACCATGGGTGCCTACCTACAGGTCGATGAGCGAGAAGTGGGGACGAAGCTACGTGAAAAGTCGCTGACACGAACACTACCCGTTGTGTCCGACAGTTAAGGGAGGCACTACAAAGTGTGCTCGGAGTGTTGCCCGAGAACGACCGTGATCTCACCGGTCAACGGTCACCACCCCACCGAGCACGGGACCGTTCCGGCCTCGATGGCACCGACCAGTTGCGCGTGATCGCGCTCGTTCTGATCGGCGTAGGCGTGGGCGAACTCCACCATCGCCCGATCGACGTTGTCTCCGCGGCCGAGGTAGTCGGCTATCGCCTCTGCGTCACCACTTCGAGCGTGCGCCCGCGCGAGGACCTCACCGCATGCCGTGGCGAACTCGGTGAGGTACGGCCCGATGATCTCGCCGTCGGGAATGACCTTCATGTCCCGGAACTGCCGAACGTAGAAATTCATCGACTGCTCCCCCCGACCGGCCTCCGGCCTTCCCGGCACCGACGTCCACCCTACGAACATGTCGGTGGCGCTCTGCAGCATTCGCTGCCCGTTGACCACCCGGGCACCGTGATTGTCGTACGCGCTCGGCTCGAGAAACTTCTCGAACACCGACGGCCCTGCCTGCTTGATCTGCAGGAAGAACGGATCGCGAGTCCGCCGTTCCTCCAACAGGGCCAGATAGACCCGCATTCCGACACTCCCGACGCCGACCACCTGGCGAACCACGTCGAGAACTCGAAATCTGGACAGCAGACTCCAGATGTGATCGTCGACCGATTCGCTGTAGCCGGCGATCACCGCCTGCACCAGATCGATCTGAGAATCTCCCACATGAGTGCGAAACGGGGGGTCCTCGCGAATTCGCCGACGGCCGTCCCTCGTCTCGGTGAATTTGCGCGACGCCCCACGACTGGTGCGACGCTCGGCCTTCGTTTCGATGAGCTTCTCGGCGTGTCGAGCGATGCCCGAGGAGAAATGCCCGAGCAAACCTGCCACGTCGATCCGGTCGTACCAGATGTCGATCTCGGGAATGTGCGCGTACGCCCGCATCTTTCGGCAGTACGACGCCGTCATCGCGGCGACCGCACGATCGGAACGCGGCAAGGCCACACCGTTCTCGCGTCCGAGAACCACAAGGGAAGTGGCAAGTCGTTTGAGGTCCCACTCGAACGGGCCGGGCAGAGTTTCGTCGAAATCGCGGAGGTCGAAATAGAGGTTTCGTTCCGGCGTCGCCCACAATCCGAAGTTCAACACGTGAGCGTCACCGCACAACTGCACCTCGATGCCGGTGTGCGGGGTCGACGCGAGGTCCGCGGCCATCACGGCGGCGGCACCGCGAAAATATGTCCACGGCGATGCGGACATCCGGGCGTACCGGATCGGCAGCAACTCCTGAACCCGTATCGCGTTCTGCGCAAGAACTGTCTCGAGCGCATCGTGGCCGCGCGTGTCGGGATCCCATGCCGCCAATCCGCGTCGAGGTACCCGACGGCGAGCATGTCGACCACGTGGCGATGGCCCGGAAGGAACCGAGTCCTTCCGAGCCATCGTCACGTCGACGTCGGATTCGACCTCGCCGTCCGCTTCGATGCCCATACCTGATTATGGTCCGCATCGCGCCCTGACATCACGGTATCGCCACAGGTCGACCGACCGAATCGCCTACAGCATGCAGGAGACGCAACCCTCGACCTCTGTGCCCTCGAGGGCCATCTGACGCAGACGGATGTAGTACAGCGTCTTGATGCCCTTGCGCCATGCGTAGATCTGCGCGCGGTTGATGTCGCGAGTGGTGGCGGTGTCCTTGAAGAACAGCGTCAACGACAGGCCCTGATCGACGTGTTGTGTTGCGGCAGCATAGGTGTCGATGATCTTCTCGTAGCCGATCTCGTACGCATCCTGGTAGTAATCCAGGTTGTCGTTGTCGAGGTACGGTGCCGGGTAGTAGACGCGGCCGATCTTGCCTTCCTTGCGAATCTCGATCTTCGAAGCCACCGGGTGAATCGACGAGGTGGAGTTGTTGATGTACGAGATGGATCCGGTCGGCGGAACGGCCTGCAGGTTCTGGTTGTAGATTCCGTACTCCTGCACCGACGCCTTCAGCGCGGACCAGTCGGCCTGCGTCGGAATGGTGACATCGGAGTCGGCGAACAACTTCGCGACCTTGGGCGTAGCGGGTTCCCAGACCTGGTCGGTGTACTTGTCGAAGAACTCGCCCGACGCGTACTTGGAATCCGGGAAGCCCTTGAAGTACTGGCCGCGTGCCTTCGCCAGCTGGTTCGACGCCTGAATCGCGTGGAACAGCACGGTGTAGAAGTAGATGTTGGTGAAATCGATTCCCTCGGTGGATCCGTAGTGGATGCGCTCACGGGCGAGGTAGCCGTGCAGATTCATCTGCCCGAGGCCGATCGCGTGAGAATCGTTGTTGCCCTGCTCGATCGACGGCACGGAGAAGATGTGCGTCTGGTCCGAGACCGCGGTCAGACCGCGGATGGCCACGGCGATGGTCTTACCGAAATCGGGTGAATCCATCGTCTTCGCGATGTTCAGCGAGCCGAGGTTGCACGAGATGTCCTTGCCGACATGGCTGTACGAGAGGTCGTCGTTGAACGTCGACGGCGTCGAGACCTGGAGAATCTCCGAGCACAGGTTGGAGTGAGTGATCTTGCCCTTGACCGGGTTCGCGCGATTGACGGTGTCCTCGTACATGATGTACGGGTAGCCGGACTCGAACTGCAGCTCGGCGAGAGTCTGGAAGAACTCACGCGACTTGATCTTGGTCTTACGAATCCTCTTGTCGTCGACCATCTCGTAGTACTTGTCGGAGACGTCGATATCGGCGAACGGCACTCCGTAGATGCGCTCCACGTCGTACGGCGAGAACAGGTACATGTCCTCGTTCTTCTTCGCCAGCTCGAACGTGATGTCGGGGATGACGATTCCGAGGGACAACGTCTTGATGCGGATCTTTTCGTCCGCGTTCTCACGCTTGGTGTCGAGGAACTTGTAGACGTCGGGGTGATGCGCGTGCAAGTACACCGCGCCCGCGCCCTGGCGAGCACCGAGCTGGTTGGCGTACGAGAACGAGTCCTCGAGCAGCTTCATGATCGGGATGACACCCGAGGACTGGTTCTCGATGCGCTTGATGGGCGCGCCGGCCTCGCGAATGTTGCTCAGCAGCAAGGCAACTCCGCCGCCGCGCTTGGACAGCTGCAGAGCAGAGTTGATGGAGCGGCCGATGGACTCCATGTTGTCTTCGATGCGTAGCAGGAAGCAGGACACGGGCTCACCGCGCTGCTTCTTGCCGGAGTTGAGGAAGGTGGGCGTCGCGGGCTGGAAACGGCCGGCGATGATCTCGTCCACGAGATCGGTGGCCAGGGCTTCGTCACCGGCTGCGAGTGTCAGCGCCACCATGCACACGCGGTCCTCGAAGCGTTCGAGGTAGCGCTTGCCGTCGAACGTCTTGAGCGTGTACGAGGTGTAGTACTTGAATGCACCGAGGAACGTGGGGAATCGGAACTTCTTCGAGTACGCGTGGTTGATCAGGAACTTGACGAACTCACGTGAGTACTGATCGAGAACCTCGGGCTCGTAGTAGTTCTCCTCGACCAGGTAGTCCAGCTTCTCGTCCAGGTCGTGGAAGAACACCGTGTTCTGGTTGACGTGCTGCAGGAAGTACTGATTGGCAGCCTCGCGGTCCTTCTCGAACTGGATCTCGCCGTTGGGGCCGTAGAGATTGAGCATCGCGTTGAGGGCGTGGTAGTCCATGTCGCCGTCGCCGCGAATGGTTGCGGGCGCGGGTGCTGCGTCGGTGATGGTCGGTGCCACGGCGATGCTCCTACTGGTATGTGGTGGGTGGTGCTCTAGTGCGTGTGGGCGGCGCGTCGGACTTCACGTTCCCAGAAGTCTTCCAGTCCCTCGCGGACTCGCACTACGTCCTCGGGGGTGCCCATCAACTCGAATCGGTACAGATACGGAACCGCACATTTCTGCGAAATGACATCTCCGGCAAAGCAGAACGAATCACCGAAATTGGTGTTTCCGGCAGCGATGACCGCTCGTATCAACGATCGGTTGTGCTCGTCGTTGAGGAACTTGATCACACGCTTGGGGACATAGTTGGTATCTCGCCCGGCGTAGGTGGTCCCTCCCCCGTACGTCGGAACGACGAGAACGTAGGGGGAATGGACTCGAAACGTCCCGTCGGGATCACGGAGCGGAATGCGCGTTGCGGGGATGTCCAGCTTCGAGACGAAGCGATGCGTGTTCTCGGATGCGCTGGAGAAATACACCAGTGAGTGGGAAGACTGCGGTTGCGAACTCACCGCTCACTCACTTTCTCGTTCTGTTCAAGCAGCGTTCGCTGCGAGGGTCTTGATGCGATCCGGACGAAAGCCGGACCAGTGATCGTCACCGGCGACGACGACAGGAGCCTGCAGGTAGCCGAGAGCCATGACGTAATCACGCGCCTCCGGGTCCTGCGAGATGTCGACGACCGAGTACTCGATGCCGGCTTTGTCGAGAGCGCGGTAGGTGGCATTGCACTGAACGCAGGCGGGCTTGGTGTAAACGGTGATGCTCATGGTGTCCCTCTTTCCGTTGTCGCCATCGGGTGCACCGAGGGCGACCGATGTGCTCTGCGTATGGCACCGAGAACATCTCCCGCTCAGGGCGACTTCGACCTGCTCGAACCCGCTTTCGCTGGTTCTTCGAGTTGTGGCCTCTCGGTCGGACAAACACTACACCTAGTGTCCGACATCTGACTACAACACGAGATGTTGCGAACAACATGCTTGGTATTCGCTGGTCACGGCCTTGCCGACAGCCGAAAAACGAGTTCGTTCGGCGTGTCGCACGTCACACCGCCGGCATGTTCTTCGTCACAACGGCCGATCACCATCTCGATGGCGCGCGCCAACGACGAAGCGACCGGACGCACGACGCGGGGCCCCCGGATCGTTCCGAGGGCCCCGCGTCGCAGATCCACCGACAGTCAGCGCTGGCGCGCCTTGAATCGCGGTTCCTTCTTGTTGATCACGAACACCACCCCGTGGCGGCGGACCACCTGCGCACCGGGCTTGTTCTTGAGCGATTTCAGAGAGTTTCTCACCTTCATGAACCCACTCTACATGAAAACGATTACCGATACCATATAGGGATCAGGCGCTCACGAGGTCGTTCGAAGCCTTGACCAACTCGGCCACCACGTGTCCGATCTCTCCGGACACCTCGGCGTTCTCGCTCGGGTGAGCCGAGCCGAACTTGTCCATGGTGCCGCCGATGGAGAGCTGGACGTCCTCGAGCACCGACCCACCGGCGATGCGAACGGCCTTGCTCGTGTCCTCGTGCGCCCATTTGGCACCGTTGCCACTGGGCGATGCGCTGATCACGACGACCGGCTTGCCGACCATGGCACCTGCACCGTAGGGACGCGAGAGCCAGTCGATGGCGTTCTTCAGCACGGCAGGAATGGTGCCGTTGTATTCGGGCGTGACCAGCAGCAGGGCCGACGCCTTCTCGGCAGCAGCCCGCAGAGCGAGCGCGGCAGCCGGCGCGGAACCTTCGACGTCGATATCCTCGTTGTAGAAGGGGACATCTCCGAGTCCGTCGTAGACCACGATCTCGGCACCGGCGGGTGCCACGGTGACAGCAGTCTCGGCAATCTGCTTGTTCACCGATTCGGCGCGCAGGCTTCCGACGAGAACGAGTACGTGAGCGTCTGACATGAGATCTTCCTTCGAAAGTTCGGATGACGTGATCGTCACGTCAATTCATACCATTCAAACGGACCATGGTCCACTTATGTTCCCCGGCAGGGTAGGCTGAATCCCGTGACCGGCCCGATGCTGCCCATTGCGGGTGAGGACTCCGAACGATGCGACGCAGCACGCAACCGTCGGCTGTTGCTCGACGCCGCGGCGGATCTGGTGGCGACCATCGGAGCCGACGCCATCACCATGGACGCGGTGGCGACCAAGGCCGGAGTGGGCAAAGGCACCGTGTTCCGCCGTTTCGGCAACCGCGCCGGGCTGATGCGAGCGCTTCTCGATCACACCGAGCAGAAGTTGCAACGCTCGTTCATGTTCGGCGATCCACCACTCGGTCCGGGGGCCGATCCGATCGACCGACTCGTCGCCTTCGGCCGGGCTCGGCTCGAGTTCGTCAACGTTCAGGGCGAGGTGTTGCGCGCTGCCGAGACATCGGCCGACGCGCGCTACTCCGCTCCGGCGCACATGGTCAACTTCACTCACGTCCTCTCGCTGCTCCGCGCAGCCGGTGTGGACGGGGATCTCCCACTGCTGACGCACTGGCTGCTCACACCACTCGAAGCCACCCTGGTGCTACACCAGTACCGCGATCTCGGAATGCCGATGGACCGGTTGGCCGACGGCTGGGAAGACTTGGTACGCAGAGCAACTCGCCCTCGGTAGCTCGCCCGACTCAGATGTTCTCGACCGCCACGGCCGCGGTGTGCAACGCCACACCGTAGGAGCGCCCGTGCCCCGCTGCATGGACGGCGAGTGGGTGCAATTGGTGTAGTGGAATCCGCTCTCGCCACCCTGCTCGCACCGGATGTACCGTCTCGTACCCGTCGACGATGCCATCCATGAACGGGCACCCGAAAAGCGCCAACATCGCCAGATCGGTCTCACGGTGCCCGCCGTGCGCAGCCGGGTCGATCATCACCACGCCTGCCTCGGTCCAGAACACGTTGCCGCTCCAGAGATCTCCGTGAATTCGGCTCGGCGGCTCCGCATCGTCGAAGTCCCCGCCCGCGACGCGTCGGCATGCAGATTCGACGGTGGCAGCCTCCGTAGGCGTCACGGTGCCCGCGTCGACGGCGATTCGCAGAAACGGCAGTACCCGTTCGGCTGCGTAGAACTCACCCCACGTCCGGTGCACCGAATTGCTCATGGGCCGAGCCCCGATGAACAATCGGCCGGGGAACGGCGCACCGTCGGAGCCGACGGGCGGTGCCCCGAATCCGGCAGCTCCACCGTTGTGCATTCGCGCCAACACTCGACCGAATCTTCTTGCCGCAGGCAGCGTCGGATGCGCCGCGATCAGGCGCTCGAGTTCGATGTGCGTCGGCCCGTGCCCGAGGACTCGGACAACGGGCGCGCCCGCCTCGCCGAGCCAGTGGAGCCCGGTTGCCTCGGCGGCAAAGAAGTCGGGATGCGCCTGGGGGTTTCGTTTGACGAACGTATCGGAGGGTCCACTCACGAAGATCGACCCTACGCACGGCGTGTGCGCACGGCCGCAGACCTGCCGACGTCGTTAGTATGAGCTGATGGGATTCATCAACTCGGAAGTGCGCACGAGCATCACGCGTGAGCTGGCAGTGCAATCGACCATCGATCCGGTCACGGAGGTTCGCCGGAGGGTGGATTTCCTCAAGGATTACCTGTCGTCGACCCCCGCAACGGGCTTCGTGCTCGGTATCAGTGGCGGACAGGACAGCACACTCACCGGCAAGCTCGCCCAGCAAGCCGTGACGGAGCTGCGAGCCGACGGCCACGAGGCCGAGTTCGTCGCCGTTCGACTCCCCTACGGCGTACAGGCCGACGAGGACGATGCGTCGATCGCGCTGCGGTTCATCGACCCCGATCGAACCGTGACGGTCAACATCAAGGCTGCTGCCGACGCGTCGGCGGCCGCCACGGCAGAAGCATTGGGCACCACCGAGGTCCGCGATTTCGTTCGGGGCAACATCAAAGCTCGCCAGCGCATGGTCGCGCAGTACGCCATCGCCGGAGAACTCGGCTACGTCGTGGTCGGTACCGACCACGCTGCCGAGGCCGTCACCGGGTTCTTCACCAAATTCGGTGACGGCGGTGTCGACCTGACTCCGCTCACAGGCCTGAGCAAGCGTCAGGGTGCCGCTCTGCTCCGTGAACTCGGTGCGCCGGAAAGCACGTGGCGAAAAGTCCCCACTGCAGACCTCGAGGACGATCGTCCTGCACTGCCGGACGAGGAAGCACTCGGCCTGACGTACGAGCAGATCGACGATTATCTCGAGGGCAAGGACGTATCCGACGACGTCGCCGACAAGCTGGAGAAGATGTTCATGGCGACCCGCCACAAGCGTGCGGTGCCGGTGACCCCGTTCGACGACTGGTGGAGGAGCTCCCACTGAGCCGGGCGATCGGACGCCGAGCCGAACCCGACGATCAGCCGCCCGCGAACGGCGGCAGCACGTCGACCCTGCTGCCGATCGCACGGCCCAGATCGCGCGTGAGATCGTCTCCGACGAGATAGGCCGACACTCGCAGGATCGGGTCCATCGGCGCGCCGTGCCGGGACCGGATCACCTCTCGCAGGTCTGCGAGGGTGGCTCCGACGGGCACGGTGACGTACTCCGAGTCGCACCCCGACGCGTCGACAGCGGCGGCGAAGTACCGCACTTCGACCTCGGTCGAGGACCCCGTGTCCCCGTTCGACTGCACGTCAACCACCGATCGCTCCCATACTGCGGGTCGGCGGCACGAACCCCTCGGCGTCGATACCGTGTCCGGCCCATTTGTTCCACATCGCCCCCCGCCACACGGCGGCCAACTCGTCGTCGGTGGCACCGCCCCGCAGCGCCGCGCGCAGATCGGTCTCGTCGTCGCTGAACAGGCAGGACCGAATGGTTCCTTCGGCGGTCACTCTCGTGCGGTCGCAATCCCCGCAGAACGAGCGCGTCACCGACGCGATGATTCCGACGGTGGCGTCGGTGCCGTCGACGCTCCATTCCTCGGCCGGTGCCGACGGATCGGCGCGCCCCACCTCACGCAGGTCGAACTCGGTGGACAGCTCGTCGAGCAAGGTCTGGGCGTCGATCATGTTCGCGCGAGCCCACTCGTGGTCGGCATCGAGAGGCATCTGCTCGATGAAGCGGAGGGCCACCCCTTCGTCGAGACACCAGCGCAGTAGATCGACCGCGCCGGACAGCGTGTCACGCATCAGAACTGCATTGATCTTCACCGGACCGATGCCCGCTCGCTTCGCCGCTCGGATGCCGGCCAGCACCGAGGGCAGTCGGTCGCGTCGGGTCAGTCGCGCGAAATCTTCGCGGTCGACCGAATCCAGGGAGACGTTGACCCGGGTGAGCCCGGCATCGGCCAATGCCGCGGCCCGATGCTCCAGACCCACAGCGTTGGTGGTCATCGACAGCGGTACACCTGCTGCGGCATCGGAGCACAGTCGCAGAATCTCGTCGAGGTCGCGGCGCATGAGGGGCTCGCCACCGGTGAACCGCACGTCGCGTATACCCAGCAGCCGCACGGACACCGACACCACTCGCGCGATCTCGGCCGGCGTGAGCAGGTTCGCAGCAGGAATGGCCGGAAGCCCTTCCTCCGGCATGCAGTAGGTGCACCGCAACGAGCACTTCTCGGTGATGGAGATACGCAGGTCGCGCGCGACTCGGCCGAAGCGGTCGATCAGATGGGGTACATCCGGCCGATCCGCCACGGAATTCACCTGCGGCGACCGATCGGTCGGAGCAGCACCGCCGAACACCGGAATGCCCAGCGAGGTGACACTGTCCACCGTCACCTCGAACCTCACCTTCGTCGATCTCGATCACGCCTGTCGCAGACGTGTCTACCCAGTATGCCGCAGCCCACACTCGCCGGCGTTGTCGGCGTGCTTAGGATTGGCACCCATGACTGCTGAGCACAAGCGCGCGATCACCGGACCAGCGCAGTGAGCGCCGTATCCGTCGAGGAGCACGCCGCCACGGTCGAGACTCTTCTCGCGGCGCTGGGCACCAGAACTGCGCAGCGAATCCCCCTGGCCGAGGCCCTGGGACGAGTCTCGTTCGAGGATGTGCGGTCGCCGGTCGACCTACCGCTGTTCCGAAATTCGCAGATGGACGGCTACGCAGTCGATTCTCGTTCCGTCGCCACGACCCCGGTGACGCTGGAGGTTTCGACGATCATCGCCGCAGGACCTACTGAATCGGCAGTTCTCGCTGCAGGTAGCGCGGCGAAGATCATGACCGGCGCGCCCATTCCCGACGGGGCCGACACCATCGTCCCCGTCGAGGACACCACGATACCGTCGGAAGGTTCGGTGACGATCGAACGAGGCCGCGGCGCAGGTGAATTCGTTCGTGAACAGGGAAGCGACGTCCGCGTCGGAACAGTTCTGGTCGAGGCCGGGCGAGTACTCGAACCCCGACACATCTCCGTTCTCGCGGCTGTCGGTTTTGCCGAGGTCGCCGTGCGTTCGCGCCCTCGCGTCGCCGTCGTGACCACCGGTGCCGAACTGGTCGATGCCGGATCGACTCTCACTCCTGGCCAGATCTACGACTCGAACGGCATCACTCTCGCGGCGCATCTGCGGGCCAGTGGCGCGGAAGTGATTGCGGTTACGCGTAGCTCCGACGATCCGAGGCGATTTCGCGAGGTCCTCGACGAGGCAACACGATCGGCGGAACTGATCATCACGTCCGGCGGCGTCTCGATGGGCGACTTCGAGGTGGTCAAGGACGTACTCCGGCCGCTCGGCGGCACCTTCGGGTCGGTCCGCATGCAGCCGGGCGGGCCGCAGGGCATGACCTTGTTCGACGGTATTCCTGTGCTCAGCTTCCCCGGCAACCCCGTCAGCACCGTTGTTTCGTACATCATGTTCGCGCGCAACATAGTTCGGCGAGCAGCCGGTCTTCCACCGGTGCTTCCGAGCACAGCGATCTTGCACGAATCCATCGTGTCACCGCCGGGCCGTCGACAGCTTCTCCGTGGCCGATTGCGAGACGACGGCCGGGTACAGCTCGTGGCAGGCCCGGGCTCCCATCTGGTCGCGGCGCTGGCATGGGCCGACGTTCTGATCGACATCGACTCCGAGACAACCGAACTCGCCGAAGGATCCCACGTGGAGGTATGGCCGCTGTGACCACCGACGCCCCGCACACCCATCTGTCTCATCTCGACGATGAGGGCCGCGCTCGCATGGTCGATGTGGCACACAAGAAGGAGACCTCGCGTACGGCCGTCGCCGCCGGTGAGTTCGTCACCACCGCCGAGGTCATCGCGCTCGTGCGCGCGGACGACATGCCCAAGGCCGATGTACTCGCCACTGCCCGCATCGCGGGCATCTCGGCGGCGAAGCGGACGTCGGAGTTGATCCCGCTGTGCCACCAGCTCGCACTCTCGTCGGTGAAGATCTCGTTCGGTTTCACCGACTCGTCCATCACGGTCGAGGCCACGGCGCGCACCACCGGACGAACCGGGGTGGAGATGGAGGCCCTGACTGCGGTCGCGGTCGCCGGACTGACGCTGCACGACATGGTCAAGGCCGTCGACCCGGGTGCCACGATGAACGGCGTCCGACTGATCACCAAAGACGGTGGCAAGCATGGCCATTGGCAGCGAGACGGGGAACCGGTCACTCCCGCCACCGACGCTGCCCCGACGCTCGACACGACGCGATCCGCAGTGGTGCTGGTGGCCTCCACCGGCGGCGCGAACGGAACTCGACCGGACACCACCGGCCCCACCATCGCGTCCTGGTTGACCGATCGAGGCTTCACCGTGCGCGGTCCGCTGGTGTACGCCGACGCCGACATAGCAGTGGGCCTGCAGGACGCGTTGCGCGGCGAACCGTCGTTGATCGTCAGCACCGGTGGCACCGGTGTATCCCCCACCGATGCGACTCCCGAGGCAACTGCCGCTCTCCTGGACATCGACATGCCGGGGATCGCCGACGCGATCCGCACCCGCGGAACGTCCGCGACGCCACACGCGGTGCTCAGCCGAGGCGTTTCGGGGCTCATCGGCCGCACGCTGACAGTCAATCTGCCGGGCTCGCCGGGTGGCGTCAAGGACGGTCTCGCGGTTCTCGATCCACTACTCGACCATGTGTTGGCCCAGATCGCCGGAGGAGGACCCCACGATGAGTGAACTCGTCGCACGAATTTCCAGTGAACCGTTGAGCACCGCCGAAGTGGAGGCAGCCGTACAGGATTCACGCCACGGTGCAGTAGTTCTGTTCAGCGGGATCGTCCGCGACCACGATGGTGGCCAGGCGGTGGAAACTCTCGAATACCGCGCCCATCCCGACGCCCAACGTTTCTTGAACCGATGCTGCTCCGAGGTCTCCGCCGAGACCGGCCTCGAGGTCGCTGCGGTACATCGCGTCGGAGACTTGCGCGTCGGAGACCTCGCGCTCGTGGCAGCCGTCGGATCGGCCCATCGCGCGGAAGCGTTCGAGGCCTGCGCGCGATTGGTCGAACGCATCAAGGCCGAGGTCCCGATCTGGAAGCGGCAGGGATTCGAGGGCGGACGCACCGAGTGGGTCGGACTGTAGGAGTTCTACCCGGCGTCCAGGTAGCGGTGGACGGGGAGCATCGACGACGCATCGCAGTGCTCGTTGGGCTCTCGCACGCACGCGCGTAGTCGTTTCTCGACGGCCGCTGCATCGAGGTCGGTACCGATCAGCACCAGTGATGTCTGTTCGGCCTCACCGCGCGCCCACGACGTCGCTTCGAACCGAATGTGTCGACCAACGGTGTGCACGATGAACTTCTGCGAATAGCCCGGTACGGCGAAATGCACGACACCTTTGATGCGGTAGAGGTTTCCGGTGGGATTCTCCAGAAACTCGATCATTCGTCGCGGTTCGATGGGCTCGGTGCTGACGAACTCGGTGTGCGAGTACTGGGCATGCAGGTGATGCTCATGGTCGTCGTCGCTGTGGTTCTCCCGTAGGAGCTCGTCGAACGACAACTGAACGGGGATCGCCGATTCGACAGACAGGTCGTCCCGACGGTCGAACAGCAGCAGCGGATCCACTCGACCGAACGCGACAGGGACTACGGGGACGTCCCCCACGATGGACCGCACGGTGGACACGACCGCGGAGCGGCCGCACTCCGAGACCACATCCGACTTGTTCAACACCACCAGATCTGCCAACTGCAGATGCTGGTCGATCTCGGGATGCAGTACGCGGGTCTGCGGAAATTCCACCGCGTCGACCACCCCTACGAGCCCGCCGTAGACGATGAACTCGTTCGCGCTGCCTCGGACCATTCGGATCAGATTGCGAGGTTCGGCGAGGCCACTGGCTTCCACCACGATGACATCGATCGCCGAACGGCGATGCGCGAGAGCGCCGAACATCGCGTCCATGTCGCTGATGTCGACCGCGCAACAGATGCATCCGTTACCGAGGGAGACCATCGAGTCGACCTGTCCCGCCACGAGCATGGAGTCGACATTGATCGCTCCGAAATCGTTGACCACGACGCCGATTCGAATCCCCGCATCGTTACGCAACAGGTGATTGAGCAGAGTCGTCTTGCCCGCGCCGAGGAAGCCCGCGACTATCACCACCGGAATTCTTCGACGCGTCACGGCGTCCGAGACTACCGGGCAGCGAGAATCTGTTTCAGCAGGCCTTGCGCGAAAGTGGACACACTGCTGACGTTCTCCGGGGTCGCGAGCCCCTTCAAACCGTCCACTCCGAACGTCTCGATGTACGGAGAGACGCTTTCGAGCAATCGCGAGAGCGCGCTACGGCCCTCGACAGCGGTCTTCGTTCCGGTGGTCGAAGACGTGCTTGGCGCAGCAGTGTCGGTCGCCTTCGCAGCAGGGGCGGCTGCAGTCGTCGTCGGGGCGGTCGCATCTTCCGCGGCCGGGGTGGACTGAGCCTCTGCACCGAGCAAATAGTCGATCACTCCGGTCGAAATTGCGATCGCGTGCTTCAACTGACCGTCGGAGCTCTCGAGAAGGGCCGCGTCGTCGGGGTTGGATCCGTTACCCATTTCGACGAACACCAGAGGGACTGTGGTCAATGCCGGCCCGGCCACATCCGAGCGCTCCTGGATTCCCTCGTCCACGCCTGCGTAGTTCGCCGGGGCGAAGCCGGCCCGAACGTACGAGTCTCGCATCAGCTTCGACGCCGAACGTCCTCCTTCGGACTGGGCTGTGTCGGCCGCTGCGTTCGGAATCGGCAACGTGGGCACGATCAGATGAAATCCGTGCTTACCGGTATCGGTTGCCGTGCTCGTGGAGTCCGCGTGAATGCTCACCGCGACGTCGGCTCCGGACTCGCTCGCTGCGCGCGCCCTGTCGTCGACGCATCCGCCCCACCCAGAGTCGTCGGCACGGCTCGTCTTCACCGTGGCACCCAGGCTCTCCAGACTGGACCGAACGAGTTCGCTGACCTTCCAATTGATCGTGTGTTCGGGCACGCCGTCCACGGTGGTCATTCCGGTGGTCTGGCAATCCTTCGTCCCGCCGCGTCCGTCGTCCACCTGACGCTGCAGGTTCTCCGAATGTGCGGTGCCCTGGTGACCCGGGTCGAGGAAAACCGTCTTACCCGACAACTCGCTACCGGTAGTCGACGGTGACGGGGTGGACGGGGCAGCCATGGCAGGAGCGGCGACGATCACACCCGCACCGAGCATTCCCGCGCATATCAGAGCCGCTGTTGCCGACCTGGTGATTCGTGCAGATTTCATATGCTCTCGAGCGCACCGGAGTGACTGGTGGCGCTACTCCCCTCTCGGCCCCTCGGTTGCGCTGATCGGAGCGAGTCGCCGACACCACGGGACACACACGAAACAGCAGACACTTGCGCCTCAAGTGAACCAGATGTCGTCATCGACGCGCCTCGGATGATCTTTCGTTAGTGAAATGAGTGCGTTCCGTAATCGATCCGTTGCGAACGCGCCGCCACGTCGTACATCGATACGCCGGCTCCCCCACTCGAACCACCGCGAACCGACTCGGAGATGGAAAAGCGCCTACGAACCGGCCAGTCTGTCTTTGATTTCGATAAGGACCGAGATCGTATCGGGACAATGTTCTCGCTTATACCTCTGCGTTTCGGCGACCGCCCGATCCGATTCCCGACAATTCTGCGAATCGCGTAACAATTCCCCGGCCTGCGTGGATAAGCACATTGTTCGGCCGTATAGTCGTCTCAGTTCGATCTGGACATCCCCGCATCATCCCCTGCACCATTGGAGAGCTTCAGCATGGCCAGAAAAGTCTATGTGCAATTGGTCGACGACATCGACGAAGAACCGATCGAATCCGGTGGCGAACACATAACCTATTCGGTCAACGGGGTCAGCTACGAAATCGACCTGAGCGACAAGAACGCCAAGGAATTTCATCGCAAGCTCGACTATTACATCGAACACTCCACCAAGGTCGGTGGAAAGCGGACGAAGAAGTCGAGTACCTCTGCAACCGGTGCGAAGCGCGACGCCAATCAAACCAAAGCCATCCGAGAATGGGCCAAGGCGAACGGCCACAATATCTCCGCGCGAGGCAGAATTCCCGCCGAGGTCGAGCAGGCCTTCGACGCAGCCCACTAGTCACCGCTGACCTACAGCACCGAAACAAGAAAAAGCGCCGGTCGAGAGCGGCGCTTTTTCGTTTCCTGAAACAGATCACGTCGGTGGAGCTGACGATCTCGGTGGAGCTAAGGGGACTCGAACCCCTGACCCCCACACTGCCAGTGTGGTGCGCTACCAGCTGCGCCATAGCCCCGAGTTACTGCGTGCGACCGCTCATGCGGTTGCTCGAACGAAGTTACACCATCGGTCGTAACAGCAACAAATCACCTGGTCCGGCCGGTACCGAGAACTCGACCACCGGCCGCACCCACGGGAGTGGATCAGTTGATCGAGGCCAGCCATTCCGAGTCACCGAGCGCGTCGACCACCTGTCCGTCGACCAGTACCCCCGGCGTCCCGCGCGCTCCCGACGCCGCCAGAGCGTCGCGTCCGGTGTTCGCGTCCGCCACCGCGGCATCTCGTTCGGTTCCGCTGGCAATGCACTCCGTTGCCAGCTCGCTCGCTCCTGAGGAACGAGCGAGCTCCGCTAGTTCCGCATCGGTTCTGTCCGAGTCTGCGCCTTCGACCGGGCGGAATTCGGAGTCGAACAACCCGCCGTGAAAAGCGGCGTAGACCCGGGCGTTCTCCGTCGCTGCCACACAGTGGGACGCCGCGACGGCACGCGTCGAATAGTCACCCGAGGCCGACGACGGATCGAGAAAATTGACCAGGTGGTAATTCACCGAGACAACGCCATCGTCGATTTTCTGAGCCAACTCCTGGCCGTGCTTAGCTTCGAGGTCGCCGCAGAACGGGCACATCGGATCTTCGTAGACATCGATCACACGCTGCGCTCCCGGACGCGCCAGCTGCACCACGCCGTCACCTGGCAACGACAATTCGACCTCGGGATTCTTCACGGTTCCGTAGCCGTCGTTGCGTGGGGCGTCGCTTCCGCTCTGCCACATGATCGCGACCACGACGACTATCACCACCACCAAGAATGCGATACCGCCCAATACGTAGGTCACTGTGTTGGACGTCGCCTGTGGCGTGTGTTTCGTGCTCGATGTCTTCTTCTGGCTCACAGAGCGAATACTACGGATGTGCTTGTCAGGTGCGCTCGCGCTCGAGGGTGTCGGGTACGCGAGACCACCAGAGTCCGGCCACCAGAAGCAGCGCACCGGTCACGGCGAAAGCCGGGCCGAACGAGACCCGCTCCACGATCATCCCGGCCACGATCGGGCCGATCACCGCACCCACGTCGGACGCCATCTGGAAGGCAGCCAGTACGGGTCCTCCGCGCGCCTTCGAGCCGATCACGTCGGCGACCGATGCCTGCTGGGCAGGACTCATCAGGCCCGATCCGATTCCGGCGATCAACGACACCACGAGGAACAACACCGGATCGTGCACATAACCCATCACGACGGTGCCCAGGCCGCACACCGCCAACCCGCCCAGCATGAACGGTTTGCGTCCGCGTACGTCGGACAGGCGACCGGCACTGGTGAGAACCAGAGCATTTCCCACTGCGAACACGGTCAGAGCAATACCGACGAACACCTCGGATCGCTGCATCGCCTCGACGACGAACAACGGCACCAACGCCACCCGAACACCGAACACTGCCCAACCGTTGGCGAAATTCGAAGCCAACGCGGCCCGATAAGACGGGATTCGGAGAGCAGCGAGCAGCGACATCGTCGGCGGTGCCGAGCCCCTCTCCGGTTTGACGAGCTCGGAGTTGCCGAGGGTGAAATACACGACGCCGGCAGCGATCACGAGAGCCACGGCATAGATGACGAACGGCACCCGCAGACCGAAACCGACGAGCGCACCGCCGACGAGTGGACCACCGATGGTTCCCAACAGGAAGGCGGTCGCGTACAGCCCGGAGATGCGGCCCCTACTGGTCGGTGGACTGATTCTGATCAGTAGTCCGAGAGCCGACACCGAGAACATCGTCGACCCGATTCCGCCGAGTCCGCGAAACACCAGCAGTTGCCAGTACGTCTGGGCCAGAGCGCACGCGCCGGTGGACACCGCGACGATCAGCAGTCCGATCAGGTACACGGGTCGTTCGCCGAGCCGCTGAACCAGAGCGCCACTGGCCGGTGCGAACAGCAACCGCATGAGAGCGAAAGCACTGATCACTGCCGATGCGGCCGTATATCCGACACCGAATTCTCGGGCGAACTGTGGCAGGGCAGGCGCAACGATGCCGAATCCGAGGGCGATGACGAACGCCGCCGATACCAGTACCCAGATCTCCGGTGGGAGTTTGCTTCCGGGTTGGAATGCCGGCTCGGAGGCCGAGCTGTCGTGGTCGGGTTGGGACGAGTCGGTCACGAGCTCTCGAGAGCGGACGACACCAATGCACGTGCTGCATCTTGGACCTCGGCGAGGTGCTCCTTGCCATGGAACGACTCCGCGTAGATCTTGTACACGTCCTCGGTTCCGGACGGGCGCGCAGCGAACCAGGCGCTCTCCGTCGTCACTTTCAGGCCACCGAGGGCAGCTCCGTTGCCCGGAGCCTCGGTCAGCGTTGCCGTGATCGGTTCGCCTGCCAATTCGGTGGCGGTGATCTGGTCGGGCGAGAGCTTGGCGAGAACGGCCTTCTGCTCGCGCGTGGCCGGTGCGTCGACGCGGGCGTACGAGGGATCGCCGAACTTCGCGGTGAATTCCCCGTAACGCTGAGACGGTGTAGACCCGGTGACTGCGGTGATCTCCGACGCCAGCAGCGCGAGGATGATGCCGTCCTTGTCGGTGGTCCAGACGCGACCGTCGTGTCGGAGGAACGACGCACCGGCGCTTTCTTCCCCGCCGAATCCGAGATCGCCGGCGAGTAGTCCGGGTACGAACCATTTGAATCCCACCGGCACCTCGAGCAGGCGACGGCCGAGGCCGGCCACCACGCGGTCGATCATCGACGAACTCACGAGGGTCTTGCCCACCGCCGCCGTAGGCGACCACCCCGGCCGATGAGTGAACAAGTAGTCGATGGCAACTGCGAGGTAGTGATTGGGATTCATCAGGCCACCGTCGGGAGTGACGATGCCGTGCCGATCGGAATCGGCATCGTTGCCGGTGGAGATGTCGAATCGATCGCGTGCAGCGATCAGCGACGCCATCGCGTTCGGCGACGAGCAGTCCATCCTGATCTTGCCGTCGGTGTCGAGCGTCATGAAGCGGAACGTGCCGTCCACCAACGGATTGACGACCGTCAGATCGAGGTTGTGTCGCTCGGCGATGGCGTCCCAGTAGTCGACACTGGCACCGCCGAGCGGATCGGCACCGATCCGAACACCGGCCGCGCGGATCGCATCGAGATCGACGACGTTGGGCAGGTCGTCCACGTAGGTGCCGAGGAAGTCGTACCGCGAGACGCTGCCCGCGAAGGCCTGCGCCAGCGTCACACGCTTGATGCCCGAGATGCCCTCCCGCAGAAGATCGTTCGCTCGGGCAGCGATGACCGACGTCGCGTCGCTGTCGGCCGGTCCGCCGTGCGGAGGGTTGTATTTGAAGCCGCCGTCCCGAGGCGGATTGTGGGACGGAGTCACCACGATGCCGTCGGCCTTCGCCGCCGGGCCCGACTCGTTGTAGCGAAGGATGGCATGACTGACGGCAGGGGTGGGCGTGTACCGGTCCCCCGAATCGACCAGTACGTCGACGTCGTTGGCGGCCAACACTTCCAGAGCAGTCGTCCAGGCCGGTTCGGACAACGCGTGGGTGTCCCGGCCGATGAACAGGGGCCCGGTGATGCCTTGCGCAGCGCGGTACTCCACGATCGCCTGCGTCGTCGCCACGATGTGGGCCTCGTTGAACGCCGAGTCCAGGCTCGACCCTCGGTGTCCGGACGTACCGAAGACCACCTGCTGACTCGGGTCCGACACATCCGGAACCCGCGAGTAGTACGCCGTCACGAGTTGCGAAAGATCCACCAGATCCTCCGGCAGTGCAGTGGTTCCAGCTCTCTCGTGCGCCACGATGCGCCTCCTCGTTGTGGTCGAACCGAACTCGATCGATGAATCGAACTCCTCGACAACCCTAGCGCCGCTGACCCACCCGCGAGCTACTTGCTGGGTCCTTTCGGCGGCCGTGGGAGGAAATAGCTGGTCCGCTGCTGGTATTCGCGATACCCCGGACGTTTCTCCATGCTGCGCTCCAGCAACCGTGCACCTGTGGCGAACACCAGGAAGTACGTCATCGCGATAGGCGACAGCAGTGTGAACACTCCGGGCCACGCCGATGCCGAAACGAGGAACAGCCCCCACCAGACTGCCGAGTCCCCGAAGTAGTTGGGGTGCCGCGTCCAGGACCAGAGACCACGATCCATGATCTTGCCCTTGTTCGACGCGTCGGCCTTGAAGGCTTTCAACTGCGCATCGCCCACTGCCTCGAACGTCCATCCGAGCATCCAGACCAGTACGCCGAGTACGACGACGGTGGGGACCGATCCGTGTGCGACAGCGGATACCTGCAACGGCAGGGACACGAACCACAATGCAATTGCCTGCGTCAGATAGATCTTGCGCAGGGCATACAAGGTTTCGTTTCCGGTGGCCTTGGAGAGCAGTTCGGTGTAGCGCGGATCCTCACCGTGCCCGCGTGAGCGCTGAAAGACATGCAGTGCAAGACGAAGTCCCCATACGCCGACGAGCGCGAGCAGAAGCACTCGACGCCATAGTTCACCTGTTCCGGTCGCAGCCGAGATCAGCGCGATCAGAACGAAGCCGCCGCCCCACGTCACGTCCACGACGTTGTGCCGTCCGATACGCGCGCCGATGAGGGCGGTGACGATCATCAGGACAGCGGTTCCGCCGAGGCTCGCCAGCGATACGGCCAGGAAGTCCGACCAGTTCATCCGGTGGTCGTCCAGGTCGGCCGCACCGGTTCCATGTCGGACGGTCCGTTCTCGGACCTGACCGCCAGGATCTGGTCGACGCCCATCCTGTTGTCGCGGAATGCCATTCCGCCGCCGATGAGATACAGCCGCCACACGCGGGCGACCTCTTCCCCGACCATCCCCACCACGTCGTCGAAGCGCGCCTCGAAGCGCTCGGTCCAGACGTCGACGGTTCGCACGTAATGCTCCCGAAGCGCGTGGACGTCGCGAACCTCGAGGCCGGCCTCCTCGATCATTGCGACGGTCCGCCCGACCGGGCGCATGTACATGTCCGGCGCGATGAACGATTCGATGAATGCTCCGCCGCCGGGGTTGTCGCCTTCCCTCCGCGACATCTGCTGGATCAGCACGCGGCCGCCGGGCTTGACATTGGCATGCAGTGCGGCGGTGTAGGTCGGGTAGTTGGCCTCCCCCACATGCTCGCCCATCTCGATCGACGCCACCGCGTCGAACGGACCGTCCGGAATCTCCCGGTAGTCCTGGATTCGGATTTCGACGTTGCCCTGCAGTCCCCGGTCGGCGATTCGCTTGTCGATGAAGGCTTTCTGTTCGCGCGAGATGGTCACTCCGACGACCTGCGCTCCGTACTCCTGAGCCGCATGCAGGCTCAGGGACCCCCAGCCGCAGCCGACGTCGAGAAAGCGTTGCCCTGCGCGCTTGTCGAGCCCGATCTTTCGACACACGAGGTCGAGTTTGTCGCGCTGGGCGTCATCGAGGGTGTAGTCCGGCGCATCCGAGGTCCAGTACGCCGACGAGTACGCCATGTGCGAATCGAGGACCAGCTCGTAGAAGTCGTTGGACAGGTCGTAATGGTGGCTGATCGCAGCGCGGTCACGGAGCATCGAGTGCAGCCGCCCCTTCACCGCGGCCTGCGACACGGGCGGCGGTAGTGGGCGGCCGAACACTCCGAGATCCTTTGCCAGTCTTGCCAACCGCAGCAGCGACGCCGGCCCCGGTCGGACGGCCGAGAGTCGGCGCTCACGCACCACACCCCAGACGTGATCGAGAGCCGCGGCAAGATCCCCGTCGACGTCCAACTCCCCGGTGACGTACGCCTGCGCAGCACCGAGTTCGCCTGGGCTCCAAAGCAATCGACGAAGGGCGCTCGGGCTCCGCAACAGCACTCTCGGTGCCGAGTCATCGCCTGCGACGGATCCGTCCCACGCCTGCAGCCGGACGGGAAGCGGGCCACCCACCAGGGGTTCTATCAACTCGGCAATCCGATGCGCAACACCGCCACTGCGATGGGTCCGGTCCACGGAAAGTGTCGAGGTGGTCATCGGTTGTCCCTTCGGTCGAGCACGATCTGCTGAACATCGAGGTACCCGGATCGAAATCCGGCCTCCGAGTAGCACAGGTAGAAGTGCCACATTCGCGCGAACACCTCGTCGAAACCGAGATCGGATGCCTCGCTGCGGTATTCACGGAATCGACTGTCCCACAGAGCGAGGGTTCGCGCGTAGTGGTCGCCCATGGACAAGCGCTCGCGAACCCTGAGCGAGGTGTGCTGCTCGGTCACCTCCTCGATGGCCCGCACCGACGGTAGGAACCCGCCGGGAAAGATGTACTTGTGTACCCAGGTGTACGTGTTTCGGGTAGCCAGCATTCGATCGTGCGGCATCGTGATGGCCTGGAGGGCAACCCGCCCACCCGGCGCAAGCAACGAGTCGATCGTCTCGAAGTAGGTTCCCCAGTACTGATGACCGACGGCCTCGATCATCTCGACCGACACGATCGCGTCGTACTCGCCGTCGACCAGACGATAGTCGAGGAGATCGATCTGAATTCGATCTCCGTAACCCGCAGCGGCACAACGCTTCCGCGCCAGTTCCTGCTGTTCGGTCGACAATGTCACCGACCGTACCGTCGCACCACGAGCGGCCGCACGGATGGCAAGCTCGCCCCATCCGGTGCCGATCTCGAGAACCCGGCTTCCATCGCCGACGCCCGCGCGGTCGAGAAGCCGGTCGATCTTTCGGCGCTGAGCGTCGGCGAGCTCCTCACTGTCGTTGTCGCTTCCCGCTCCGGCGAACAACGCACTCGAGTAGGTCATCGTCTCGTCGAGGAAGAGTTCGAAGAGGTCGTTCGACAGATCGTAGTGCCGTGAGATGTTCGATCGCGTGTTCTTGGTCGTATTCCGCTCGCTCCGTGGAGGTTTGGGAATGTAGAGCCCTCGGAGGCGCTGCAAAGACTTCGGAATCAGCGACGCCATTCGTCGGGCGAAGACCTCGAGCACTGCAGTGAGGTCCTCGGCATCCCAGTCTCCGGCCATGTATGCCTCACCGAATCCGATGAGTCCACTGTCGCCGACCCGTGCGGCGAAGTCGTGTGGCCGATAGACGGTCATCAACGGTGCGTCGGCCGAGCCGGCCCCGATCACTTCGCCGTCGGGCATCGCGACCCGGACCTGCAATCCCGCGACCGCACGACGGAAGAGGAAGTCGGCGACGGGCGCGGCGGCTGCAACCTTCATGCCACCGGGAACACTGGCGATCTGAGGCCAGACCCGCGCATCGACCGACGGGCGCGGACCGACAGCGGAACCACCGTACGGGTTCGACACAGAATTGGCTTTCGACACAGTTGTCATCTGTGGGCCCCTTCCTTCTGAATTCTTCGTTCCCCCGGAGGGGCAGGTTTCTGCACGATCTTCAGACCCCGCGCCCAGAGCCGAATGCCTTGCCAGCGGATCTGTATCACCACTCGCACGGGCGCAATCGGGATCTCGAGTGCGGTGCGAAGAATCGACCGCGTCGTCACCTCGCGTCGACGGCCGACGACGGTCGCCACGAACGGAGGCTGACCGGGACGTTCGAGGACGATCGACAGGCGGAGCGCGGCGTCCGGCTCGGGCAGCTGCATGGAGTATTCGCCGTCGACGTCGTTGAACGGCGAGACGTAGAACTCCTTGGTCGTCCGTACTGCGCCGCGCCGATCGGTGTGCAGCAAATACCGGTATCGCTCGCCGTAGGTGTTGTGCACCTCGGCCACCACGCAGCGGAGGTCTCCCGCGCGGTCGTGACACCAGTACACACTCAATGGGTTGAACGTGTGTCCGAACACCCGCGCGCTGGCCAACATCGTGATCCGTCCGCCGCCCAGATCGATACCGCTCTCCGCCAGGAACGCATCGACGTTCTGACGAATGGTGGCGTCGGGGTCGCCCAGGTGATCACGTGAGTCGAACGATGCCAGCCGTCGCAACATCCGCGGCAACTCGGGGAGCGCGTCGAGGTCGACGAACCAGCTGTAGCTCTTGTACGAGAACGCGTTTCGAATCGGCGCGCGTCGCACGTGATCGATCCGAGTGAGATACAGCGCCGCTCCGTGTGCGCGGGTGGTCGGCAGAACGGACGTCAGAGCCACGTGGCCCCCACCCGTTGCGCAGCGCGCGCTCCGGACAACGCGCCGTCCTCGTGGAATCCCCAGCCGTGGTACGCCCCGGCGAACACAACCGTATCGGTGTCCAATTCGGGCAGACGACGCTGCGCTGCCACGGATTCGGGAGTGTACTGCGGGTGCTCGTAGGTCATGTCGTCGAGCACCGTGTTCGGGTCGATGCGATCCGCTCCACCGAGGGTGACCAGCATCCTTCGATCGGTGTCGTCCAACCGCTGCAACCTCGTCAGGTCGTAGCTGACCAGAACTCGATCGGGCCTGGCGCTACAGGACGGGAGGTGGTAGTTCCACGAGGCCCGCGCCCTGGTGTTCTTCGGCAACACGGACGAGTCGGTGTGCAGAGCAGTGTGATTGACCGAGTACGGCATCGCTCCGAGGATGCTGTGCTCGAGCGCAGTGGGTTCCGCGAGCATCTTCAGCGCGGCACCGGGATGGACCGCGATCACGGCGGCGTCGAACGTGCGCAGGTTGTCGTGGGCGTCCCGGATCTGCACGGAGCCCTCGGACCTGTAGACCGCGCGCACGGGGGTATCGAGCAACACCTCGTCGATGTGCGAAGCAACCCGGCGAACGTATTCGATGGACCCGCCCGTGACGGTGCGCCAGGTGGGAGATCCTGTGACGGTGAGCATTCCGTGGTGCTGAAGAAAAGAGAACAGGTAGCGAGCCGGGTAAGCGAGCGCAGTGTCCGGATCACACGACCACACCGCCGACACCAACGGCGTCATGAAGTGGGATTCGAAATATGCCGAGAAAGAATGGTCTTCGAGAAATGTACCGAGTGTGATCTCGGAATCCGCCGAGTCCGGGCTGTCCAGAAGTTCGGTTGCCAGCCGATGAAAACGTTTGACATCGAGCAACATCGACACGAATCGTGGTTTGAACACCGCCGTACGTTGCGCCAGGATTCCGTGCATGCCCTGGCCGCCCGAGTACTCGAGCCCGCACCCGTCGCAGCGCACGGACATACTCATGTCCGAATCCTGGGTGGGTACGTCGAGTTCGGCGAACAGCCGAAGCAGCGTCGGATACGTGCGGTCGTTGTGCACGATGAACCCTGTGTCGACGCCTACCGGACCGTTGGGGCCGGGGACATAGTGCGTGTCCGCGTGACCGCCGAGCCGAGAATCCGCCTCGTACAACGTCACCGACGAGTCCTTCGACAGTGCGTATGCGGCCGTCAGGCCGGCGATGCCGCTCCCGACCACCGCAATACGACGGCGCGTCACGACTGCCTGCCCATGCAGTCGGCCTTGGTATCGGCGGCAATGCCGAGGACGAAGTCACGCGTGGCCCTCGACCAGACCCGCGGATTGCGGAGCATGAAATGCCCACCCGGAACGGAAAGGTAGCGAGCAGTCGCCCCTCTGGATGCTGCTCTCTCGGTCGCACGGCGCGAGGTTCTCGGATCGGTCCACTTGTCGGCAGTGCCGTGTACGACGAGTAACGCATGATGCGCGCCGAATGCGTCGGCTTCCACACCCTCCGGCCACCACGGGGCCAAGGCGACGACACCCACGACAGAAGGGTCTTCGATCAGGGCAGCGGCGGTGCGGCCACCCATCGAATGGCCGACGACCACAACATGAACGTCAGGATGCTCCGCGCGGATTCGGTTCAGCGCCCACCGGGCGTCCTCGACCGGAGACCGTTCGGGGGCGTTCCAGCCGCGGAACCGGTACTGCAATTGCTGCACCGAAATGCCGCGTTCGCGTCCCACGCGCCGAAGCATCCAGGTGAACGGCCACATTCGCAGGCCGGCCAGATGCCACGGCCGACTGCGCGCCCGGCTCACGTCCTTGCCGCCGCCGAGGACCAACACGACCAGTGCAGGGTCGGACACCCGCCTGCCGGTGCGCAGTACTGGAGTCGGCTCGTTGCTCATGCCGGTTATTCGGCACCGAGGCCGCTTCGGGTGGGATCGGTCCGGACGGGGCGATTGTGACCTGTCCGACACAGAGAAGAAGACCGGGCCGAGAGTGTGTCTCTCGGCCCGGTCTTCTGCGGTGGAGCTGCCGGGAATCGAACCCGGGTCCTCTGCTGCATTGCCAGGGCTTCTCCGTGTGCAGTCCGCTATGTCTCTACTTGGATCTCCCGATCTCGCGAACAAGTCAGGATGACGATCCCAGCCACTGTTTGATGTTCCTCATCATCCCGCGGCCGGATGAATCGGTGAGCCCTCTAGCTGATGCCAGTACCCGGGCCGAGGGCAAACCCGGACTGACAGACACGCAGTCGCTACTTAGGCAGCGAGTGCGTAGTCGCGCTGATTGGAATCGGCGCTTATAAGGTTGCGATGACGCTTACGGTGGTCTCTCGCCTGCACCGACACGCTTCCCCTGACTCAACATACAAAGTCGAAACCGTTCAGCCCCGTATGTTCCCGAACACTGTGCCCGGGCTGTTCAGTGTAACGCCTCGCATGGACACATTCATCCCATTAACTTCTCGCACCGCGATCCGTGGCGTGCGATGCGGCATCCGCGTCCACCCGCTGCACCACTGTGCGCAGCATTCGGCGCGCCACGACCAACCGAGCAGGCAGCGAGGCGTACCAGACTGCGCGACCGGCCAGTCCACGCGGGAAGAACACCAACCGCTGCTCGATCGTCGGCTGCTTCGCGGTTCCCCCGACCGTGAGGTCCAGCCACGCCTCGCCGGGCAGCCGGGTCGAGGACTTGAGCCGGGTGGTGTGTTCGGTGCCCGACGCCGACGCGTCGGGTCCGGTGGCGTCGCGATGCCAGCCGGTGAGCACGTCTGCGTCGGCCAATCGTTCCAACGCAGGCCTGATCGCACTCGACTCCGCCGTACTTCTGGCGACCCGAGTGTCGGTGTACACCACTTCCCCGGCCCAATCCGGGTCCGACGGAAGTGGATCCGACGGTGCCGCGGTACCGGTGGCGTCGGTCCACCGCGTCTCGACCTCGCCGTCGTCGATCTTGCGCAGCGCCAGCCGAACCGAATCGCGGTAGCCCGTCAGTCCGTTGTCCGGGCGGGGCACGACGGCGTCGATGTCCATCTCGTGACCGACGGCGTCGTACTGCAGCGATTCGATGAGCGGCATCGCCAAGCCGCGCGGAATGGGTGTGACCAACCCGATCCAGTGGCCGGCCAATCGCGGAGTCAACACCGGAAGAACGATGATGCGACGCTGGCGCAGTCCCGCGACGTCGGCGTAGATGTTCATCATCTCGCCGTACTGCATGACGTCCGGACCACCGATGTCGAAGGTCCGGGATTCGGCGATCGGTGCGCTCGCGGCCCCGATCAGGTAGTGCAGCACGTCGCGGACAGCGATCGGCTGGATTCGATTGTGCACCCACCGCGGCGTGGTCATCACCGGAAGTCGGTTGGTCAGGTGGCGAATCATCTCGAACGACGCCGAACCCGATCCGATCACCACACCCGCCTGCAGCACGACCGTAGGTACCCCCGACTCGATCAGAATGCGACCCACCTCGGCGCGGGATTTCAGGTGTGGCGACAGCTCTCCGGTGGGCGGATGCAGGCCACCCAGGTAGACGATCCGGCCGACGCCGCACTCGGCAGCAACGGCCGCGACGTTCTCGGCGCTGTCGCGTTCGGTATCGGCGAAATCGGAATGGCCTGCGGTGCCCATCGAGTGCACCAGGTAATACATGACGTCGACTCCGGTCAGCGCCTCCTTCAGCGATTCCCGATCGCTCAGATCGCCCTTGACGACCTCGACGTCCGCCGCCCACGGCACGTTGTCGAGCTTGCCGGGGGTACGAGCCAGCACTCGGACCCGGTACCCCTCGTCGAGCAGACGCGGTGCCAGACGCCCGCCCAGGTATCCCGTGGCACCGGTCACCAGAACGCGGGGAGGGCGTCCGTCGTCCTGAGCCACGGGGATGTCGGACGGCGAATCGGAAGCTGTCATAAACGAGGTCATTACCCCCGAGCGGGCCAGTTCAACCTGCGAGGGCGATCATCGCGATCGCGCCGAGCGCCAACGCCATTCCGATCTTCTGCAGGGTGCCGACTCTTTCGCCGAGCATCACCATGGCCAGCAACACCGTTGCTGCCGGATACAGCGAGGCGATGACGCTCACCAAGGAGAGAAGACCGTCCTGATAGGCGTAGATCAAGGCGGCATTGGCAACCACGTCGAGCACACTGACGAACGCCGCAAGTTTGAGCACGCTGCCGTGCGGGGGCGAGAAGTGCCCGGACGCCAGGGCTACGACCCAGACCACGGCGGTTGCCGACGCACGCGACGCGGCAAGCGGCCACAGTCCACTGCCGTCGCCGATCCGGTGCAGAAAAATGAACGCAAAAGCGAACGTCACGCCCGAACCGACCGTCAACCAGGCCACGGTTCGGGTGAACTTCATCTCCCGGCCGCCTGCCACTTCACCGGTCACCTCGTCGGGCGACTCCTTGCTGACGAGCACCACGGCCACCAGTGCCACCGCAATGCCGACGAAGGCGATGACGCCCGGACGCTCACCGATCCACAAACCGACCAGCACTGGAATTCCGGCGACCAGTACCGCGGTGACAGGCGAGACCACTGCCATCGGCCCGGCCGCGAGCGCCAGATAGAACCACCACACTGCGACGCCGCCGGCAACACCCGAGGCCAACCCCCACAACATCGCCGACAGTTCGATCGTGCCGCCGACGAATGGAGCCACGAGCAGGACGATCACCAGCGACAGTGGGTACGAGACGATGACCACGCGCAGTGCCGCTACCCGGCGGGATGCGACACCGCCGACGAAATCGCTCACCCCGTAGCCCACAGCGGCTACCAGAGCGAGCAGGACAGCGGTCAGCGCATGCCCTTCACACGACGCCCCAGCTCACGAGTCACTTCGCGTTCGGCGGTGCGTTTGGCCAACGACTGTCTCTTGTCGTAGTCCTGCTTGCCCTTGGCCAAGGCAAGTTCGACCTTGACCTTGCCGTCGGAGAAATACATCGACAACGGCACCAGCGTCAGGTTTCCCTCTTTGACCTTGCTTGCAAGGCGGTCGATCTCGCGACGGTGAAGGAGGAGTTTGCGGTTTCGACGTGGTGCGTGGTTGGTCCAGCTGCCGAGCGTGTATTCCGCGATGTGCAGCCCGCGCAGCCAGATTTCACCGTCGTCGACGGTCGCGAAGGCGTCGACCAGGGAGGCCTTGCCGTCGCGCAGGCTCTTGACCTCGGTTCCGACGAGGGCAACTCCGGCCTCGAGGACGTCGAGTATGGAGTAGTTGTGCCGCGCCTTGCGATTGGTCGCGATGGCCTTGCGGCCCTTCTCTCTCACTGCAGGGCCCTTTCTCGAGCGTTCGCCGCGTGGAGCGGTTCCATGGGCAACCGCTCCAGCATAGAACCGAACGGCAAGCGAATTTATTCGCGCACGTACAGGCGCAGCGTGATGTAGGCCGTCACCGCTGCCATGCCGACTCCCACCAGCGCGAGGAACGGCGAGACGAGGAGCACGTCGCTGTTCGATATCCGGGCCAGAATGTTGGCCTGATACACGTCCGCGAGAACATCGTCGATGAACATGTTCTTCGCGGTGAACAGTCCGGCGATGGCGAGCGCAGATCCGATCAGTGCGGCCACCACCGCCTCGAGCAGGAACGGCAGCTGGGTGTACCAGCGAGTGGCACCGACCAACCGCATGATGCCGACCTCGGTTCGTCTGGTGAACGCAGCGATCTGAACCATGTTGGCTATCAGAAGAATTGCGGCGATCGCCTGCACAGTGGCAATCGCGAAGGCAGCGTTCCGCACACCGTTGAGCACGCTGAACAATCGCTCGACCAGATCGCGTTGGTTGAGCACGCTCTGCACGCCCGGTCGATTCTGGAAGTTGTCGTTGATCACCCCGAACCGCTCGGGATCACTCAGGCGAACCTTGAACGACGCGGGAAAGCTGTCGGCACTGACCAGTTCGGCCAGTTCGGGCTGATCCTTGAACACTCGCTCGGTTGCGTCCTTCACCGCATCCTCACGATTGAGGTACTGCACCGAGACCACCGACGGAGTGTTCTCAAGATCCGATCGCAGGGTGGCGCAGGTCTCCTGTGCGCAGTCGGCATCCGTTGCGGAGATGTCGTCCGTGAGAAAGATCTGGACTTCCACTCTGTCGAGGAAGATCTGCTGAGTCTTTCCCGCCATCTGCACCACGAGCAACCCGCCGCCGAACAGGCCGAGGGAAATGGCGGTCGTCAAGATCATGGCGATCGTCATGGTGATGTTGCGGCGAAGTCCGGTGAGGACCTCACTGAAGATGAAACTTGCGCGCATCGCGGAATCCGAGCCCTTCGATTCGTTCGGTCGAGAAGTCCGATAGGTCCTGGTCGGGTGTCGTCAGCGCCCGACGCCGTAGACCCCGCGGGCCTCGTCACGAACGACTCGTCCGTTGTCGAGTTCGACGACGCGGCGGCGCATCGAGTCGACGATGTGGTTGTCGTGGGTCGCCATCAGCACAGTGGTTCCGGTGCGGTTGATGCGTTCGAGCAGCAGCATGATGTCCTGGCTGGTGTCCGGATCCAGGTTTCCGGTCGGCTCGTCCGCGAGCAGGACCAGCGGGCGATTGACGAAAGCTCGGGCAATCGCCACACGCTGCTGCTCACCACCGGACAGCTCGTTCGGCAGACGATCGGACTTGCCACCGAGTCCCACCAGGTCGAGAACCTCGGGGACGGTGCGCTTGATCATCGAACGAGGCTTGCCGATCACCTCGAGCGCAAATGCCACGTTCTCGACCACGGTCTTCTGCTGCAAGAGACGAAAGTCCTGGAAGACGCAGCCCATGCTCTGCCGCAGCCGTGGGACGCGACGGGCCGCCAATCGGTTCACGTGGAAGTCGGCAACGTGAATGTCACCGGAGGTGGGCGTCTCCTCCTTGAGCAGCAGCCGCATGAACGTCGATTTGCCCGAACCTGACGGGCCGATCAGGAACACGAACTCACCCTTGTCGATGGAGACCGTCACTTTGTCCAGGGCGGGCCTGGTGGAGGTCTTGTAGGACTTGGACACATTCGAGGTGCTGATCACGGGTCGCCAGTGTAGTCCTTACCCGCCGGTAACCGTCGGAACCGTGCGGGTACCACGGCGAGTCCCGAGAGACGGTAAAGGCAGCGTCAGCGCGATGAAGTCGGTGCAGGCTGGGTGGGGATCAGCGACTGAATCGCCGGCGGAATCTGCACGCCGAACGGCGCGGTCGTCGTCGGCGAAACTGTCGTTGTGGTGGCCTGCTGTCCGGATTCCTCGACGGTTCCCGACTGCTCCGGATCGACGGTGGCCGACGGAGTCGGCGAGACCGTGGTTGTCGAGTATCGCGGCTCGGAGGTCTGGGGCTGGTTGTAGGGGGTGAGCTCGGACGGATCGACAGCGACCGGGCCCTCGATCTGTTGCTTGTCCCTCTCGGCGATATCTGCGCTGACCTGCCCGTAGAGCAGGCCCGTGAGCACAAAGCAGATACCGAAGGCCACGGTGGACGTGCGGACGCGGCCGTAGATCTTGGCCGGAATGCGCCACTGTCGCCAGTTGCGCTGCGGGCGTTCGGTTCCGGTATCAGGTGAACTCACTGGTCTTCCGTCCGATCTCGACCCGACGATTCCGGTGCGACCCCGGCCGTACTGACGTCGGGAGCAACGCTGATGCCCTCGGGACGCAGCGCGGCAGCCACCCGGACTCGAAGTTCTCGTCCCACCTGGAACTGCTTGCCGGGCAGTGTTCGCGCAACGAGGCGAACGTTGACCTGCCCCACCTCGATGCTCTCCACGCCCATCACGGTCGGTTCGTCGAGCAACAGCGGACGCAGCCGGGTGTCCGCGAACGCATCGCGGCCGACTGTGCGGAGCAGCGCATTGACCTGGGTGAGATCGGCGGTGCTGGGGACAGGAACATCGACGACGGCGCGCGCCCAATCCTTCGACAGGTTGATCGCCTTGACGATCTGCCCGTTCGGGACGGTGATGACCTCACCGTCGACGCTGCGGACCCGTGTGACGCGGAGCGTCACGTCCTCGACGGTGCCCTCGGCGTCCTCGGCTGACCCGTTGACGGCGATCTGCACGACGTCACCGAATCCGTACTGACGTTCGGTGATGATGAAGAACCCGGCCAGAATGTCCTGCACTACGCGCTGAGCTCCGAAGCCGAGTGCGGCACCGATGACCGTCGCGGGTGCCACGAGCCCGCCGACGCCGAATCCGAAGCGACGCAGCACTTCGATGGTGACCAGGATGTAGATGAGCGTGACCACGACCCAGGTGATGACCTGGGCAAGGGCGTGCCGGTGCTTGGCGGCCTCGGATCGGACGAGTGCATCGCTGTGCTGGTAGTTCTGATCGATGCGGGCAGTGATGCGAGACCCGGTCCAGGTGACGAACCGCGCGGCCAGCATTCCGCCGAGGATGTACAGAACGATCCCGAGGGCGTTCAGCTTCAGGTCGAGCGTCGGGTTCAACCAGCCTGCCATCAGATCTACTGCTCCCCTCGCATTCGCCATCGAATTCCGGATTCCAGAAATCCGTCGATGTCCCCGTCGAGAACAGTAGACGGATTGTTGACCTCGTACTCGGTACGCAAATCTTTGACCATCTGATACGGATGCAGCACGTACGAGCGCATCTGATTACCCCACGAGCTACCACCGTCGCCCTTGAGCGCGTCCATCTCGGCGCGCTCTTCCTTGCGCTTGACCTCGAGGAGCTTGGCCTGCAGCACTCGCATGGCAGAGACCTTGTTCTGCAACTGCGACTTCTCGTTCTGACAGGTCACCACGATGCCCGTCGGGATGTGCGTCAATCGAACGGCGGAGTCGGTGGTGTTGACCGACTGTCCGCCCGGTCCGGACGAGCGGTAGACGTCCACGCGAATGTCGTTCTCGGGGATCTCGATGTGGTCGGTGGTCTCGACGACCGGGAGAACCTCGACCTCGGCGAACGAGGTCTGGCGTCGACCCTGGTTGTCGAAGGGGCTGATCCGGACGAGCCGGTGCGTACCTTGCTCCACCGACAACGTCCCGTACGTGTACGGAGCCTTGACGGCGAAGGTCGCACTCTTGATTCCGGCCTCTTCGGCGTAGGACGTGTCGTAGACCTCGACGCCGTAGCCGTGCTTCTCGGCCCAGCGGATGTACATACGCATGAGCATCTCCGCCCAGTCGGCGGCATCGATTCCGCCGGCACCCGAACGGATGTTGACCAACGCGTCACGCGCGTCGTATTCCCCGGACAACAGGGTCCGCACTTCCATGGCTGCGATGTCCTCACGCAGGGATGCCCGTTCGGCGTCGGCATCGGCGGTGGCCGACGCGGCCGCTTCACCTTCTTCGCCCTCGGCGAGCTCGTACAGAACAGGCATGTCCTCCAGTCGCTGCCGAAGCTCCTCCACGCGGCGCAGTTCGGCCTGCGCGTGGGACAGCTGACTGGTCACCTGCTGCGCGTGTTCCTGGTCGTTCCACAGGTCCGGTGATGCGGCCTGGTGTTCCAGCTCGTCGATGCGTCGCCGCAGTTCCTCGACGTCGAGAACCGACTCGACAGTGGACAGAGTGGTGTCGAGCTCGGCCAGGTCTGCAGAAACGTCGGGATGCACGAGAGTCAAGGTTACCGGCACCCGAACCCTCGCCCGACCGCCCCCGAACCCGGACGGGACCGCCCTGGACGAATCGACACCGTCGTCGAGGGTTCGAACCGTGCTGATTTCAACTCTCGTCAGGCCACCGGGCGACTGCTAGTTTTCGGCTCATCGACATATTCGCATGTCGACATGCCTGTCACCGCCCGGTGTCGGCCACACCTGCAGTACACAGGAGCGTCGTATGACCGTCACCGATCAGTACCTCGACAACAACAAGGCCTACGCCGCCCAGTTCGACGGTCCCCTGCCTCTGCCGCCGTCGAAGCACGTGGCAGTGGTCGCGTGCATGGACGCCCGACTCGACGTCTACCGCATTCTCGGTCTCGCCGACGGCGAAGCCCACGTGATTCGCAATGCCGGCGGTGTGATCACCGACGACGAGATCAGGTCGCTGGCCATCAGTCAGCGCCTGCTCGGCACCAAGGAGATCATCCTGATCCATCACACCGACTGCGGCATGCTCACCTTCACCGATGACGAGTTCAAGAAAGATCTGCAGCACGAGACGGGCATCAAGCCGAACTGGGCTGCCGAGTCGTTCACCGACCTGGACCGCGATGTTCGCCAGTCGCTCGCCCGCATCGAGCAGAGCCCGTTCGTCACGAAGCACGAATCCATTCGAGGCTTCGTATTCGATGTCGCAACCGGGAAGCTGAACGAAGTCACCGGATAGACCCCGCCACCCATATCGCCGCGTACGTGCAAGCCCGTGCGCGGCGATAGTCTTCTCCGGTGACCGACTACTCCGCCGATCTTGCCCTTGCCCTCAGGCTCGCCGACGAGGCCGACGCCATCACTCGTCGACGATTTCGGGCCATGGATCTCTCGGTGGACTCGAAGCCGGATCTCACACCGGTGAGCGACGCAGACCTGGCCGTCGAGACGATGATTCGCAGCGAGCTCGGTTCGGAGCGTTCCGGCGATGCCTTGCTGGGCGAGGAGTTCGGCGGCACCGCGACCTTCAGCGGTCGCCAGTGGGTGGTGGATCCCATCGACGGCACCAAGAACTTCGTGCGCGGCGTGCCCGTCTGGGCAACATTGATCGCTCTGCTGGACGACGGCGTACCGCGAGTAGGAGTCGTCAGCGCCCCTGCATTGAACCGGCGATGGTGGGCCTCACATCATGAGGGTGCCTGGACGGCCTCGGACGGGGGCACTCCGCGCCGCATCACGGTCTCGAAGGTCGATTCGTTGGCGTCGTCGAGTCTGAGCTTCTCCAGCCTCTCCGGCTGGTCCGATCTCGGTATCAGAGACCGATTCCTCGATCTCACCGATGCCGTCTGGCGGGTGCGCGGCTACGGCGACTTCTTCTCGTACTGCCTGGTCGCAGAGGGCGCTGTCGATATCGCGGCCGAACCCGAGGTCTCGCTGTGGGACCTGGCTGCGCTCGATGTCCTCGTGCGCGAGGCCGGCGGCGACTTCACCGCACTGGACGGCACCGAAGGCCCGCACGGCGGCAGCGCGGTGGCCACCAATGGCCTACTGCAGAGCGAGGTACTCGAGCGACTGTCCCCCGACGCCTGAATTACGACTACAGAACCGCAGCGAGAACCAGCGCAATCAGCGGCGTGACGCCCTGAACGAATGCGGCCCGGAAGTACTTGGCACCACCGGTGGCCAGAACCAGAGCCGCTCCGACGATGCTCGCGCACGCGAAGTAGACGATCGCGTCGCCCGCGGATCCACCGACGAGGAGGCCGACCACGATTCCGACGGCGAGAAACAGGTTGTAGAAGCCCTGATTGAAGGCCATCGGTTTCACGACGTCGGCGTCGTGCTGGCTCGCGACTCCGAAGCGGGACCACACAGCAGGCTTGGTCCACACCACACTCTCCATCACGAAGATGACGACGTGAAGGGCTGCGGCGAGGGCGGCGAAGATCTGAGCTGTGAGATGCACGGAAACAGCCTGTCACATCGATACGACGCAGGATACGAACTGCTGTTGGGGTGTCGTGGACCACCGGTACTTACTCGACAGTAGACAGCTAACTTACTCGGGAGTAAGATCTGTGAAGTCCGTGACCGACGCCGAGGAACTGGTGATCATGAGCAAGCAAGACAGTGTGGTCGACGCGAAGCGCCCGAAGGTGCCCCGCGATACTTCTGCGGTTGGCCTCAACCCGTTCAAGAGAGATGCGATCGGAACCGCGATGCGCGTTCTGACCGCCATCACCGGATCGGAACTGGCGGAGAAGTACAACCTCCGCCAGACGATCGACCGGGTGACGTACGAGAGCACCAAGACCGGGTTCAAGACACTCGGTGCGGCCAATCGCACGTTCGCCAAGGTCACCGGTGGCGGCAAGCCCAAGCGTCTCGACGACGGTGCCACCAAGAACCTGAGCTACTTCGACCTGACGCCCGACGACGAACAGCGCATGATCGTCGAGACGGTCAAGGAGTTCGCCGAGGAAATCCTCCGGCCGGCCGCCTTCGACGCAGATCACAACGCCTCCTCACCGGAGGATCTGGTTCGCCGGTCCGCCGAGCTCGGCATCACGCTGATCAACGTTCCCGAGGAGCTCGACGGCGCAGCCACCGAGCGGGGCGCGGTTACCAACTCCCTCGTCGCCGAGGCGCTCGCCCACGGCGACATGGGCTTGGCACTGCCCATCCTCGCGCCCAGCGGTGTCGCCGTCGCTCTCACCCAGTGGGGCACCGACGCACAGCAGAAGACGTACCTTCCCGCATTCGTCGGCGAGAAGGTGCCGAACGCCGCGGTGGTCGTCAACGAACCCCGCGCCCTGTTCGACCCGTACGCGCTGCAGACCAAGGCCGTCCGCTCCCCCAGCGGCTACAAGCTCAACGGCGTCAAGAGTCTCGTGCCTGCTGCCGGAAGCTCCGAGCTGTTCGTCATCGCCGCAGAGCTCGAGGGCCGCCCGGCATTCTTCATCGTCGAATCCGACTCCAAAGGCCTGGTCGTCGAAGCCGACCCGAGCATGGGTCTGCGCGCAGCAGGTCTGGGCCGTCTGATCCTGACCGACGTCGCAGTGCCCGAATCGGCTCTTCTCGGCGACAGTGATGCAGATCAGCGGGCCGCCGAGTACAGCGCAGCCATCGGCCTCGCACGACTCGGCTGGGCATCCCTTGCCGTCGGTACCAGCCAGGCCGTACTCGACTACGTCGTTCCGTACGTCAACGACCGTGTCGCCTTCGGCGAGCCGATCAGCAACCGTCAGGCCGTGGCCTTCATGGTCGCCAACATCGCCATCGAGCTCGACGGCATGCGGTTGGTCACGCTGCGTGGTGCGTCTCGCGCCGAGCAGGGGCTGTCGTTCACTCGTGAGTCTGCGCTGGCTCGTCGGCTCGCCTCCGAGAAGGGCATGCAGATCGGTTCCGACGGCGTGCAGTTGCTCGGCGGTCACGGCTTCACCAAGGAGCACCCGGTTGAGCGCTGGTACCGCGATCTGCGGTCCGTCGGCGTCGCCGAGGGCATCGTTCTCATCTAGCTCGCCGCCCCGAATTCCATGGCACTCACCCAAGGACATACACGATGATCAATCTTGAACTTCCCAAGAAGCTTCGGGCGCAGGCGAATCAGGCTCACCAGGTCGCTGCCGAGATCTTCCGCCCGATTTCCCGCAAATACGACCTCGCCGAGCACGAGTACCCGGTGGAACTCGACACGATGGCGTCGATGGTCGAAGGCATGTCCGACGCCGGTGGCGAAATCGGCGGCGCAGCCGGTGGCCGCGAGAAGGACAGCGAGTCCGCGCCCAAGCCGAGCAAGACCGCGAACTCCAACGGCGGCAACATGTCTGCCCTGGTCAATGTGATCGAGACGTGCTGGGGCGACGTCGGCCTCACCCTGTCGATCCCCTACCAGGGACTCGGCAACTCGGCGATCGCCGCGGTGTCCACCGACGAGCAGCTCGAGCGCTTCGGCAAGGTATGGGCCTCGATGGCCATCACCGAGCCCGGCTTCGGTTCGGACTCCGCAGCAGTCACCACCACCGCTGTCCTCGACGGCGACGAATGGGTACTCAACGGCGAGAAGATCTACGTGACCGCCGGTGAACGATCCACCCACATCGTGGTGTGGGCAACGGTCGACAAGTCGCTCGGTCGTGCAGCGATCAAATCGTTCGTCGTCCCGCGTGACGCTCCGGGCCTGTCGGTCGCCCGCCTCGAGCACAAGCTGGGCATCAAGGCGTCCGACACAGCGGCGCTCCTGCTCGAGGACTGCCGCATTCCGAAGGACAACCTGCTCGGTACCGCCGAGGTGAACGTCGAAAAGGGCTTCGCCGGCGTCATGCAGACGTTCGACAACACGCGTCCCCTGGTCGCGGGTATGGCAATCGGCGTCGCACGCGCGGCACTCGAAGAGCTGCGGTCCATCCTCGTCGACGCCGGAGTGGAGATCTCGTACGAGACCCCCGCCTACAACCAGCACGCGGCTGCCGCGGAATTCCTGCGGCTCGAAGCGGACTGGGAAGCTGCCCACCTGCTCGCACTGCGCGCAGCGTGGATGGCCGACAACAAGGAGCCCAACTCCTTGCAGGCCTCGATGTCCAAGGCCAAGGCCGGCCGCTCGGCAGTCGACATCACTCTGAAGGCGGTCGAGCTGGCCGGTACCTACGGCTACTCCGAACGCCCGCTGCTCGAGAAGTGGAGCCGCGACTCCAAGATTCTCGACATCTTCGAGGGCACGCAGCAGATCCAGCAACTCATCGTTGCGCGACGCGTACTCGGAAAGTCGTCGGCAGAACTGAAGTGACACATCCGGCTCGTAGTCGAGCCACAGGGTGACGAAAGCGGCATCGGACCATCGGTCCGATGCCGCTTTTTTGTGCACTGCGGAAAATTTCGGACGCCGGTGTCGATATCGTGTCTTCTCGGGCGTCGTCTTCGTGAACGGCGACTCACGCCGCGACACCGAGGTATCGAACCCAGGAGCGCACCATGAAGTACATCCTCTTGATCAACGCAAACACCGCACCGGGAGCAGCTCCGGGTTGCAGCAGCGTGGAGGACTGGATGACCTACGAGAAGGAAATGAAGGAGGCGGGCGTCTACGTCTCCGGTCATGCGATGGCGGACCTCACCACCGCCACGGCGGTGCGCGTCGATGCCACCACCGGAGAACGCACCGTCACCGACGGGCCGTACGCCGAGTCACACGAAGTACTGGGCGGCTACGACGTCATCGACGTTCCTGACCTCGATTCCGCGCTCGAATGGGCGACGCGATGCCCCGGATCGAAAGACGGCGGCACCGTGATCGTTCGTCCGCTCGCAGAATTCTGACCCACGGGGTCGTTCGGTGAGCGAGTCCGAGGTTCATCGGGCGCTCGACTCGGTCTTCCGTGCCGAGCGCTCGATGCTGCTCGCGTCGTTGGTTCAGCGCTACCGTGATCTCGATCTCGCCGAGGAGGTGACGTCGGATGCCATCGAGGCGGCTCTGAAGCATTGGCCGATCGATGGCATACCGTCCAAGCCCGGAGCCTGGTTGCTCACTACTGCCCGCCGAAAGGCGGTCGATCGCCTGCGACGCGATCAGACGCTCGCCGCGAAGATCGGAGTGCTGCAGGCCGATTCGGATCGCAGCGAACCACACCCGCCGAGTTCGCTAGACGACGATCTACCCGACGACCGACTGCAGTTGTTCTTCACCTGCGCGCATCCGGCGCTTGCGGCCGGCGACCGCCTCGCGTTGACCCTTCGGTGTCTGGCCGGTCTCACCACCGCAGAGGTCGCGCGTGCACTACTCATCCCTCCGGCCACGGCAGCACAACGAATAGTGCGAGCCAAGAACAAGATTCGCGTCGCGCGCATACCCTTTCGCGTTCCGGGCTCGGACGAGTTGGCCGGCAGAGTGCCGATGGTGCTCGAAGTCGTCTATTCGATCTTCACCGAGGGGTACTCGGCGACGTCGGGCGACCGAGTGGGGCGCATCGACCTCACCACCGAGGCGATCGGCATGGGACGACTGTTGCACGCAGCACTGCCGACAGAGTCCGAGGTGACCGGCCTACTGGCGTTGATGTTGCTGACCGACGCCAGACGCCGCGCACGGATCGACGTGCACGGCGACATTGTGCTGCTGGCCGATCAGGACCGGCGATCGTGGAACGCCGAGTTCGTCACCGAAGGGACCGAACTCGTGGTCGACGCCCTCCGCGGCGGCCCGAGCGGACCCTATGCGGTGCAGGCAGCGATCGCCGCGCTGCACGACGAGTCGCCGAACACCGACAGTACCGACTGGCACCAAATCGTTGCCCTGTACGACATATTGATGGATCGGGGCCCGAATGCGATCGTCGCATTGAACAGAGCAGTTGCTCTTGCCATGCGCGACGGTCCCGCAGCCGGCCTGCACGAGCTGGACCTACTTGCCGACGAGCCGTCGCTGCGCCGCTACCACCCGTACCCGATGGCGAAAGCCGATCTGCTGCACCGACTCGGCCGGCTCGACGAGGCGGCAGAGCAGTATCGACAGGCTCTGGACCGTGCACGAACCGCACCGGAGAAGCGACTGCTACAGCGTCGCTTGGCCGACGTGAACGGCATCGCTCAGGCAGACAGAACGGAGTCGACCTGAGTCGAGCTCAACGGCCGATCGGCGTACACCAGGCGAACTGCGTCGGCGTCGGGACTGCCGACGTCGGGTCCACGGGTGATCAACTCCAGGCCCGCGCGCTGGGCCACTCGGGCCGACGCGACGTTGTGTTCGAGGAGGTACGCCACGATCGGCAATTCGGGCTCGGTTCGGTGCGCGCGCTCGACTGCGATCTCACACATCTCCGCGGCGTACCCGTTTCCCTGCGCGTCGGGATGGAGGCGATAGCCGAGATTCCAGAACGCGTTCTGCCGCTTCGAGCACCCGCCGTAGCCACTGATCGTGCAGCTGCCGCGCTCACGAATGATCCACGTGGCCAATCCATCCCGCCGCCACTGCTCCACCCAGCCCAGCAACATTCGTTCGGTCGCGCTGGGATCGGTGTGCCGCAGGCTGGGAAAGTGGGTCCACGACTGCGGATCGCTGCAGATCGCGTACAGCGCATCGAGATCCGTGACGACCGGCTCGTCGAGATCGAGACGCGAGGTTCGTGTTCGCACACCGTGGATCCTAAGGGAACGAAGTCTGGTAGACCGGTGGTACACGATCGAGCGAAGGGTGTGACCGTCATGGCCGAGTGGGTCAAGAAGATCGAAGAGAACGCGAAGGGCCTCATCGCAGAGGCAGAGCAAGAACTGACGGCACTCGAGGGTGTGGACACGGTAGACCTCACCGCCGATGATGCCGACGAGTCCGAGACGGTCACCAGTGACGATGGGCGCGAGCAGGTTTCGGACTGAACCGTCGATGTCCAGTCGACACACGTGGTCCACGACAACCCACGACTGGTCGGTGGACGTCGATCGAGACCATCTCTCGAACATCAGAGCTCGGCCCGGCGAGTACGCGCCGGGTGGAATGTTGCATCTGATACTCGAGGTCCTCGCGTACGCGGTAGACGAGGCCGAGGATCAGGGAGGCGGCCACGCGACCGTCACGTTCGGCTCGGACGGGACGATCGAGGTGACGGATTTCGGTCGGGGCACCGACACGCGATACGACCACGGAGTCGCGGTGCGCAAGCCTGTTGTGAGCACGAAGGACGTCCGCTTCTTCGACCGTCCGCATCCCGTCCTGCTGGCCGACGGATATGCCCGCCGCGGGATGTCGACCGTCGCGGCACTGTCCGAGGCACTCGAACACACCAACCGACGAACCGATCATTCGTGGACCGGACGATACGAGCACGGGGTTCCCGTCACCGAGCTGCTGTCCACGGCACCGACCGACCACACCGGCACAACCATCCGGTTTCGACCCGACACGTCACTGATTCCCGCGTCACCGCTGACCGCTGACGATGTACGCGCCACGATCGCACCGAACAAGTTCCTGACGGTGTCGGTGAGATAGTCGACCGGTCAATCGTCGAATACGGACCAGCAGATACTGCTCCTCTTCTTCTGGTCTTCCAGCACCAACTCACGCACACTGTCCGGCAGTCGATCCCGCTGCCACCGGAGTTCCTCTCGCCCGGCAACTTTCTCTCTGCCGGTAGGTGCGGCGGCCCTGGCCGCCTTGATCGCGTACGCAGCCGCTCCGAGGTCGTGTTCGGGTACGTGTGCCACACACGCGGCCTGGCCGGCGGCGTAGGCGGCGAAGCGTGCAGCGCCGCTCTGGGGCCGTGCCGCACCCATGCTGTGGCCGCCGAGGGCGCGGGTCGCCATCATCGCGAGTTCACCGCGTATCCACGCCCGAATGCCCTCGATTGCCTCACGCGGCCGCGAATCGGACGGCTCGGCCCCCTCGAACAATCCGAGCACGTGTTCCGCACACTCGGCGGCCCACAGCGCGAGACTTCGATGGTCGGCGTCGGACAACAAGCCGCCGCGGTGCACCGTGATCAGCCGTGGGTCTCTGACGGCCGGGAGAATCATGCCTCGATGAGAACACGAAAGAGGCCCGAGACAATAGTCTCGGGCCCCTTTCGTAGTGGTAGCGGGGACAGGATTTGAACCTGCGACCTCTGGGTTATGAGCCCAGCGAGCTACCGAGCTGCTCCACCCCGCGATGCATCTACGAAGTTACTCCCGCGCGTACGGCCAATGCAAATCACGTGACAATCGCGTGCCTCAACGCCCGCCGAACGCATGCATTCGAGGCAGTCCTTCTCCGCGTCTATCACGTCGAAGCCCACAGAAAATAGTGCTCCGCGTCTCTTTTCATGCGTGTTTCACGTCACATAACAGTCGGGTTACGAAGGGGAAACATTAGCGCCACGAGCCCGGCTGAGCTGGCAAAAGACCCCCAACCGTCCCACCATGTGGTCACGCGTCGTCCCATTTTCGCTCCGTGACGATGAGTGAATCCTCGACTACCTTCACGGACGGCCCTAAACCGCTGGGCCTGCACCACCCCGCCGCTCCCTTCGCTCTGCCCCGCGGGTGTGGTCCCCAAGACGTACGGGGGCAGAGCCGCGACGATACGAAGTGCCTGGTCATTCTCGCCATAACGCCGGCGAAACGATTGCAGGCCAGTCGCGCCAGTCGAGCGCGGAGAGGATTCACCCCGAATGACCACACAGAACAATTTCGGCAAGCGTGCACTCGGATTGGCCGCCATCGCAGGTGCCGCCGTAGCAATCCCCCTCGGCCTCTCTGCCGGAACCGCCAGCGCAGCCACCCACAACTGGGACGGCGTCGCACAGTGCGAAAGTGGTGGCAACTGGAGCATCAACACCGGAAACGGCTACTACGGTGGCCTGCAGTTCTCGCAGAGCACCTGGACGGCCAACGGTGGATCCGGATCGCCGGCCAACGCATCCAAGGCAGAACAGATCCGCGTAGCGGAGAACACCCTGCAGAGCCAGGGACCGGGCGCATGGCCCGTATGCGGGCAGCAGCTGACCACCGGCACCTCGACGCCCGCACCCGAAGCCGCTCCCGCGCCGAAGGCCGCTCCGGCTCCGGCACCCGCACCGGCCGTCGCACCGGAGGCTGCAGCCGCCACACAGGCTGCACAGGGCGCATTCGATGCAGCATCCAAATTGGCCGACCAGTACGGCCTGAGCACTCAGTTCCAGCACCTCGTCGCTGCGAACTCCCCCGTGCTCGCGCCCATCGGACGCTGATCCCGAGCAGTTCACACGAGCTGCAGCTTCACAACGAAAGAGCCGCCTCACCGATACGGTGAGGCGGCTCTTTCGCTCATGTCAGCGAGACCCGACCGAACAGATCAGCTACCTGCTCGGTTGTAGGCGTCGACGGCGGTCTGCAGATTCTCGAGTGCAGTGCCGAGATCCGCCAGGTTTCCGCTCTGCTGCGCGGTGCGCACAGCGGAGAGAGCAGAATTCAAACCGGAGACAGCCGCATCCCGGGTCGTCGAAGAACCGGTGGCCGGCGCCGGAGTTGCCGAAGGCGTGCCGCCGTCGGACGGCGTCGTCTCGGGCACGGCACCCGGCTGGGTGGTGCCGTCGGTCTCACCGGGTGCGGTGACGGTCCGTCCGGCGCCTGCTCCGAACACCTGCTCGATGGCTTCGGGCAGGGTCGCGGCATAACCGACTCGACCCTCGTACGAAACCAGCACTCGAATCAACTGCGGGTACGCCGATGCCTCGTTGGTACGCGAGGCGTACACGGGCTCGACGTAGATCAACCCACCGTTGCCGACCGGAAGGGTCAGCAGGTTGCCGAACTCGACGGTGTTCTCACGGCGCACGATGCCCAAGCTCTCGGACACGTCCGTCGTCGTCGTCATCTGGTTCTGCACCTGATTCGGACCCTGAGTGGATGTATCCGTCGGCAATCTCAGCACGGTGATCTTGCCGTAGTTTTCCGGATCGGAATCTGCACTGACGTACGCGCCGAGAACTTCACGCCGGTAACCGACCAACGCACTGGTCAGCTGGAACGACGCCTGGTTCTCCTCGTTGGAGACATCGGACGCGACCACGTAGTACGGCGGCTGCTTGGCCGAGGTGTTCTCCGCCGTCGGGTCCGTCGGAACTTCCCAGAAGGCGTTGTTGGTGAAGAACTCTCGCGGATCGTTGACGTGGTACTTGGTGAGCAGCTCACGCTGGACCTTGAACAGGTCCTCCGGGTAACGGAAGTGATCGCGAAGTTCGTCGGACACCTGATCCTTCGGGATGACGGTTCCGGGGAACACGCCTTCCCATGCCTTGAGCACAGGATCGTTCTCATCCTGTTCGTAGAGCTTGACGGTGCCGTCGTAGGCATCGACAGTGGCCTTCACCGAGTTCCGGATGTACGACACTTCCCGGCTCGGCAGCGCACGCGTCGTAGTGGACTCGATGCTGTCGGCGGTGGCGTCTTCGAGCGACATCCGCTGGGCATACGGGAAGTTGTCCAATGTGGTGTAGCCGTCGATGATCCAGACGAGCTTGCCCTCGACGATCGCCGGGTAGGTCGATCCGTCGGTGGTCAACCAGGGTGCAACCTTCTGGACCCTGTCACGGGGATCGCGATTGAACAGAATCTTCGACTCGTCACCGATCACACTCGAGAAGAGAATGTTGCGCTCGGCGTACTTGCTGGCGAACACCAGACGGTTGAAGAAATTGCCGATGTTCACCCCGGCCGCACCGTCGTAGGTGTAGCTCTTGCTGTCGGTGTCGTACTCGCGAGGCTCGCCGGTGGAACCGACGATCGAGTAGTCGGCATCGGAGTTGGCGATGACCGGTCCGAAATAGATGCGCGGCTGATCGAGGTCGCCGGGGCCGTCCTTGCGAATCGAGCCCTCGGCATCGTTCTCGATCCAGTTCACCTGGTAGTTGGGGTAACCGCCCCGTCCGCCGCTGGATTCGTCGGCGACGGCTTCGTCGACGGAGTTGGCAGGTGCTGCCACGAAGCCGTTTCCGTGGGTGAACACCGTATGGCGGTTGATCCAGTCGCGCTGGTTCGCGTCGAGCGTCTGCGGTGAGATCTCGCGCGCGGCAACGACGTAGTCGCGTAGGTTGCCGTCTGCATCCGGATACCGGTCCACGGCCAGCGTGTCGGGGAACCCGTAGAAGTTTCGGATCTGACGCTGCTGGGTGAAGGTCGGTGCCAGGATGTTCGGGTCGAGCAGACGGATGTTGGACATGGTCGCCGACTCCGACGCCACCTCACCGGGGCTCAACGCCGCTTCGCCGGAGTAGTTCCGATAAGTGACCACGTCATCGGTCAACCCGTACGCGGCTCGGGTGGCCGCGATGTTGCGCTCGATGTACGTGCTCTCCTTGTCGGCCGCGTTCGGACGCACCGAGAACTGCTCCATCACCAACGGCCAGACTGCACCGATCAGGATCGACGAGAGCACCAGCAATGCCGTGGCCAACGCCGGAATTCTGAGGTCGCGCAAGAAAATTGCCGAGAAGAACGCGATCGCACAGATCACTGCGATGGCCAACAGAATGAGTTTTGCCGGCAACACGGCATTGATGTCGGTGAATCCGGCTCCGGTGAATGTCGGCTCCTTGCGACCGCTCGACAGCAACGTGTACCGGTCGAACCAGTAGGCAACGGCCTTGAGCAGAACGAAGCTGCCGGCGATGACAGCAAGTTGAATTCGCGCCGAGCGGGTGAGTGCACCTTCGCGCCCGGCGAGCCGGATCCCGCCGAATACGTACTGCGTCACCAGGTTCGCGAAGAAGGCAACCAAGATGGCAACGAACAGCCAGTTGAGGATGAATCGGTAGAAGGGCAGGTCGAACGAGTAGAACCCGACGTCGAGGCCGAACTGCGGATCGGTCTGGCCGAAGTCTCCGCCGTGCAGGAACAGCTGCACGGTCACCCAGTTGGTCTGAGCGATCATGCCGGACAGGAATCCGAACACGACCGGAATTCCTATGCCGAACAGGCGCAACCGGCTCATCACCGTGGTGCGGTACCGCGCGATCGGATCGTTGGGACCGGCCACCGGAACGAACACCGGACGGTTGCGGTACGCCAACAACAATGCGGCGAACACGATGAGTCCGACGACCAGAGCGACGACGAGGAAGATCACCAAGCGCGTCAGCAGCGTAGTGGTGTACACGCCACGGAAGTCGACTTCGCCGAACCACAGCCAATTGGTGTACATGTCGATCAGACGGGGACCGATGAGTAGCAGACCTGCTGCTACCAAGGCCAGTACGAGCAAGATCCGGCTTCGCCGCGACAACGACGGCATACCGGTGGGGGGCCTCATGCCCACGAGCCACACTCCAACTTCGGGCGGCGCCGACGGCGCCGCAGATGACTTAGGCGGTGCACATTCCGTGCACCGCATGTCCGTTTCGCCCTACTGTACGTACGTTGATCCTACGGCTGCGACGCCCGTACTGCGGCCACTGTCGACCGCAGGTCAGGAGGGTCGGCATCCATAGAACCATCCGGATGCGAGGATAGTGCCGTGAGCAACGACAGCGACGGACTGCCCGGCCGAGACGATTTCGGTGACGAGTTCGACCCCGAGTCGGGTGGACAGGATGTGGCGCAGGCTTTGGCCCGGTGCGCGCGTGAAGTGGCGGACTTCGTCGACGCAGGCGGATGGCACCAGGCGCCTCAGATGTTCGCCTTGGTACCCACAGCGACTCTTGCAGCAGCGGAACCCGGTCTGCTCGACGACTTGGCCGACGGCGCAGCTCTGACTCCGATTCAGCAGCACTCACTCCCCGAGGACATCACCGGCGGCTCCCCGGCCCTGGACGAATTCCTCGCCACCTCGACGTGGCCCGAGGGTGTCGTCGGATGCGCTCTGGTGCAAGAGATCGTCGTACTTCCCCCGGCCGCCGAGTCGACCCTCGACGATGCCTTGATGCCGTTGCTCGCCGATCCCGACGCAGCGGACCGAGCGGCGCGCTCGGCCGCCGAGAACCATCCCGAGAAGCGGGATGCCCGGTTGATCGTCGCGGTCCTCAAGGACGGCCCATCGCTGACACTGCTGCAGTTGCACCCGGACGAGGACGCAGACCCCTTCGCGCCGATCGACCTTCGCGTCGCAGAAAATCTGGCACCGAACGTCGTACACGGGCTCTACGCCACCTTCGACACCGTCGAAGACGACTGAGCCGGGTCAGCTGCAGGACGGCGCGTCGGCACCTGAGCCGATCGCCTGCAACGCCTCGACAGCACTGTCCAGTGATTCGACGCGCACCAGGCGGAGTCCGTCGGGAACGTTCTGTAGCGCCTCACCGCAGTTCGCGTCCGGAACCAGGAACGTGGTGGCTCCCGCTTCACGGGCGGCGATCAGCTTGTACGGAATGCCGCCGATCGGGCCGACCGTTCCGTCGGCATCGATGGTTCCGGTGCCTGCGACGAACTCTCCGTTGCTCAATTCGCCGGGACTGAGTTTGTCCACCACGGCGAGGCTGAACATCAGTCCGGCCGAGGGTCCGCCGACGTCGGCGAGGTTGAACTTGACCTCGAACGGGACCCCGGGCTGCTCTTCGGGAGTGACGCCGAGGTAGCCCTTGGATGCGTCGTCGGGCCGCGCGCCCAGTACCACCGCACTCGTCTGCGTCGTACCGTCTCGCACGTACTCGATGTCCAGCGAATCGCCCGGCGCTCGGGCGCTGACGGCCTCACGCACTGCCGCCGCGGTGGCCACCGGGCTGCCGCCGACCGAGACGAGCGTGTCCCCCACGTTCAGCACCCCGGCGGCGGGTCCATCCTCGGCCACACTCGCCACAGCCAGCGACACAGGCAGATCCAGGTGGTGCAGGGCGGCAAGTTCGGCGCTGGACTCGGACTCCTCGAAATCCGCTTGGTTGCCCTCCTGCACTTCTTCCTTCGACTTGTCCGGCGGATAGACCTCTTCGCGCGGCACGAGGCCCTGACGACCGCTCGCCCAGAAGCCGATGGCCTCGAACAGATTCAGCTGGTCACGCACGGCCACGGTCGTCATGTTCAGATGACCTGCCGTCGGATCGACGTCGGTTCCGTCGATCTGCACCACGGGCACTCCGTCGACATCACCGAGGGTGTTGTATGTGGGGCCGGGGCCGAGGGCGGCGAACGGAACGGTGACGACCGATCCGGTGACGCCCAGCACCACCACCGGTACCAGCGCAGCGACAAGAGTGGCGATCCTTCGGTTCACTCGGTAGACACTAGATCCGAACGCGCGGCGCTGTGGATACCGCCCCTGCCGGAGCCCGTTACGCGCAGCGCCGAGTTCGTTCTGCGCGCAGCGTCGAGCTTCTTCTGTTCGCCGTCAGCGTGACGATCTTCCGCGCTCCCCGTGCACATGGCTTGTACCGTTGAGACATGAGCAATTTTGGTTTCGGTGCTTCCGACGACGACCCGGACAAGAAGAAGGATCCGGACGGTTCGGGCAACCCCGCCGGTTTCGGCTTCGGTGCAGAGGGCTTCGACCCTGCCCAGCTGGGCCAGATGCTCACCCAGTTCGGTCAGATGCTCAGCGGCATGGGCGCTGCCGGTGCCGGTGGGGCCGGTTCCGGACCGGTGAACTACGACTTGGCCAAGCAGCTGGCTCGTCAGCAAATGGGTGATTTCAGCCCGGTGTCGGCGGGCGAGCGAGAAGCGATCACCGACGCCGCGCACCTGGCCGAGCTCTGGCTGGACGGGGCGACGACCCTGCCTGCCGGTGCTACGAAGACCGTTGCATGGACGCCGGTCGACTGGCTCGACAACACGATCGACACGTGGAAGCGACTGTGCGACCCGGTCGCCGAGCAGATTTCGGGTATGTGGACATCCGGCCTCCCCGCCGAGGCCCAGCAGATGGCCGGGCCCATGATGGGCATGCTGACGCAGATGGGCGGAATGGCCTTCGGCTCGCAGCTCGGTCAGGCCCTCGGGCAACTCTCGAAGGAAGTACTCACCTCGACCGACATCGGCCTACCGCTCGGACCGTCGGGCACAGCGGCGTTGTTGCCGTCGGCCATCGCGTCGTTCAGTGAGGGTCTCGAGCAGCCCGAGCGTGAGGTTCTGGTGTTCCTCGCGGCGAGGGAGGCTGCACACCAGCGGCTATACAGCCACATTCCGTGGTTGCGGCAACGGGTTCTGGCCACAGTCGAAGAATACGCGCGCGGTATCCGGATGGACTTCTCGGCTATCGAGGAGGCAGCAGCGGGCCTCGACCCGTCCGCGCTGACCGATCCGTCGAAAATCGAAGCAATTCTGCAGCAGGGTGCCTTCGAGCCACAGACGACGCCGGAGCAGAAGCATGCGCTCGAGCGTCTGGAGACACTCCTGGCCCTGGTCGAAGGATGGGTCGAGACCGTGGTCGCGGCTGCGCTGGGCGACCGGCTGCCCGGGGCTGTGGCACTCGGCGAGACCATCCGCCGACGTCGGGCGTCGGGCGGCCCGGCCGAGCAGACCTTCGCCACGTTGGTCGGCCTCGAACTGCGACCACGCAAGGTTCGCGAGGCAGCCGAGCTGTGGCGCCAACTCCTCGCCGCAGCCGACATCGAGGGACGCGACGGAGTGTGGGCCCACCCCGACCTGCTGCCCGACTCCTCGGACCTGGACAACCCTGCGGCGTTCATCGACCGCGTCGTCGGTGGTGGAACCTCGAACTTCGACGACCCGATCGCACAGCTCGAGGCGATGGAGGCCAAAGAACGCGCGGAAGCCGAACAGGCCGCGGGCAAGGACGACGAGAGCAAGGGCGACGAGAGCACCGACGGTGATCCCGAAAAGGGTTCATCCACAAGCTGACCCAGTAGATTTCGGACGAGTTCCACTTCTCTGTCGAACGCCTGCTCGGAGGCACAGCCACCCTGTGGATAACGTGCCTCGGGCGGGCGTTCACGGGAGTGTTCGCTGTCAGAGTGTGTTCCATGATCACACCGACCGTTCGACTCGATCCTGCGGTGGCAATACTGCCTCGACGGGACGGCACCGTTCAACTGGGCTGGAGCCCCGAGACCAGCGTTGTCGTCACTCCGCCTCCCGGTGCCGAGCCGGGTTCGATACTCGAGCTGCTCCGGCTCCTCGCCGCAGGCCGTTCGAGGCCTCATATCGTCTGTCATGCAATGACATTGGGTCTGTCCGCCAATCGAACATCGGCGATGCTGGGCGAGTTGGAAGAGTCCGGGTTGCTGATGCACGGCACGAGCGGGCCCGCCGGGTCGCAGCACTCTACGCCGGACCGGCCGGGGACGGTACGGACCATCCACCTCGTCGGGCGGGGTCCGCTGTCGGACGCATTGGCCTCGGGCCTGAGTAGGACCGCCGCCGAGGTGAGCCGGTCGAGCCTGACGCCCACGCGTTACCCACAGTCGGCGGTGAATTCGTGGACCTACGACATCGTCGTACTCGCCGACGATCTGGTCGCCGAGCCTCGGTTGGTGACCGATCTGGTGCGTATCCGCATCCCACATCTTCAGGTGCGGCTGCGGGACGGGAAGGGTGTGGTCGGCCCCTTCGTACTGCCCGGCCGAACGAGTTGCCTGCGCTGCGCAGATCTGACTCGCTGCGACCTCGATCCCGAGTGGCCGCATCTGTCGGCTCAGCTCCTCGGCACTGTCGGCCAGGCCAGCAGCGCGACGGTGCTGGCCACGGCCGCGTTTGCGTTCGCTCAGCTCGAACCCCTCATCGGCCGTTCCGACGCGTCGATGCCCGAGACCGCCGACTGCACGATGGAGCTGGATCTCGCAGCACGTGCAACCACGGTGCACAAAAGACTGTGGTCCAAGCATCCGCACTGTGATTGCTGGCATTGACCGGACGCGGTCACCTCGACCGATACGGGCCGGTCCGAGCAATTGTCGGAAGGTTCAGCCATGATGGAGTTGTGTCTGACATACCGCGCCGTGGATCGACTCGTACTGCAAAACTGGCCAGCATTCCACTGGGAATGGCGGGCCGTGCCGCTGTGGGCTTCGGCAAGAAGCTTGCCGGCGGAAATCGCGACGAGATCGATGCGGACATGGCCGCCAAAGCTGCAGAACAGCTCTTCTCCGTTCTCGGGGAGCTCAAGGGCGGTGCCATGAAGCTGGGGCAGATGCTCTCGGTGATGGAAGCCGCCGTTCCCGAGGAGTATTCCGAGCCGTACCGGGAAGCGCTGACCAAGCTCCAGGCGCAGGGTCCGCCCATGCCGGCAAAGACAGTCCACAGAGTGTTGGATCAACAACTCGGAACGGCGTGGCGATCACGCTTTCTCGATTTCGACGACACTGCGATCGCCTCGGCGAGCATCGGCCAGGTGCACCGGGCCACGTGGTCGGACGGACGGGACGTCGCAGTAAAAATTCAGTACCCGGGTGCGGACGATGCATTGCGCTCCGACCTCAAGACTTTGTCGCGTTTCGCGAACCTGTTCAGCACTGTGCTCGCGGGCACCGACGTCAAGCCGGTACTCGAGGAGCTCACTGCGCGCACCGAGGACGAGCTCGACTACCGTATCGAGGCCTCGAATCAGCGGGTGTTCAGCAAGGAGTTCGCGGGCGATCCGCAATTCGCGATACCCAAGATTGTTGCCAGTGCGCCCAAAGTCGTTGTCAGCGAATGGATGACGGGTCGACCGTTGGCCGACGTCATTGCAAACGGAACGGCCGAGGAACGTAACCGGGCAGGCGAGCTACTTGCCCTGTTCGCGTTCGTGTCACCCGCTCGGGCGAAGTTGCTGCACGCCGACCCGCATCCAGGAAACTTCATGATGCTCGAGGACGGGCGCATGGGCGTCATCGATTTCGGTGCGTGCGCTCCGATGCCCGACGGTCTTCCACCGGTTCTCGGCCGGATGGTCTCCCTCGCGCGCGACGAGAAATTCGACGAACTCGTGGTGTTGTTCACCGAGAGCGGTTTCGTGGTGCCGGGCCGAACGGTGACAGAGAAAGAAATCGCGGACTACCTGCGTCCCTTCACCGACCCGATCCATACCGAGTCGTTCCACTTCACCCGCGCGTGGCTGCAGAAGGCCGCGGGTACTGCCGCAGATTTCAACAGTGCTCAGTTTCGCACTGTTCGAGCATTGAACATGCCTGCCGAATACGTGATGATCTTCCGCGTTCTCGGTGGACTGGTGGGAATCTGCGCTCAGCTCGACGCCTACGCGCCGTACATGGCAATCCTCACCGAGTGGATGCCCGGCTTCACCGACTGAACGATTCGGTGACGCCGGGCATCCGTTCCGGAGATCATGCTGCGTTCTTACGTGGTCGTCCGCGAGGACGCTTGCGGGCGATGACCACTCCTTGATCGAGGATCTCCCCGCCCCATACGCCCCAGGGCTCGGCACGGTCCAATGCCGCATCCAGGCAGGTACGCCTGATGGGGCATTGAGCGCACAGCGCCTTTGCCTGCTCGAGTTCGGCAGGGGTGTCGGCGAACCACATGTCGGGGTTCGCCGCTCGGCAGGGTACGGACAGCTGCAACTCGGCCAATTCGGTCGAGCCCAGCTCGGTGGAACACCTTGCAGCGTAGGCACTTTCGGACTCTGTTCGGCATGTCGTCCGGATCGTGGCGGTTGACACGTCGGTCTCCTCTACTTTTCGTGCGGCGTCGTTGTCGGTTCGAGGGGTGATGCGAACCATGTCGGCCTCACGTTCGGATAGAGGTACTACCTGAACGACAAAGGCCACGGTCCGCGTTGTGCGGGTCCGTGGCCTGGTGGGCTTTCGAAGCGTCTACCTACTGTGAAGTCGGTGTCTGCTGTCGAGCACGGACGCGCCTGGTGCGCGGTGACGTCGGGCTGCCTGAGCAACGGCTTTCGCTCCTGGTGCCAGGGCAACCTGGGCGGAATTCGACCCCGAGGCCGCGTAGGCGGACTCGTGCATGGGGCCGAAAGCGGAGGAACGAATCCACGTCTGCGCAACAGAGCCTGCGGCGGCGGCATGAGTGCCGAGGGGGGCAACTCCGAAAGCTGCCGTGCCGAGGACAGGGCTGAACGCGACGGTTGCATCGGCAACGGCGGCGTGGAATGTGTTGATCATTTCTTTCAGCTCCTGTTCTGGTCTCGTTGGCGGATTGGACAGTGCGCGATCTCCCGCGGCACGTGAAACAGACTAAGCCCCCTGCCGATATCTGCACAAGTTATTTTTGACCAGCAGTTTCTCGGCGTTTTATACCCGCCCGGTCAGCTGTCCGTTGCGCGCACGACTGCGAGTACGTCTTCGCCGAACCGCTCCAACTTCTTGGCTCCGATTCCGGGGATGGCGACGAGTCCCCGCTCGTCCTGCGGCTGCTGCTCGGCGATGGCAGTGAGCGTGTTGTCGCTGAACACCACGTATGCCGGCACTTTCAATTCACGAGATTTGTCCAGTCGCCATGACTTCAGGGCGTCCAGCAGGGCGATGTCGACGTTCGACGGGCAGCTCTCGCATCGACCGAGCATGGTCGCAGACGTCCCGATCAACGGCTTTCCGCACAACCGGCACTTGGGTCCGGACTTCTTGGCAGCGGGGGCCGCGATACGCGAGGCGGGCGAATCCTCGGGCACGAGACCGATGAGAAACCTGGACCGCCGGCGGGACTTGCGCCCACCCTCGTTGCGGGCGAGCGCCCAGGACAGATGGAGGTGGACCCGGGCGCGTGTAACACCGACGTAGAGCAGTCTGCGCTCCTCCTCGATCGCGGCCTCGTTGTTGGCGCTGGGGTCGTTGCCGATCGCGTGCGAGATCGGCAGAGTTCCGTCGGCGAGGCCGACGATGAACACCGCGTCCCATTCCAGCCCCTTCGCCGCGTGCAAGGACGCCAGCGTCACACCCTGCACCGTCGGAGGATGCCGCGCTTCGGCACGTGCAGCGAGCTCCCCCAGCAATTTCTCCAGGGTCAGGTCCGGCTCGTGCACGAGAAGTTCTTCGGTGAGTTGCACCAGGCCGCCCAACGAGGCCCACTTCTCGCGGGCCTGCGCACCGGTCGGCTCGGTTGCCGTCAGGCCCAGCGGCGCGAGCACGGCCCGCACCAGAGCCGTCAGACCGTCGCCGGACTGCGCGCCGTCGGGTAGATCGTCCCGCCCGGCCGCCTGCCGCAGCGCGTTGACTCCCTGCCGCACCTCCGGTCTGGTGAAGAACCCCTCCCCACCGCGAACCTGATACGGAATCTTCATTTCGGTCAACGCCTGCTCGTGTGCCTCGGACTGAGCGTTGATGCGGTACAGAATCGCGATCTCGGCCGGCTCGACCCCTTTGGAGATCAACCTCTTGACCGCCCGCGCCACGCCGTCGGCCTCCGCCGGCTCGTCGTCGTACTCGAAGAACTCCGGCTCGGGCCCTGACTCCCGCTGACCGATCAATTGCAGACGGGTGCCGGCGATACGCCCGCGAGCGGCTCCGATGACACGATTCGCCAGCGACACCACCTCCGGCGTCGACCGGTAGTCACGTTCGAGCCGAACCACGGTGGCCTCGGGGTACTTGCGAGAGAAGTCCAGCAGATATCGAGGAGACGCGCCGGTGAACGAATAGATTGTCTGGTTCGCGTCGCCGACGACGGTGAGATCGTCGCGGTCGCCCACCCAGGCGTCGAGCACCCGTTGCTGCAGTGGTGTCACGTCCTGATATTCGTCGACGACGAAGCAGCGGTACCGCTCGCGGAATTCGTCCGCCACCGACGAGTGCTCTTCCAGAGCTGCGGCCGTGTGCAGGAGGAGGTCGTCGAAATCGAGCAACATTCCGTCCCCGCCTCGGGACTTGAGCTCCTCGTACCCGGCGTAGACGGCCGCGACCTTGGCGGCATCCATCGGCACGTCGCGGCGATTGCTGGCCGCGATACGCGGATAATCCTCGGGCGCGATCAACGATCCTTTGGCCCACTCGATCTCACCTGCGAGATCGCGGATCGCGTCGGTCGAGGTCGACACTCCGGCGCGATTGGCCGCCTGCGAAACAACGGCGAACTTGCGATCGAGTAGCTGCCATCCGGTGTCTCCGACGACCTGCGGCCAGAAGTATTTGAGCTGCCGCATCGCCGCGGCGTGGAACGTACGGGCCTGCACGGGAGGTCCGTCTCCCCCGACCCCGAGCTCGCGCAGGCGGCCGCGCATCTCGCCGGCAGCGCGAGCGGTGAACGTCACCGCCAGTACCTGCCCCGAGGACACATGCCCCGCCGAGACGAGGTGCGCGATGCGTCGAGTGATCGTGCGGGTCTTGCCCGTGCCTGCACCGGCGAGAACGCACACCGGGCCACGAGGAGCCAGTACGGCCGCGGATTGCTCCGGATCCAGTCCGGTGGTCATCGCGTCGTCAGCCATGTGGTCCATTGTGTCAGTGCGCACCGACAGTTCCGCCCGGGCCTGAACCTGCCGGAACAATGGGGTCGGTGCTCCTGTTGACTCTTGTCGTGACCACTACCGAGAACACTCCGCAGACCCCAGCCGCACTCACCGTCTACTCCACCACGTGGTGCGGTTACTGCCGCCGACTCAAGACCCAGCTCGACGAGGCGGGAATCACATACGCCGAGATCGACATCGAGCAGAACCCGGAAGCCGCCGACTTCGTCGGAAGCGTCAACAACGGCAACCATGTGGTGCCGACCGTCCTCTTCGCCGACGGCTCGACTGCAACCAATCCCGGTCTGGCCGAAGTCAAGCGCGCGCTGTCACTCTGATCGAGCGTCAGACCGTGGCCGCCCACGCTTCGAGCATTCCGCGCGCGATCGAGATCGAACCGGGGAGCAGCAATCGGGAGGTCGAGTCCGATCCCCAGTCGCCCAGCTCCAGCGCCGCGACAACCTCGGCTCGATCGAACCAGTGGGCTTCGGCGATCTCGCCGTCCTGGAAAAGCAACGGCTGCTCCGGGTCGGCGACAGCCGAGAACCCGATCATCACCGACCGCGGGAACGGCCACGGCTGGCTACCCAGGTAGTCGATATCGGAGACGTCGAGGCCCACTTCTTCCTTGATCTCCCGTGCCACACACGTTTCCAGGGATTCGCCGGCCTCGACGAAACCCGCCAGAACCGAGAATCGCCGCTCGGGCCAGGCCGGTGCGCGTGCCAGCAGCACTCTGTCGCCGCCGTCGTGGACCAGACAGATCACTGCGGGATCGGTGCGGGGAAATTCCTCGTGGCCGGTGGACGTACTGGTGCGAGACCACCCCGCGTTCGACGGAACCGACGGAGCGCCGTCGAGCGAGCTGAACTGCGCGCTCGCATGCCAATTGAGGATCGCCAGCGCACCGGTCACCATCGACAGTGCAGTGCTGTCCAGGCGATCACCGTCGGTACGCAGGTCGCCGAGCGTGCCCTCCAGGACCTCCACCCGCCTGGTCCATACGTGCCGGTCCCCGTGGATTCCGAGAAAGACCGCATCAGCGGTGGGTTCCGGTGCAACATCGACGGCGGGAGTGAGGATCAAGCCGTCCTCGTCCACGCCGAATCTGCCTCTGCCGTCCACGTTCAGTAGTCGGCCGGTCGACCAGCCTGCTGCGAGTGCGGCGGTGTCTCGGCGTAATTCCTCGGCCCTGTTCAGCGGTGACCGGGAGAGGCGAGGTGGGTGAGCGAGGTGGAATTTCGGCACGCTCGGAACCCTACTCGGACTTCGTTACTCACCCACACGACGGATGTACAGCAGGCGATCGGACGCCTCGACGGCATCGACTTCCGGGGTGCCGACCCGGAAGAGTTTGCCGCCCCGCACGACTCCGAGCACGATGTCGGTGAGGTGCCGCGGCGAGCCGCCCACCTCGTCGCGCTCGACTTCGCGCTCGGCGATCGCGAAGCCCGCCTCCGGCGTCAACAAGTCCTCGATCATCTCCACCACGGACGGTGTGGAGGTGGCGATGCCGAGCAACCGGCCCGCGGTCTCGGAGGAAACGACCACCGAATCTGCACCGGACTGACGCAGCAGGTGGGTGTTCTCCGCTTCCCTGATGGCCGCGACGATCTTGGCCTTGGGAGCGATCTCGCGGGCGGTCAGAGTCACCAGCACGGCGGTGTCGTCTCGGTTGGTCGCCACGATGATGGCCGACGCATGCTGGGCCCCGGTGAGTCTGAGCACGTCGGACTTGGTCGCCGAGCCGTGAACGGTGACCAAGCCCAGAGCCGACGCGGCATCGAGCACCGTCTGATCGGTGTCGACAACGACGATGTCGGACGCCGGTACGCCGTCTCCGAGCATCGCGTCGACTGCGGTTCGGCCCTTGGTGCCGAAACCGATGACCACGGTGTGATTGCGCACGCTGCGTCTCCATCGCTGAATTTTGAATGCTTGCCTGGACCGCTCGGTGAGAACCGACAGCGTCGTTCCGACCAGCAGAATGAGGAACAGGACCCGAAGTGGTGTGATGACAAGAATATTGACCAGCCGCGCCGACGGGCTCATCGGCGCGATGTCACCGTATCCCGTTGTCGACAGCGATACCGTCGCGTAGTAGAACGCGTCCAGGAAGGACAGCTCGCCGTTCTGGTTGTCGCTGTAACCGTCACGGTCGAGGTACACGACGAACGCAGCGAGAAACAGGATGCCGAGCGCCATCAGCACCCGCTTGTAGATCGCGCTCCACGGACTCGATTCCAGCTCCGGGACTCGGAGCACTCCGACGAGCGCGAAGTCGGGCTTGTCGGTCAGCGCGCCACTGTCGCTCAGGCGCGCACGCAACCTACCTGCCACGTCGCCCACCGAAGTGTGCGCAGAAGTCGAGATCATTCACGGCACGCAGCGTAACCCCACACAACGAATCTGTGCCGACGACTCGGGATGTGGCACGGTAAGTGCATGACACAGCGACCAAGTCAGGCAGCCGCACTGCGCCTCGCCGGACTGCTCACCGGAGCCGGCATTCTCCATTTCGTCACCCCGACGTTCTTCGACGCGCAGGTTCCGACGGCACTGCCGGGTTCGGCTCGCACGTACACCCAGGTATCGGGAGTCGCAGAGCTCGCGGTGGCCGCAACACTTGCCACGCCGCGCACCCGCCGACTCGGCGGCGCACTCGCGGCCGCGCTGTTCGTTGCCGTCTTCCCCGCCAACATCAACCTCGCATGGAAGTACGTGCAGAGCTCCAGGACTTCACCGGCGCTCAAAGCAGCCATGATCGCCCGTCTGCCGCTGCAGATCCCACTGGTCACCGAGGCTCTGAAGGCTCGACGGAACGCGCAGTAGCGTCGATCGGCGTCGACACGGCCGGACCCTCCAGAAGTTCGGCCAAAGCTGCTGCGTCCGGCAGGTTCTCGGGCGAGATGGTGTGGCCGCTACGGACATAGTGGAACGCCGCGCGAACGCGGTCCAGCGAAACCGGTTCGGCCTGCCCGATCGACATCAGCTCGGCCCACGCCAATCGGTAGGCCGCGAGTTGCATCGCCACTGCCTGCTGTTCCGACGCCGTCGGCTCTGCACCGGTTTTCCAGTCGACGACGGTCCAGCCGCCGTCGGGGTCCGCGAACACGGCGTCGATTCGACCGCGCAGCACCGTGCCCGCCACGGACGTCTCGAACGGGACCTCCACCTCGACGGGGCTGCGCAGCGACCATTCCGAGTCCAGGAACGCCTGCTGCAACGTTTCCAGGTCGACGTCGGCCGACGCACCGGTATCGGCCGAGCCCGGCAACTCGTCGAGGTCGAGCAACCGGGTTGCACCGAACCGCCGCTCGACCCAGGCGTGAAATGCAGTTCCTCTGCGCGCCAATGGGTTCGGAGGAAACGGCAACGGCCTGCGCAGTCGCGATGCCAGGCCATCGGGATCTGCGGCCAGGTCCACCAACTGCGTCACCGACAGGTTGCCCGGTAATGCCACGTCGACTCCCGCGACCGACCTCGCTGCCCGCTCCGCCAGCAGGGTCTCGACATCGGCAGCCCAGTTCTCCGGGTCGGTCAGGGTTGGGTCGTCCGTGTTCTCACTCGAATTGCGCTGCGCCGCATCGCCATCTGCCAGTGCGCGTAGCACCTCCCGCGCACCGCTCTCGACCGCACCACGTCTGGATCCGAGCGGGTCTCGCGGCCAGGACGCCGTGTGCGGCACAGCCCCGAGTGGGTTCTGCACTCCGTCCTCCGGAGCCGGGGCCCACTGCTCGATCACAGCCGCGGCGTCATCGGATCCGCTGACCTGCCTGTGCAATTCGTCGAGAAACTCCGATGGCCCACGCGACTTCGTCGACGTCTGGTCCCAGTGGTGCGCGGACACCAACAGCACCCGTTCGGTTCGGGTCAGCGCCACGTAGAACAGCCGCCGGTCCTCCGCGAGCCGGCGGCGGGCGAGCGCATCCTTGTGGTTCTTTACTGCATCCTCCAGGTCCTTTCGGTTGTACAGCTGGTCGAGCTCGAGAACCGGAACGCCCTCGGAGCCCTCGCCGTCCAGCGCGCGATCACCGCGCAGCGACGGCGGTAGTTCGGCCATGGCTCCGAGCCACGTCGAGGACGCGTTCGAGGACGGGAACACGCCTTTCGCTACGTGCGGCACGGCCACGACCTCCCATTCGAGGCCCTTCGCAGAGTGGACAGTGAGCACCTGAACTCGATGTGGGGCGACGTCGACCTCGCCTGGTGCGAGGCCGTCCTCGACCGTCTCCGCAGCAGCGAGGAACGACAGGAATCCGGTCACCGTGGCGGTGGGATTATCGGCGTAGTCGGCCACCACGTGGGCGAATGCATCCAGATGTTCGCGGCCGACTGCCCCGTCGGTCCCGATCGGCGTGCGGGCTTGCGCTTCGACGCCGATGTTCATGATCCGCTCGATGTCGCCGACCAACTCCGCCAGCGGTTGCCCGATTCGATCGCGCAGCAGGTGTAGTTCACCCGCGAGGGCGACGATCCGCCGGTAGCCGACCTCCGAGTACCGCTCGGTCGAACCAGGATCGGCAATCGCGTCTGCCAGTCCCGCCTGCTCGGACTGCTCGCCGGGAAGTGCGCTGCCGAGTGCGGCGTCCAACGTCTCGGGGTCGTCGACCCGACCCGCGGTGCCGTACCCGCTGCGGATCTCGAGTTCTCGGGCGCGCTGGGAGAGTGCCCGAAGATCCGTCGGGCCGATCTGCCACCGAGAACCGGTGAGGATGCGCATCGCGGAACTGCCGGCAGTCGGGTCGGCGACCAGTCGCAGCATCGCGATGATGTCTGCCACCTCGGGAACGTGCAGCAATCCGCCTAGCCCGACGACCTCCACGGGTAACCCACGGCTGCGCAGTACCTCGGCGATGGGTTCGGCATCGGCGTTGCGTCGCACCAGAACTGCAGCGGTGGGCGGCGGCCGATCCTGCTCGAGGGCCGAGCGGTACTCCCCCGCAATCCGGTCGGCAATCCACTCGCGTTCGCCCAGAACGGTCTCGGTGACGGCAATTCGGACGTCTCCGGGAACAGCTCCGGGACGGGCCCGCAGAGTCGGCACCGGAACACCGACGCGGCGCAGTGGATCGGTGATCAGGTTCGCCAGAGTCAGCGCCTCGGGCGGATTTCGCCAACTGGTGAGTAGTTCCAGTCGAGGGGCTGGACCACCGTCGGCCTGCGGAAAGTCGGTGGCGAACCGCGGCAGGTTCGCTGCCGACGCACCGCGCCAGCCGTAGATCGATTGCATCGGATCGCCCACCGCCGTCAGCGCCAACGTGGGGTCGCCGCCCGATCCGAACAGTGACGACAGCAGGACGCGTTGAGCGTGCCCGGTGTCCTGGTATTCGTCGAGCAGTACCAGCCGAAAACGTTGCCGTTCGGCTATACCCACCTCCGCATGCTCGGCCGCGACCCGCGCCGCCATCGACATCTGCGAGCCGAAATCCAGAGCGCCCTCTCGGCGCAGAGTCTGGCCCAGCCGTTCCACCAAAGGCAGCAACCCGATTCGTTGATGCTGCGCGTCGAGGATGTTCAGCAACTCTTTGGTGGGGCCGCCGCGTTGTCGCGGGCCCGGCCCGAGCGTGTGTACCAGTTTCTCCAACTCCACGTGTGCTTGGCGCAGCTCATCGGGATCGACGAGATGCTCGGCCAACTGGCCCGAGAGCGCCAATACCGCCTCGGTCACCGACGTGGGGTTTCGGTCGGTGTCCAGGTCGCCGTCCCAGGTGCTGACGACGCGGTGCGCCAGCTGCCACAGTTCGGTTTCCGAGAGCAGTGTCGCGGACGGTTCGATAGGCAGCAGCAATCCGTGCTCGGTGAGCAGTCGGCCTGCGTAGGAGTGATACGTGCTCACTTCGGGCTCGGCACCGAGAATCCGTTCACGCAGTGCCAGACTGGGATCGAGTGCGCGCACCAGATCGGATCCGGCCAGCCGAGCCAGCCGCGCCCTGATCCGAGACGTCAACTGCTGCGCGGCCTTTCGCGTGAAGGTCAGGCCGAGCACCTGGTCCGGGTCAACGAAACCGTTGGCCACCATCCACACCACACGGGCGGCCATCGTCTCGGTCTTGCCCGCCCCCGCTCCTGCCACCACGAGCATGGGGCCGGGCGGGGCCGCGATCACCGCAGCCTGCTCGTCGGTCGGCGGATGCTTCTGTCCCAGTGCCCGGGCGAGCTCGACCGGCGACACCCGCACCGAACCGGTCCGCTTCTTGGTCGGTGTCGTCACTGCTCGGTCACCTGCCTGCCGGTCTCGTGTGCCGGGCAACTGGACTTGACCGGGCAGTGCCTGCAGCCGTCGTTCACGCGCGCCTCGAATGTCGGCCCCTGCGTGGCCGACGCTGCCTGGTGCACGGTGTCCCGCCACTCCTCGAGTTTCTCCGGTGTCGGAACTTCCTGTACGCGCTGAGTCGCCCCGTCCTTGTTGTGCGGTTTGGCAACGAACACCAGCCGGGCTCCGCCGGGTTCGCTCGCGGGCTCGCCCTCGATCGCACCGGCTGCAGCTGCAACTTGGTAGGTGGCCAGCTGATGGTGGTTACGTGCGTCCTCCTTCGACATGACGGTCTTCGCCGTCTTGACGTCGATGATCACCGGCCGACCGTCCGGGTCGTGTTCGAGTCGATCGATACGTCCACGCAACGCGACCGCCGGCTCGTTCTCGGACCGCGCTTCGAGGACGCCGTCGACCTGTACTTCCACTCCGGCCTCGGTGAGCTCGCCTCGACTGCCGTGCAGCCAACTCTCGAATGTCTCCAGCATGGCCCCGGTTCGATCCAGCTCATGCCGCGAGTACCACTGCGAACCGAGATCAACTGCATCCCATGCTGTTTCGAGAGCACGACGAAGTTGCTCCGGTGGCATCCGACCGGCCACTGCCTGGACGAGAGTGTGCACGAGAGTGCCGGTGACCGCATGGGTGTTGGTGCCGTCGTTGCCGCCGTGACGTTCGAGCATCCACCGCAGCGGACAGGTGGTGAGTTGTTCCACCGTCGACGGCGACAACGGCACCGGACCGTCGCCGAGCTGCCACAACGGCGCGTCGGTGCTGAGCCCCGCCACGCCGAACCACTCGTCCGGATGCGCGCCTCGGACACCGGCGTCGGCGAGAGTGGCCAGATGGCGAGCAGCTCGGGCTCGCTTGTCCGGATCGTGTTCGGCAACGACTGGATCGCACACGACACTGCGCAGCTCGGCAACCAGCATCGGCAGCGCCAACACCCGATGTGCGGACTCGGGCGCTTCGAGCGGAAGGAGGGACTCGCCGTCGACGTCCACCCCGCGCAGTTCGTCGACGAAGCGGGAACGAACGAGGTCGGCATCGCCGGTACTGGAATCGACGGCAGTGACGAGCAGAGTCGATCGAGCGCGGCTGCACGCCACCAGAAACAGCGTGCGCTCCTCGGCGAGAAGGGGTGCCGATTTCGACAGACGCCCGTCGAGTGCTGCTCCGGCGTCGAACGTTCCGGACACGAGGTCGACCAGTGTGTCGGTTCCGAGGAGGCTTCCGCGCGCTCGGAGCCCCGGCCACAGACCTTCCTGAACCCCGGCCACCGCAACGAGCTCCCATTCCCGACCCGCAGCAGAGTGCGCACTGAGCAGGGTGACGGCGTCGGCCCGAACCGTGGCGCGATGCGAGTTCAGAGTCGGAATCTCCTGCTGCGCAATGTAATCGAGAAACCCGCCGATCTGTGCCCGCGGCAGTCTGTCGACATAGGCTGCCGCCGCATCGAACAACGCAACCACTGCATCGAGGTCACGGTCCGCCTGGGCACCGGCCGAGCCACCCCACGCGGACGCGCCGGCCCACCGACGTTCGAGACCCGATGCCTGCCAGGCTGCCCACAACACGTCCTCGACACCGCGACCCGTCCGGGCAACCGCCCTCGCCTTTCGGATCACGCCGAGGGCTTTGCGCAGTGGCGCGGACTCCACATCCGACAGTCCGCCGATCCAACCGCTCTTTCCACGAGAATCGTCGGTGAGGACGCCCCTGAGAAGTTCGGCCGAGTCGCGTTCACCGCCCGACGCGAGCTCGAGTCTTCTCATGCCCCTACGCAGTCGACGAAGACCAACCGGATCGGCTCCGCCGATCGGCCCGGACAGCAATGCCAGTGCATCTTCACCGTCGAAGGTCGGATCTGAGATCGCACGCAGTACCAGCAGTAGACCCACCGCCCCGTGCTGGCGATGCAGCGGAAGCTCGGAAGTGGGCGTGACCATCGGAACACCTGCTGCGTGCAGTGCCCGGCGCAACGGTGCAACGGTCCTCGGCACCGACCGCACCACGATGGCCATCTCGGACCACGGCATACCGTCGATCAGATGGGCTCGCCGCATGGCGTCGGCGATGATCGCGGCTTCCTTGGCCGGCGAGGACGCGACATGCACCCGCCCCGCAGGGTTGCCGAATCGGGCAACGGCCACCGGCTCGGGACACCGGTGCCGACCCAGCCCGGGCAGACGCCTCGCCACGATGTCGGTCAACTCGGCAACCTCCGGCACGGACCGGTGATTGCGCGTCAGCACCACTCGCCGTGGCGAATTCACCTCGACCAGGTCGGCCACGAATGTGGGATCGGCACCACGAAAAGTGAACACGGACTGATCGGGGTCCCCCGCGACGACGGTCGATTCGGTGTCGGTACCGATCAGCCGAACCAATTGTGCTGCTTGCGGATCGAGGTGCTGAGCATCGTCGACGACGAGGTGGCGGATGCGGGCACGTTCACTGCGAAGCAGTTCCGGGTCGGTGGCGAACGCCATCAGCGCGGCACCGATGAGCTCGGCGGCATCCAGACCAGGTGCCGTGGCTCCCGCAGCTTCGACGCCCACTGCTCCGCGCAGCAACATGGCTTGCTCGTACCGAGCGGCGAACCGCCCGACCGCAACCCACTCGGGTTTGCCGTGCTTGCGACCGAGTTTGACGAGGTCTTCCGGCCCGATTCCGCGTTCGGCGGACCTGAGCATCATGTCCCGCACCGCCGTCACGAACCCCGAGGTGCCGAGCGCCGGACGCAACCGATCCGGCCATTCCGCGGCACCGTCCTCGAGGTCGCCGCGCAGCATCTCGCGCACCACGGCGTCCTGTTCGGCACCGGTCAGCAGCCGCGGTGGCGGGTTGCCGTAGAGAGACGCCTGGAGCCTGAGCACCGCGAAGGCATAGGAGTGCACCGTACGTACCAACGGTTCACGTGTCGCTCTCAGCGCGTGGTCTCCACTGAAGAGGCCGGAGGTGATCACCTCGCGCACCGCGGTTGCCGCCCGTTTGGACTGTGTCAGCACCAGAACCGATTCCGGGTCCCCGGAGACGATGCGCGAGACCGCGTAGTCGGCGACGAGCGATGTCTTTCCCGTTCCGGGGCCACCGAGTACCTGCCACGGATTCCACCGGGGTGCGCCCTGCGCAGCCTCGGCCGCCGAATCCGGTCGTGACGACAACAGCCGAGCAGCCGCGCCGACCCACGTGCGGGCGGGCCGAGCCACCTTGGGTGCACGGACGAGGGTGACCGTCGCGCCGTGCCTGCCGTCCGTGCTCATGAGTACAGATGCAATCACGGACCACCGACACATCGGCCGCCGCCCGGACCGAACGGTGGGCCCGGTCAGTCGAGCAGCCCGTCCCGCAGCGCACGCAGAACAGCGCTTGTTCTGTCGTTCGCACCGAGTTTGAGAATGACCGACGACATATGGTTCTTGACGGTTCCTTCGGCCAGATGCAGTGCAACGGCGATCGATCTGTTGGTGTACCCGCTTGCGACGAGCCGCAGGACGTCGATCTCTCTCGCCGTGAGTGTTTCGGCGATCACGACGTCACTCGGGCCGTGCTTGCCGGTCCGAAAAGCGTCCAGCAGTCTCTCGGTGATGGCAGGTTGCGCCAAGGTGCGCCCGGCCGCGAGTTCACGGACAGCACCGCCGAGCCGCTCGAAGGTCACGTCCTTGAGTAGGTAGCCCTTCGCCCCCGCCTGCAGCGCCCCGAGCACCAACTCGTCGTCGTCGAACGTTGTCAGCACCAGGACCGGCACCCGAATTCCTTTCTCCTGCATTGCCCGAAGCGTCCACAGGCCGTCGAACCGCGGCATCCGTAGATCGAGCAACACCACATCGGGAGGGTCGAATTCGATCGACGCGATCGCAGCGGCGCCGTCGTCCGCCTCGCCGGTCACCTCGATGTCGGGATCCAGCTCGAGCAGGCTGCGGATACCCTGCCGGACCAGAGTGTGGTCGTCGACGATCAAAACCGTGATCACGGTGCGGGCACCGACGCGTACACCGTGAATCCGCGATCGACCGAGAACGTGACCGTGCCGCCCAGTCCTTCGATGCGCTCTCGAATTCCCTGCAGACCGTGCCCCGGCTCGAAATCGGCCGACGCCCGGCCGTCGTCGCGCACCGAGACCGACAGCGCACCCGTCGGATCCGCGCGTACCTCGATCCACATCTCATCGGCATTCGCATGGCGAATGGTGTTGGTGATCATCTCCTGCACGCAGCGGACCACCGCCACCGCGCGAGTGTCGTCGACCCTGATCTCGGGGTCGACCGTCAGATGCACGACCGGTTCGGGTAGCCGGGCAACCAGACGATCGAGCGACTCCCCCAGCACCGGAGTCCTGCTGCGCACCTCGCCGACGGCCGACCGAACGTCGCCGAGCAGGTCACGCGCAATGGATCGGGCCCGAACGACATGCTCGCGCCCAGGCTCGGAGACCTGATGGGACGCCACCTCGAGCTCGAGGCTCAGGGCGGTGAGCTGGTGACCGAGCACATCGTGCAACTCGCGCGCGATTCGCAATCGCTCGTCGGCCCGGGAGGAATCGTCCAACAACGCACTGGCGGTGCGCAGTTCGGCGTGCGCGACCGCAAGTTCCCGGCGCAACCGAGCCTGTCGTAGCTGTGCGGTCACCGACAACGCACTGGCCACCTGCAGGGCACCGTAGATCGACATGATCAGCGCGATTTCGGAGATCCGTCCATCCCGGATCGCAACCGACACCCCAACACAGCAGGTGTAGACCGCAACGATGACCGCCACCGACGAGCCGGACACCCGATACACGGCGAACGTCGAGGTGAAGACCAGCAGAATGGGCAACCAACCTGCAGTCGGGGCGGTCAGCACGAGAACCGGTGCCAGCATCACCTGCGCGGCGAAGCTCGCGCGGACAAGGCGATTCGGGAGCCGGTCTTCCCACCACATGCCCGTGGTCTGCACGAGCAGGAAGGCCGCGAACAGCGTGGCCCAGACCCAACGCGGAACCAAGATACTGTCGGCGATCGACCGATCGAGGACGACGAGAGCGCCCATCGCGACCGCGAGCGCGGACACGAACGCACCGGCCAGAACGTCGGGTCCGAGGCACCTCATTCTGTCGACCCTATCGCCCGCTCCACCCGCACACCCCTGCCGAAAGTCACGATCACCTTCGGTGACGATCGGCACCTGCGCGCAAGCCACGGCGGATCTAGCGTCGAGATCGACACAATCGAGAAGGGAACATCGGATGGCAGCGATAGACGTTCGAGACATCACCCAGCGTTATCGAGAGCGCACCGCCGTGGCAGGCGTCAGCCTCTCGGTCGTCGAAGGCGAGACGCACGGCCTGCTCGGGCGCAACGGTGCCGGTAAGACGACCCTGGTCGAAACCGTTGCAGGCCTTCGTAGGCCGACCTCCGGTGCCGTGCGGGTTCTGGGACTCGACCCCTTCACCGACCGCAATCGAGTACGCGCCGTTCTGGGAGTGCAGCTGCAGTCCAACGACCTTCACACCGCGCTCACCGTTACCGAACTGGTCGATCTGTTCGCCTCCTTCTACCGTCGACCTGCCGATCGAGACGCTCTCGTCCGTGCGGTGGGTCTGCACGAGCACCGCCGCGTGCGGTACGAGCGGTTGTCCGGAGGCCAGCAACAACGGTTGTCGGTGGTCCTCGCACTGATCGGCTCCCCTCGGGTTGTCATGCTCGACGAGCTCACCACCGGACTCGACCCGGATGCGCGACGCACCGTGTGGCGACTGATCGAGGATCTCCGCGCAGCCGGTGTCACCATCCTGCTGGTCAGCCATCACATGGACGAAGTACACCGCTTGTGCGATCGCATCACCGTCCTCGATCGAGGGGTCGTCGTGGCCACCGGCACACCGGAGTCTCTGATCGCCGACGCCGGCCTCGGAGGCGACCACCGGGCCACCCTCGAGGACGCATTCCTGACGCTCACCGAACGGAGCTCGGCATGACCACACACGACATCCGCGCTGCGCCGCGTCCGGGCCTGCGCGCCACCGGCGCACTCGTCGGGGCCGAAATGCGTATGGTCACCCGGGACACAGCCGGCCTGATCGTCCCGATCGCCCTCCCGGTTCTGGTACTTCTGATGAACGGATCCGCTACCTCGGCGGAAATCGTCGGGCCGGGCGCAATCACAGCATTCGATCGGTTCGTACTGCCGCTTGCCCTGACCATGATCATCGCCGTCATCGGAATCGTGAACATGCCGAGCTTTCTTGCGCTCTATCGCAAGTCCGGCGTGCTGAAGCGCCTGTCCACGACACCGATCGGACCGACGCAGGTGCTTGCTGCACAGGTGATCACCAGCGCCGTCCAAGCGACACTCGGAACCGGCATTGCTCTGTCCACAGCTGCTCTGTTCTTCGGAATTACGCCCCCACACAACCCGATCCTGGTTGCGGCCATTCTGATGCTGGGTGCCGCGGCAATGTACTCGCTGGGGATCGTGGTCGCTGCCGTCGCACCCACAGCGAACTCGGCCGTCGCGATCGGCCTGACTCTGTTCCTGGTTCTCGGTGCCACCGGCGGTCTGTTCGGACCGGTCGCGGATCTACCGGGTCCTGTCGAGATCGTCGGTGAGGTCCTTCCCTTCGGTGCCACCGTCACGGCTCTCGGAGCTGCCTGGGCCGGAACCTCGGTCGACGTGGCCGGACCGATAGGGCTGGGAGCCACCGTGGTCCTCGGATCCGCGTGTGCAATCCGGTTGTTTCGTTGGTCTTGAGCAGATGCGGCATAGTGGTCGACGTGCCCGAGTTGAATCTGCATACGTTCGGACCCGCAGACGGTCCTGAAATCCTCGCCGTTCACGGTGTGACCGGTCATGGTGCCCGCTGGTGGGATCTCGCCGAGAATCACCTGCCCGAAGCTCGAATTCTGGCTCCTGATCTGATCGGCCACGGCTATTCCCCGGCCACGCCGCCCTGGGACATCGACGCGCAGGTCACGGCTCTCAAAGCCGTACTGGACGCCCACGCGCGCGGCCCGGTAGTGGTGCTCGGACATTCGTACGGCGGCGCGTTGGCCGTCCATCTCGCGCAGAGATTCCCGGACGCGGTGCGGGCGCTGGTGCTGCTCGATCCCGCGATCGCTCTGCCACCGGAGGAGCTGCTCGAGGTGGCCGAGGCCACCGCGAAGTCACCCGATTACACCGACGCCGACGAGGCGCGATCGGAGAAGATCCACGGGGCGTGGGCGGACGTACCCACAGAGTTGCTCGACCGCGAGGTCGCCGACCACCTGGTTCCCGCCGACGGCGGAAAGGTGGCGTGGCGCATGTCGATTCCGGCGATCGTTGCGACGTGGGGCGAGCTCGCTCGTCCGATCGTGGTACCCGCCGAGAGCGTCCCGACCATCGTGGTTCGGGCCATGCGCGTCGAACCTCCCTATGTCACCGACGAATTCCTTGCTGTACTGCGAGAGAAACTCGGTGAGAACCTGCGCACCGTCGAACTGGACTGCGATCACATGGTCGGCCAGGCCAAGCCGGTCGAGGTGGCCGAGCTGGTGCGATCCGTGCTCTAGATGGCCCCGATCACCGAAGAACAGGTCGAGCGAGTGCGCGCATTGGTCGCGTCCATTCCCTCGGGATTCGTCGCCACGTACGGAGACATCGCGGCCGCTGCCGACCTGTCGAGTCCACGCATCGTGGGATGGATCATGCGCACCGACTCCGCCGACCTCCCGTGGCATCGCGTCCTCGGAGCCAGTGGCAGGCCCGCCCCGCACCTCGCCACCCGGCAGCTCGAGACGCTGCGCAGCGAAGGAGTGGCAGTCCACGACGGCAGAGTGCCGCTGAAGTCGATTCGATTCGACTTCGGGGCGCTCCCATCGCCGCTCGAGCCGACCACTAACCTCGGAGGATGAACATCAGAGACGGGCTCGGGCAATTCGATCCACGCCCCACGGCGAAGTTCGCCCTGTCGAAGGCGAGCACCTTCGTCGCCTCTGCCGGACTTGTCGTCGACGAGGTCTCGGGCACCCGGGTGGCGGGTCACATCGATTTGACGGACGAGCACCTCACCCCGTGGGGCGTCGTACACGGCGGGGTCTACACGACCGCTGTCGAGAGCGCCGCCAGCATCGGTGCCAGCGAGGCGGTGAAGGATCGCGGTGAGTTCGCCGTCGGAGTGCACAACGGCACCGACTTTCTCCGCGCGAGCAAGGGCGGACGCGTCGACGTTCTCGCAGAACCGTTGCAGCAGGGCCGTGTTCAGCAATTGTGGCTGGTCACGATCACCGCCTCCGACAGCGGAAAGATCATTGCACGCGGGCAGGTTCGGCTACAGAACGTGCCTTTGCCGACATGACAGCGCTCGCACCGTGACGCCGGTCTGCGATGCGATCGTCCTCGCCGGCGGTCGCGGATCGAGGATGGCCGATCCCGAGCATTCGACGTCGCCGCAGGAGGTCGACAAGCCGGCCTTGACCGTCGGCGGCCGTCGAATGGTCGACATCGCGGTGGACGCCGTATCGAACTGCCGCAGAACGGTTCTGGTGGGTCCACCACGCGCCGGGGTGGCGGACCACGTTGTCCAGACCCGTGAGTCGCCTGCCGGCGGTGGGCCCGTTTCGGCCCTCGCCGCGGGACTCCGATCCCTCGATGACAGTGCAGACTCGGAACACACTGCAGATCTGGTGGCCGTCGTCGCGGCGGACATTCCACTTCTCGATTCCGCCGCGATAGGATCCCTGATCGATTCCATCGCACACTCCGCAGCACATGCAGTATTCGCTCGCGACAGCGCGGGGCGCACACAGTTCCTGCTGGGAGTGTGGCAGCACGCCGCGCTGCGTTCCGCTGTGGCACAGCTGGATTCGGTAGAAGGTGCACCGATGCGCCGGATCGTTCCGATCGATCATCAGGTCATCGCACTTCCCGATATCGAGGACTGCGACACCCCTGCCGACCTTCTGGCCGCTCGCCTCGCCGCGCAGCCGTCGCAGACGCTCGAGGTCGCCGACGCATTGGAGCGCATTCGAAGCAGCCTCACTCCCCTACCTGTCCGTCGTATTCCGCTGCAGGACAGTGCCGGAACCGTCCTCGCGGAACCCCTCGTGTCCCAGACCGCGTTGCCGGCAGTCGACATCTCCGCGATGGACGGTTACGCCGTCTGCGGCTCCGGGCCGTGGACGCTGCGGCCCGACATCGCGTACGCAGGAAGTGTCGACATCGCCGGACTCACCGCCGGAACAGCGGTGCGCATCGCGACCGGTGCTGCGCTTCCGCCCGGAGCGACGTCGGTGGTGCGCGACGAGCACGTGACACACGATCCGGACGGGTCGGTGCGTCGACCGTCGACCGCAGCCGAGTCCGACGACACACGTCGGCGCGGCGAGGACTGGCTGCCGGGCACCGAGCTGGTCGCCGCGGGAACTCCGATCGATGCGGCGGTACGGTCTCTCGCCGCCAGCGCGGAAGTGTTCGACGTGACGGTGCGCGGTCCAGTTCGTGGTCGAATAGTGATCAGCGGCAACGAGATTCGATCGAGTGGACCGCTGGCCCCCGGCGAGACCCGAGACGTTCTCGGATCGGTGTTGCCGGAGTACCTGTCGCACTGCGGCATCGCGGTCGTCGATGTGACACTGCTCGACGACTCGGCGACGGAATTTCGAGACGTCCTGACTCGCACGCAGGACCTGGACGTCGTCGTCGTGGTCGGAGCCACCGGAGGCGGTGCCGCCGATCAACTGCGCTCGACCCTGGCGACACTCGACGCGAAGCCCATCGTCGGCCGGATGCGTGTCCGACCCGGTGGTTCCCAGATCACTGCGGCGCTGCCCGACGGCACAGTGGTACTCGGATTACCCGGCAACCCCCTGGCGGCCGTCGGAACGGCACTGCTGACGGCTCCGGCGATCGTCGACGCATTGACCGGCAGAACGGTGCGTCCACCACGAATGGGTCTGTTGTCCAATGCCGCGGACGTTCGATCTGCAGTCCCTCGCCTCGTCCCCGTCAACGTCGACGGCACGCGTTGGCGGGCAGATACCGAGGTACGCACTGCACATCTGGCTCACCTGGTCGGCCGGGATGCGCTCGCACTGGTTCCGGCCGAGATCAGCGCCGACGAACCGGTGACCATCCTTCCGTTGCCGTACTGAGCGATCCGCTCTCCAGCGATCGGACGCCCTCGAAGTAGCGGGCCACCACCAGATCCACGATTGCTGGATGGACCCCCAGCGGCTCACCGACGCCGTCTGCACCTGCGTCGGCCAATCGATTGTGAAAGAGCCCGCGCGCCAACAGATACGATGCAACGAAGATTCGAGTATGTCCCTCCTCTCGGAGAGCCGACACCGCCTCGGACACGGTGGGGACAGCGGTGGCGACGTACCCGATGCGTACCGGGACCCCCGCGACGTCGGCCAGCATCGCTGCTGCTCGAACGTGTTCTGCCAGCGCTCGGGGGTCGGACGACCCTGCGGCGGCGAGCACGATCGAATCGCCTGTGCGCCAACCGGTGTCGCGTAGCCGATCGAGCATGACCTCCGCGAGTACGGGGTCCGGTCCCAGAGCACGGGTGACCGCGACCGAGCTATGAGCGCTTTCGGCAATTTCTCGCGGTACGTCGGAGTGGACGTGATAGCCCGACGCCAGGAATGCCGGAACCACGACCGCCGACCCGGGGGTGTCGCGCAGCACTTCGGCCGGGGACGGTCCGAGTACGTCGACGAATGCCACGCGAGTGGCACCGATCTGCGTCGACACGGCATCGGCAAGTGCGGCGATCATCTCGACACCACGGGGGTTTCGGGTGCCGTGTGCCACCAACACCGGAGTCGCAGTCATCAGTACTTCCCTCCTTCGACGACGGCCACACGCGCGTGCACGGCAGGCTCCTCGGAATCGCAGTCCGATTCGGTTTCGACGTGATCGAGTGCGATCCGATACCCACGCTTGACCACGGTCTGGATCGCCTTCGGCGCGCCGAGAGAGGACCGGAGTCTGGTCATCGCTGTTTCCACCGCGTGGGTGTCACCTCCACCACCGGGCAAGGACGCAAGCAAGTCTTCCCGGGAGACGACGCGTCCAGGATTGCGAGCGAGTGTCTTCATCAACGCCATTCCGGCCGGCGACACCGGTCGCACTTCACCGTCGACCACGACGCACCGGCCGCGCACACTCACCACGTGTCCGCCTGCATGAAGACGACCGGTCCGCCTCGGCAATTCCTCGGCGATATGCCGCGCCAAAGCGCCCAAACGCGCTCTCGCCGGCTGCGTGGTGGCCACGTTCAGTTGTTCGAGGGGTGCTGCCGTCACCGGCCCGACGCACACCGGAAGCACCCGCGTACGCATCGATTGCAACAGGGGTTCGAGCACCCCGTTCTCGTCGGCGCGCATCAGCATCGAGGCCACCGCAGGCGCGGAGGTGAAGCTGAGTGCGTCGAGATCGCCGACGACGACGGCTTCGATCATGCGGTCCATCGGACCCTGGTCGTCGGGGGCCGTCCAGCGATACACCGGCACCGGAACCACTTCGGCTCCGGCACAGCGCAGTACCTCGCAGAAGTCCGGGATCGGCTCCCATTCGGTCGTCGCGCCGTGCAGTTGCACGGCGATACGTTTGCCCTCGACCCCTTCGGCGAGTAGATGCTCGAGTACCTCCGCGGAGGATTCGGAGGCGGGCGACCAGTCCTCGCGGAGATCGGCGGCCCTGATCGCACCCGTTGCCTTGGGACCGCGGGCCAGCAACCGGGACGCCCCGAGCGCAGACCCGAGTTCTTCTGCCCGCCCCCATCCGTCTGCGGCCTCGACCCAGCCTCGGAATCCGATGCCTGTTGTGGCGACGGTAATTTCGGGTGGATGCGCGATGATCGCCGCGGTCACGCGTTCCAGCTCGGCATCGTCCGCGAGCGGGATGATGCGGATCGCGGGGGCATGCATCACGGTTGCTCCCCGCCGCTCGAGCAGAGTTGCGAATTCCTCGGCCCGACGCGACGCCGTGATCCCGACGGTGAACCCGGCCAGAGGCGTTCCTGCCCCCGCGATTTCGCTCACGTAGAGCCGCCGCGGACGAGCACGACACCCTCGACGCAGGAGACCTCGAAGGATCCGAGACCGACCTCCGCATCGTCGAGGCAGCGCCCGTCGACCAAGGAGAAGACCTGCTTGAGCAACGGTGATGCGACCGTGGGCTCGCCACCGCGGTCACCCACGAGGCCGCGCGACATCACCGCTGCGCGTCCGTACGGATCGATGTTGCCCACCGCGAACAGTCGTCCGTCGTCGAGCAGAAACAACGCCGCCTGCGTGCCTCCGCGCAGGAGCACCGCTACCCCGCGCCCCGGAATCAGCGTGTCCAGCGTGCAGGCCGGGGTCCAACTACGAGCAATGTCGTTCGGTACCGCTGTACGTGAGTCGATGACAGTCATGGCGTACCTCCTGGTCAGCTATTCCACGTTGTCAGTGTTTCTGGGCCGTTAAGTCGCGATTACTCACCTGTGCACATGCACTCAGTTTCGTGACCTGGCGTATGTCAGGCCGGGGTCGGTCCTAGGCACCGACGCGCGGCATTCCCATCAGCACGGGAATCTTGCGTGCTCCGGAGTCGTCGAACGCAATGGTGGGATCGGCCTCGGCCGGTGCGTTGACGAACGAGACGAATCGACCGAGCTTCTCGTCGTCCTCGAGCACGCCGGCCCACTCGTCCTTGTAGCCGGCGACGTGGCGCTCCATGTCGGCTTCGAGTTCCGCGCCGATGCCGAGGCTGTCGTCGCACACGACGGCCTTGAGATGCTCGAGTCCTCCGTCGAGCGACTCGAGCCACGGCGCGGTCCGCTGCAGTCGATCCGCGGTGCGGACGTAGAACATCAAGTAGCGGTCGATGAAACTGACCAACGTGGCATCGTCGAGGTTGGAGGCGAGCAGCTGAGCGTGCTTGGGTGACTGCCCGCCGTTTCCGCCGACGTAGAGGTTCCAGCCACCCTCGGTCGCGATGATTCCGACGTCCTTGCCGCGGGCCTCGGCGCACTCACGCGCACAGCCCGATACCCCGAACTTGATCTTGTGCGGGGACCTCAGCCCTCGATAGCGGTTCTCCAGGTCGACGGCCATCCCCACCGAATCCTGGACACCGTACCGGCACCAACTGGAACCGACGCAGCTCTTGACCGTGCGCAGCGACTTCCCGTATGCCTGGCCCGATTCCATGCCTGCGTCGACGAGGCGCTTCCAGATAGCAGGCAACTGCTCGACGCGGGCACCGAACATATCGATGCGCTGTCCGCCCGTCACCTTGGTGTAGAGCCCGAAATCGCGAGCGACCTCGCCGATGACGATCAGCTGCTCGGGGGTGCATTCGCCGCCGGGCATCCGCGGCACCACCGAGTACGTGCCGTTCTTCTGGATATTGGCCAGGAAGTGATCGTTGGTGTCCTGCAGCGAGGCCTGCTCGCCGTCCAGAATGTGATCCGAAGACGTCGATGCGAGGATCGACGCGACGACGGGCTTGCAGATGTCGCAGCCGGTTCCGCTGCCGTACTTGGCGATCAGCGACGAGAAGGTGCGTGTGTTCGTTGCCCGAACGATCTCGAACAGCTCGGCCCTGGATTGAGAGAAGTGCTCGCACAAGGACTTCGAGAGCACCACCCCGGATGCGGCCAGCAACGACTTGATGGACGGCAGACATCCGCCGCAGGTGGTGCCCGCGGTGGTGCAACTCTTCACGGCCGCCAGATCGCACGCTCCGTCGGCGATGGCCGAGCAGATGGCACCCTTGCTCACGCCGTTGCAGGAGCAGATCTCGGCGTCGTCGGGCAGCGCACCGATACCGACCTGTTCGGCTGCCGGTGAGATCAGGGCTCCGGGGTCGCCGGGCAATTCTCGTCCGACGAGCGGACGCAGCAGCGAATACGCGGAGGCGTCGCCGACGAGGATGCCGCCGAGGAGGGTCTTCGCGTCGTCGGTCACGACGAGCTTGGCGTACGTTCCCTTGGGCGCATCGCTGAATACCACCTCGAGAGCACCCGGAGTGGCCGCCATCGCGTCGCCGAAGCTCGCGACATCGACGCCCATGAGCTTGAGTTTGGTGGACATGTCGGCACCAGGGAATTGCGCTGCGCCGCCGAGCAATCGGTCGGCCACCACCTCTGCCGTCGAGTACCCGGGGGCAACGAGGCCGTAGCATCGGCCCTCGACCGCGGCACACTCGCCGATCGCGAATACGGCGGGATCGGATGTAGTGCAACCGATGTCGACCATGATGCCGCCGCGCTCGCCGACCTCGAGGCCACTCTCGCGGGCCAGCCGATCCTGGGGACGCACACCGGCGGAGAACACCAACAGAGCGGCGTCGATCGTGCTGCCGTCGCTCAGCTCGACCGTCAGGCCGGCGCTGTCGTTCTCGGAGATCGACGATGTACCGACTCCCACATGGACGTTCAGCCCGAGTTCGGTGACGAGACGAGCCAACAGCGCGCCTCCGCCCTCGTCGACCTGCAGCGGCATCAATCGTGGAGCGAACTCGATGACGTGCGGGGTCATGCCCATCTTCTGCAGTGCATTGGCCGCTTCGAGACCGAGTAGACCTCCGCCGACGACGACCCCCACGGCACCGGGGCCCGCTGCGTCCGCTCGGGCCCGGATCTTGTCCAGGTCGTCGAGGGTCCGGTAGACGAAGCAGCCAGGTAGATCGTGCCCGGGGATCGGCGGCACGAACGGATAGGACCCGGTGGCGAGCACGAGCGCGTCGTACTCCACCGAGTCGCCCGCGGAGGTCTCGACGGTCCGGTGATCACGGTCGATGCGATCGGCACGCACTCCGGTGCGCATCTCGACGAGAAGGTCACCGGGGTAGTCGTTACCCGCCAGCGCCAGTTCCTTGTGGTCCCAGGCACCGACGTAGGACGACAGGCCCACTCGGTCGTACGCCGGCAACGCTTCCTCGCAGAGGACCGTGACCTTCCACTCTGCCGCCTCGTCGCGCGCGCGCAACGCTTCGACGAACCGGTGCCCGACCATTCCATGACCTACCACTACCGCGTTCTTCATTGCGGGTCCTTCCGAATTTGCGTTGTCGTGCAGAGCTTTTCGTCCGTTCAACCAGAGCGCGTCAGACGGCTACCGAAGCGTCGGCGGAGCTGGTCTTGCGCAGGTAGATCGCCCAGGTGACGATCGCGCACACGATGTAGAAGCCGAGGAACACCCAGAACGCAGTGGTCGCGGACTTCGCAGTGCCCGAGTACGACGCTCGCAGAACCAGATTGATTCCGACGCCGCCCAGCGCGCCGATCGCACCGGCGATACCGATGAGAGCGCCGGACATCTTGCGCGACCAGTGCTGCTGCTCGTCGACCGTCATGCCCTGAAGCTGAACCGACTTCGCGGCGAAGATCGCGGGGATCATCTTGTAGACCGATCCGTTGCCCAGACCCGAGAGCAAGAAGAGTGCAATGAATCCGATGACGAAGAGCACCATGACCGTGCCGCTGGCCGCTCCGGGCGTCGAGTCGTCCCAAGTGCTGGCCGCTACCAGAATTCCTGTCGAGAAGGTCATGGCCACGAACGTGTACAGGGTGATCTTGCCGCCGCCGATCTTGTCTGCGAGCTTGCCTCCGAAGGGCCGCGACAGCGATCCCAGCAATGGACCGAGGAACGCGATCTGAGCAGCGTGCAGCGAAGCCTGCGCCTGCAGCGCGGGGGTTGCAGGGGCCCCGTCGGTGAGTCCGGCGAGGAAGTTGATCTGCAGCACCTGACCGAACGCGAAACTGAAGCCGATGAACGAGCCGAAGGTACCGATGTAGAGGAAGGCGATCCACCACGCATCGGAGAACTTCAGCACGTCGATCATGGAGCGGCCGTTGGTCTTCTGGTTGTCGAGATTGTCCATGTACAACGCGGCACCGACGGCGGCGATCGCGATGAACACGAGATACACGGCGCAGACGATCTCGGGCGCGGTGTTGCCGATGGTGGCGATGACGAGCAACCCGATGAGCTGGATGACGGGCACGCCGATGTTGCCACCGCCTGCATTCAGGCCGAGCGCCCAACCTTTTTCGCGCTGGGGATAGAACGCATTGATGTTCGTCATGGAGGATGCGAAGTTGCCACCGCCCACGCCGGCGAACGCCGCCACGATGATGTACGTGGTGTACGACGCCGGATTCAGCATGAAGTACATCGTCAGTACGGTCGGGATCAGCAGCACCAAGGCGCTGAAGATGGTCCAGTTCCGCCCACCGAACTTGGCCGTGGCGAAGGTGTACGGGATCCGAAGGATTGCGCCGACGAGAGTGGGGACGGCGACGAGGAAGAATTTGCCCGCCGCGTCGATGCCGTAGACCGACAACGGCATGAACAGCACCATCACCGACCAGATCGACCAGATCGAGAATCCGACGTGCTCGGCGACCACCGACCAGATCAAATTGCGCTTGGCGATCTGCTTGCCACCGGCCTCCCAGGCCTCGACGTCCTCGGAATTCCAGTGCGCAATGTGATGGTTCACGGAAACGGGCACTGTTCCGGGCGGAACCGTCGTGGTGGTGGCTGAGCCGGCGTCTGCCGAAGCGCTGCGAGAAAGGCTGGTCACGTTGTGGCCTCCTGATCGGTGTGTGAACCGAACATAGGAAAGCCATGTTGCCGCGGCGCTGCGCGCGATGACTCGTTGATTAACTTGGTCTCACGCGCCGTCGAGCACCGACGTGAGCTGAAGCGTCGACGTTCGCCGAACGTCACCAGGTGTCTTCGAGCATCCTCGGTCGACAGCACAGGAATCCTCCGACGAGCAGAACCGCTACGCACCCGGTCAGCAGCACGAGCGGCAGTCCCCATCCACCGGACAGCGTGTGCAGCTGCCCGAACAGGATCGGACCGGTCGAGGACACCACATAACCCAGCCCCTGGGTGAACCCCGACAGCGAGGACGATCCGACCGGGGTGCGCGTCCTGAGGTTGATCAGCGTCAGCGACATCGGGAAGGTCATGGTGCCGAGCCCGACGAGGCACACCCACACCACGGTTCCGGCAGCCGGAGACCAGTGCAGTCCTGCGAAGCCACCGAGGTAGCACGCGGCCGCGACGACCACGATGCCGTACGGATTCTTCACGCGCGCGCAGAGAGTCGGAGCGGCCAGCGAGGTGATCAATCCCATTGCACCGAACGCGGCAACGGATGCACCGGCCAAGGCTTCGCCGATGCCTGCGTCGATCAGGAGCGTCGGCAGCCACGTCAGCATCGCGTAGGTGATCAGCGACGTCATCGCGAACATCATCACCATTCCCCACGCCAGCGACGATCGATGAATTCGGCCGCTCGGCGGCGCGTGCACCGCCGAGGATCCGGCCTCGGCCGAGACATCCCTCTCGTCATGGCCGCGACGGGCCACCACCACACCGAGCCACGGCACGGCGGCGGCCACTCCGACGACGGCCCAGACACCGATGGACACGCGCCAACCGTGGGCGTCGGCGACGGGAACGGCCAGTAGAGGCGGGACCATGGTGCTGACCTGCAAGGCACAGATGTAGATGGTGCTCACCACCGCCAGGCGGTCGGAGAAGTACCGCTTGACCAACGGCGGGATGACGACGTTTCCGATACCCATGCCTGCAAGGGCTATTGCGGACAACGCGAGCAACGACGCGGTGTTCGGTGCGAACGCCCGAGTGGCCATACCGATGGTGGTGAGAGTCATGGCGAGCAGTGCAGCTCGCTCGAGTCCGGTGCGCTTGGCGAGAAACGGCGTCGCCAGACCGAACACGGCGAACATCGCCGGCGGCAACATACCGACGAGGCCGATCACCGTGGAGCCGAACTGGAGGTCGGTGCCGATCCTGCCGAACAGCGGGCTGATCGAGGTCACGGCGGCGCGCAGTGTCAGCGCAGACAGCACGATCGCAGAGAAGACGAGAATTCGACCGCGCACGAGCGAGGTACTGCGGAGGCGGGTATCGGGAACGGTAGGCGCACTCACCGCGTAATCATAGGATGACCGGATCATCGGGTGCAAAGCATTACTATCGACGGCGAAACGTTCACAGTCCGAGGAGCCCACGTGCGGCAGGTCCAGCGATCGAGCCTGATAACCCAGGTCACCGCACAGTTGCGTGACGAGATCACGTCGCAGAGATGGCCGGTGGGCACCCGCATCCCCACCGAGCCGGAATTGTGTGAAATCACCGGGACCGGTCGCAACACTGTTCGCGAAGCGGTCCAAGCTCTCGTGCACGCCGGCATGGTCGAGCGCAGGCAGGGTTCGGGCACCTTCGTCATGACCTGCTCCGACCTCGGCGGCACCCTTGGCAAGTACTTCTCGGACGCCCGGCACCGCGACGTCACCGAACTCCGCCAGACCCTGGAGGTCACTGCAGCTGCGCTCGCCGCCGACCGACGCGACGACGAGGACATCCGAGTCATGCTGGGCGCGCTGAAGGATCGCAACGCGGCGTGGTCGAACGAGACCCCACTGGCGGACGCCGTCCGGATCGACGCGCGCCTCCACCGCGCCATCGTCGCAGCCAGCCATAACGCGATCTATCTGGAGTTCTACGACTCACTGCTGCCGGTGATCCATGACGCCATGCGCCACCATGCCATCGAACACGACGACGACTACGTCGCCGAGCACACCGCACTCGTCCATGCCGTCATCGACGGAGACGCCGATCGTGCGTCGGATGCAGCTCGATCACTGTTCCACGAACTGTCCGAACCACTCGCTCGCGCAACGGAATCTACAGAATGAGGCGCACCAGGTCTGCTGTTCGTGCGAGACCCGGAAAGGCCTCGGACGTCGAACGCGGATGGAGCGCGTGAACAGCGAGACGAAACATCAACGCGCGCAGCAACATCTGTGGCCACTCGGGTAGATCGTCCCAGCGACCCACCAGACCGTCGTCGGCGTCACCCCAGGACAGGGCATCCACCACCGCTACTCCGGCGGCCCACGGCGCGGGACGCCAATACGGCGTGATGTCGCTGATTCCGGGTGCGTCGCTGCCCGAGAACAGCACCGTTCCGAACAGGTCGCCGTGCACCAGTTGATCCGGTGACTCGACGGGTTTACGCAGTGTCGCAAGCTGTTTGACCAACTCGAGACTGCTTTTTCCGTCACTGGAGGACGGCTCGGGTGCGCCTGCTCCGCGCGCCGATCGGAGGGGGACGGCCTCCCACGCCGCTCTGTCGGCTGCGACGAACACGTCCACATCTGCCCACGGCGCAACGGGCGGCTGAACCAAGAATCGGGGACGCTCCAGTTGCGCCGTCGCAGAGTGCAGACGCAACGACAACGAGACCACCTCGTCGTGCCGGGGCTCGGGTTCGCCGGCCACGAACGTGTCTGCGCGCCAGCCCGACACGACGTACCGACCGTCGGTGGAGCGCACAGGGCGAGCGAGTCGAACTCCGTCCACCGTCAACGTCTCGCGTACCTTGGCCGACCAGGCCGCGCGGGCGTGGTCGGCCACCGGAGACAGCACGACGTCACCCAGACGCCACCCTCCGTCCCAGTCTGCGCCGAGGGGTGCCGGCTCGACATCGCGCAGCCCGAACGTAGAGATCACGTGCTGAGGGGGTTCGACAGAGCTCACGCTCGCCACGCTACCGCCGATCGCTGCATCACTGCGGACGACGCGCACACACGCACGGCTTCAGTAGATGGGCAAACCAGGGTCTATTTGCTTGGCCCACTCCACTATTCCGCCCCGCAGATGGGACGCGTCGGCAAAACCGGCACCGACGACCGCGCTGAGCACTTCCGCGGACCTGATGCCGGTTTTGCAGTAGAGCACGATCGGCACGTGCTGCGGCAACTCGGCCATGGCCGCACCGGAGAGGATCCGATCCTTGGGAATCAGGCGTGCGCCGTCGATGCGAACGATGTCCCACTCGACCGGCTCACGCACATCGATCAGAGCAACCTCGCGCCCGGACTCCATCATTGCCCGGAGCTGAACCGGGGTAACTTCCTCGCCGACGGATTCGACTGCCGGAACAACTCCACAGAATGCCTCGTAGTCGATCAACTCGGTGATCGGGGTCCGATGCGGATCGCGGGTCAACCGCACCGTTCGATAGCTCATCGCCAGTGCGTCGTAGATCATCAATCTGCCCAACAGCGTCTCGCCGATGCCGGTGATCAACTTGATGGCCTCGGTCACCATGACCGAACCGATCGAAGCGCACAACACTCCCAGCACGCCACCTTCGGCACACGACGGCACCATTCCCGGCGGGGGAGCCTCGGGGTACAGGTCGCGATAGTTGATGCCCACTCCCCCGGGTGCCGCATCCCAGAACACCGAAACCTGGCCCTCGAATCGATAGATCGAACCCCACACGTACGGAATGCCGACCAGGGCAGCTGCGTCGTTGACGAGGTACCGGGTTGCGAAATTGTCGGTGCCGTCGAGAACGAGATCGTAGTGTGCGAAGAGTTCGAGCGCGTTCGAGGAATCCAGTCGAACCTTGTGCAACGTCACCTCGACGCCGTCGTTGAGTTCGAGAATCGAATCTCTGGCACTGTCGGCTTTCGCCCGGCCCACATCGGAACGACCGTGGATGATCTGCCGTTGCAGATTGGACAGTTCGACATCGTCGAATTCCACGATTCCCAAGGTCCCGACACCTGCGGCTGCGAGATAGAGCAATGCAGGTGAACCCAACCCCCCGGCACCGACGACGAGTACACGGGCGTTGCGCAGGCGCTTCTGGCCGTCCGTTCCCACGCTGGGAATGATCAGATGACGGCTGTATCGCGCTACGTCCTCGGGCGTCAGTTCGCCCGCGGGTTCGACCAGCGGAGGTAGGTGGACCACGATGCAGCGACGCTCCTCGACTCGACACGGCGGCCGGTGACCCCGATCGCCACGTTCGAATCTAATCCCCCAGCTGGTCCGAAACCCAGCCGGTCACGCTCGCGGGTACGGCCACGGATTGAATCGACATGTCTTGCCGTCCATGGGGACTACGCCCTCCGGATCCAGTCGTGCGATGTCGTCGTTGGACGTGCCGAACGTCTGTTGCATCATCACCGGTGCCAGGCCGCCGTCGGCCTCGCACGGCTGGTGCTGCTGGTAGCCGATTGCGTGGCCCACCTCGTGGTTGATCTGATACTGGCGGTACGAGCCGATGTCTCCTTGGAACGAGATCGCCCCGCGGACCCACCTCGGCTCGTTCAGGACGACTCGCTCGATGCCCGGGTTGTAGCAGGAGACTTCGAGCTGAATGTCGTAGCCGCACGCCTGCCGGATGGACATCTGCGACGTCAGCGAGATCCTGAAGTCGGGGTCCCCCTGGTCGATTCGCCGAAACGCGAAACGCGGGTCGTTCGTCCAGCTCTTGGGATTGGCGAGTGTCTGGTCCACCAGACGGCCGAACGACTCGTCGCCGCCGAATCCGACCGTGTCGACACCGTCCTCCACCTCGACCGTGTACGTGAACACCCGCTCGGTCCCCTGTCCCACCTGCTCGGTGGAACCGGCCACGGTGTGCCACGTGCCGGCACCCTGGACCGCGAAGGGGCCCCCATCCGGCAGTTCACCCGAGGAGATCGACGACGCGAAATTGCCGTCCGCCTGTGGCGGTACACCGATGATTCCGGTGCCCGAGGTCGTATCGGAGCTCAGAGCGCCGAAACCGGGATCGGCGTTGGTGGACTGCGCCGCGGTGCCGGTGACCGGGTCGCCGGTGCGCACGGCATCGAATACCACGAGCGCAGTGACCACGATCAGAACTGGAACCGCGTATGCCCGCCAGCCGTAGGTCGAGGCGAACTTTCCGATCTTGCTCTGCTTGCGGACATCGCGGTCGGGTCGACGATTGCGTTGCTTGACCTCGCGCTGCGTCGGATCCCACTGCGCGCGCAATGGTTGATGAGAACCGCGACTACCCACCGTGCGTGGAAACTCGTCCGACCGATCGTCGTACTCGTCGTCGACGCCGCCCGACTGCACACCACCGCGGATACGCGGCCCGCCTCGGTCAGTCACTCGATCACGATCTCACAATCCTCACCGCCCGCTGCTCGGCACGCCGACAACGAGACCGGAACTATCGGGTTCTCGGTACGGAAACATCCTACAAACAAACCGTTCGACGTGATCCGGCTTCGAGCAATTCGTTCCTGGTCCCCCAGGATCCCGACCGTGCCGGACGCCACGAGTATCGTTGCCCGTGATCTGCGCTACGAGTGATCCGAACCGATGGCTACCCGCCGGAAGTTCACGGCGGATCGCTCGCTGTCGAACCAAGACGAGCGCAGTTGTCGACGCGGATGGGAACGGAATTGATGACAGATCTCGACGACCGGAGGTCCTCGGACCGGCCGGCCACCACCGGCAATCGACGCAGCGCACGGCTGCCGCGCGATGCCCGTCGGGCGCAGCTGCTCGCCGCTGCGAGCGAAATATTCGTGACCCGCGGCTATCACGCGTCCGGAATGGACGAGATCGCCGAATGCGCAGGCGTCAGCAAACCGGTCCTCTACCAGCACTTCCCCGGGAAGCTCGAGCTGTATCTGGCGGTGCTGCAGAGCTACGTCGATACGTTGATCGCGGGCGTTCGCCAGGCTCTTCGCTCGACCACCGACAACCGACAGCGCGTACGCGCTGCGGTACTGGCGTTCTACGATTTCGTCGACACCGATACTCAGGGCTTCCGCCTGGTTTTCGAGTCCGATCTGATGGGCGATCCTCAGGTCAACTCGCGCGTGGAGCAGGCGACCGAAGCGTGCGTCGACGCCGTTTTCGATCTGGTCGCGCACGACTCGGGACTCGACCCGTATCGAGCCCGCGTACTCGCCGTCGGTCTGGTCGGAGCGAGCCAGTTCACCGCCCGATACTGGCTGGAAGCCGACCGGCCCATATCCAAGGAAGACGCGGTGGACACCACCGTGTCGCTGGCCTGGGGCGGTCTGTCGCACGTTCCGCTGCAAGCCCCGTAGGAACCTCTCCCGTCAACGCCACACGCCCCTCACTCGACGTCGAGTGAGGGGCGTGTGGTGCGTTTCCCGGCCGTGTCAGGAGGTCGCGAATCCGACCTTCCGAGCATCGGACGGACCGATCTCGACGTACGACACCTTGGCGGCCTGGATCAAGAACTTGCGTCCCTTCTCGTCCTCCAACGACAGCACTCCATCCTTACCGGCGAAGGCGGTCGACACGAGCGCTTCGACCTCGGCCGGGGACTGCGTGCTGTTCACGACGAGCTCACGGGAACTCTCCGAAACACCGATCTTGACCTCCACGGTCAACCTCCGAACTCTCGACAACTCTGCTAACGCCAGGCTAGTGCAGCGGGGTCGGCCCAGACGTCCGACGCCCTGTGCTGTCAGCGAACACCGCCGTGTGTTGTCGGCGAACACCGGCGTCGGACGGGTCAGTCCAGGCCGAGCGAGGACATCCGCTCCGAGTGCTGTTCCTGCATCCGATCGAACAGTGCGACCACTCCGTTGAGGTCGCCCGAGGCGGTGATGACGAGATCGGTCAGCGACTCTCGCTGCGCGAGCACGAACTGCGCCTGGGTGATGGCTTCGCCGAGCAGACGGCGACCCCACAGCATCAGCCGCGCCTTGTCCTGCGAGCTCGCCCGAACCCGCTCGGATACTTCGTGGACCACGAACTCCGAATGCCCGGTCTCGGCCAGCACGTCTCGCACGATCTCCGCGACGTCGGGATCGAGGCTGTGCGCGATCTGCCGGTAGAAGTCCGCTGCGATCCCGTCGCCCACGTAGGCCTTGACCAGGGACTCCAACCACGTCGACGGAGTGGTCGATGCGTGGTATTCGTCCAGAGCACGCACAAACGGAGCCATCGAGGCATAGACGTCGAGACCCCGAACGGACAACGCTCGCTCCAGCGTCTCGAAGTGGCTCATCTCCGCCGCCGCCATGCTGGCCAGGGCCACGCGCCCCTCCATCGACGGCGCCATTCGCGCATCTTCGGCCAGCCGATAGAAGGCCGAGATCTCACCGTAGGCGAGTACCGCGAACAGGTCCGGAACTCCCGGGTGATCGTGCGCGATGGCCGGCTCGGCCGGCTCGACGAGCGTGGTGGATGCATCTATGGACGACGACGACTCCGGCGAGTGGGCTCCCATGGGTGGCAATCGTAGTCCCGTGCGCGACGCCCCGCCGCAGCGCGCGTCGTACCTGCCGTGACCGGCCGACAATGGTGAATTCGGCTCGGCAAGCTACCATGGTGCTCGATCGTCGCTCGCGGACCGATGGAACGGACCGAAGAACATGTGATGGTCATCGATAATGTGCGCGCACCTGATCCGGGTCGCCTCGACAGCTTCGCCGCAGCGGACATCGCAGTCCGTGGCCGCGCTGAGGCTGACGGCGACATCACATCGGATTGAGGGCATCGACTTCGGCCGGCAATAGGCCTGTGCCCTTCCTTGTGCGCGCGTTCGAACACGAGGAAGGCCAGTCCCCTGAGCAAGATAGTCATCGACCAAGAATCCGAGACCGGCGACACGACGTTGTCGGCGCAACTCGACGACACCCACGTACCTCCCACGTTCGCGGAACTGAACGTCGACGCGGCCATCGTTCGCGCTCTCTCCGAGATGGGAATCGAGCGCACCTTCGCCATCCAGGAGCTGACGCTGCCGCTCGCCATCGCGGGCGACGACCTCATCGGTCAGGCACGTACCGGCATGGGCAAGACGTTCGGCTTCGGTGTTCCACTTCTGCACCGGCTCGCCACGGACAACTCCGGCACCACCCCGCTCGACGGCACTCCGCGTGCCCTGATCATCGTGCCGACCCGTGAACTGTGCGTCCAGGTCAGCTCCGATCTCGAGAACGCCTCCAAGTACCTCAGCGGTGCCAACGGACCCGTCAAGGTGCTCTCCATCTACGGTGGCCGCCCGTACGAGGCTCAGATCAGCGCGCTGCAGAACGGGGTCGACGTCGTCGTCGGAACTCCCGGCCGTCTGCTCGACCTCGCCAAGCAGAACCACCTGATTCTGGGCAAGGTCGGCGTACTCGTTCTCGACGAAGCCGACGAGATGCTCGACCTCGGGTTCCTTCCCGACATCGAACGCATCCTCGGCATGGTGCCCGACAAGCGTCAAACGATGCTGTTCTCAGCCACGATGCCCGGCCCGATCATCACGCTGGCGCGCACCTTCCTGACGCAACCGACGCACATTCGGGCCGAAGAAGCGGAGTCCTCCGCCGTCCACGACCGCACCGCCCAGCACGTGTACCGGGCGCACGCACTCGACAAGGTCGAGATGGTGGCCAAGGTCCTCAAGGCCGAGGGCCGCGGCGCGACGATGGTGTTCACTCGCACCAAGCGCACCGCTCAGAAGGTCGCCGACGAGCTGGCCGAGCGTGGCTACTCGGTCGGTGCCGTGCACGGTGACCTCGGTCAGGTCCAACGCGAGAAGGCTCTCAAGGCGTTCCGCACCGGGAAGATCGACGTTCTGGTGGCCACCGATGTCGCAGCACGCGGTATCGACATCGACGACGTCACCCACGTCATCAACTACCAGTGCCCCGAGGACGAGAAGACCTATGTGCACCGCATCGGTCGCACCGGCCGCGCCGGACGCACCGGCATCGCAGTCACCCTGGTCGACTGGGACGACATCCCCCGCTGGCAGCTGATCGACAAGGCGCTCGATCTCGGTATGCCGGATCCGGTCGAGACCTATTCGAGCTCACCGCACCTGTTCACCGACCTCGGTATCGCCACGGACGCCACCGGCACTGTGCGCAAGGCGCCCTCGCGCGCCCCGGAGAAGGCGGAGGAAGACAACGAGACCGACGCGGCAGCGCCAGCCGCGGACGCATCGTCGGCAGCGACCAAGCCCCGCCGCTCGCGCAGTCGCCGTCGCACTCGTGCAGGGCAGGGCGGCGACACCGCAGGCTCGGCCGCGGCGTCGAACGATTCCCCATCTGCCGCGACTTCGGTTGGCGAACAGTCGGATACGACCGATACGGCGTCCGCCGACGCGGCCACGAAGACTGCCCCGCGCCGCCGCAGGCGCCGTCGCTCCAGTGGATCCTCTGCCGATGCCGGACCGTCGACTGCGAGCGCTACGGAGTAGTCTCCCTTCGTGTTGGCTCCAGAACGTCGGACGAGAACCGACCTCGTCGTCGCCGCCGTCATCGCAGTTGTGGTGGTCGTGGCCGCGAGCATCGCCTGGTTGACCGGCGATGCCCGCGGTACCACGTCGATTTCCGCCGCGGAGCCGCTGCCTCAGCCCGAGCCGGCAGCGTCGGTGCCCACAGCTCTCACCGAATTGTGGCGTGCGCCGAGCGCAGCAACGGATCCCGCGCGTACCCCGGCTCCCGTCGTCGCCGGATCCACGGTGGTCACTGCCGATGGCGGCTCCGTCCTCGGCCGTGATCCGCGGTCGGGAGAGCAGTCCTGGTCGTACACACGCGATCTCCCGCTGTGCTCGGTGGTCGCAGCTTGGAACACGGCAGTCGCGGTCTACCGCGACGATCGCGGTTGCTCCCAGGTGACCGAACTCGACGGATCCACCGGGCAGCGCAAGGCACAACGCACGTCCGACGCCGACGATGCGGTTCGCCTGTCGTCCGACGGCACTTATGTGACGTCGAGGGGCGACACCCGCATGGAGCTGTGGCGATCGGACATGGTGCGCACCCTCGAGTACGGTCGCGTGGATGCTCCGGTCAATCCTGGTAGTCAGCCGAGAACCGGGTGCACCCTGCTGTCCTCGGCGTCGACGAACTCGCGGACAGCCGTGCTGGAGCAGTGCCCGGGCGAGGCTGCTGCGCGCTTGTCTCTGATCAACCCTGCTCCCAAGGACGCGAGTGAACCCGAGGAGTACGGGTCGACGGTGGTGCCCGAACTCGTTCCCGGGCCCGACTCCCCTACTGCCGGACGCGTCATTGCCGTCACCGGAAGCGTTGTCGCGCTGTACCTTCCAGCCGAGAACGGCGCGCCCGATCGGATCGGACTCTACGACAACACGGCTTCGCGGATATCCGAATTCGACCTCGCTTCCACCCTGTCCCCCGAGCAGGACTCACCGAATTCGCCTGCGACGAAGGCAGGCTCGGTGTTCACCTGGTTCACCGGTACCGGGGTGCAGGCGCTCGATTCCACCGGCCTGTCCCCCGTGTGGTCCATCCCCGGAGCCCTCGGAAGCGGAGCCGTCATGGCAGGCCGGCTTCTCGTCCCCGTGCCCGACGGTATCGCGGTGGTCGATCTCACCACCGGCGCGTCGATCGACGAGATACCCGTGGACCGAGGCGACTACATCGGTCCGGTTCAGACGTCGGTCATCGGCGATGTGATCGTCGAGCAGCGCGGTGACGACGTGGTCGCTCTGGGCTGATCAGGCCGTCGTTCGCCCGGTGCTACACAGCCGGATCGTAAGTCTTCAGCTCGGCTCCGTCGTTCCAGTGCGCCAGCAGGTTCTCGGCAAGTTCTCGATACGCCTGCGCGCCCTTGTTCTTTCGCCCCGACAGTACCGTCGCGCCCGATGCGCTGGCCTCGGCGAAGCGAACGGTCCGCGGGATCGGCGGCGCGAGGACCGGGAGCGAATATCGGTCGGAGACATCGCCGAGCACGTCCCTGCTGTGGGTGGTTCGAGCATCGAACAAGGTGGGGAGCGCACCGAGCAGCGTCAGGTCGGGGTTGGTGATCTGCTGCACCTCGGACACCGTTCGCAACAGCTGCCCCACTCCCCGATGGGCGAGGGTTTCGCACTGCAGAGGTACCAACACCGACTGCGCAGCGGTGAGCCCGTTGAGGGTCAGTACCCCCAAAGACGGCGGGCAATCGATGACGACGACATCGAAGTCGTCGAGTATGGGAGCGAGCGCGCGCTTGAGTGCGAATTCGCGACCCGCCCGCATCAGCAGTAGGGCTTCGGCACCGGCGAGATCGATCGTGGCCGGCAACAGGACGATTCCTTCCGCCGTTTCGATCAGCACGTCCTCCACCTTGGCGTCCCCGGTCAACACCTCGTGTACGGAGGAATCGAGCTTGTCGGGGTTGTGCCCCAGAGAGAACGTCAGGCAACCCTGCGGGTCGAGGTCGACCACCAGGACGCGTCGGTCGAGCGCGTGCAGCGCTGCTGCGAGCGAGGCCACCGTGGTGGTCTTGGCCACGCCGCCCTTCTGATTCGCTACCGCAAGAATTGTCGTCACGGCTTTGATCCTTGCCTACATTCTGCGGATGAGCGAGAGTTCGGCACCTCTCGGGCGCGTCAGTGCAGGACGATCGGTGCCGCCGCCCCCTCGCTCACGTGCTTGGTTCGGGGCAGGAAGAACGCGGGAACGAACGTGGCGACGATGAGAACCAAGGCAACCATGAAGGTGGTACCGAAGGCTCTGGCCGAGATGTCGAACGCATCGGCCTGATTGGTGGCGGTCAGCGCGGGCTTCTGCTGAGCTGTCAGCACCACCGACATCAAGGCGGTACCGATCGAGCCGGCGGCCTGCTGAACGATGTTCATCAAAGTGGAGCCGCGAGCGACGGTTTCGTCGGTCAGTGTCTGCAGGGCCGCCGTCATGATCGGCATCATCGTCGATCCGAGGCCGAGGCCCATCACGAACAGGGCACCGATCAGCAGCGTGTAGGACGTGCTGGTGCCCACCTGCGTGAACACCGCCATACCCGCGGTGATGAGCACCATGCCCACGAGCACGATTCTGCCGGGGCCGGTCTTGTCGGCGATCACCCCCGCGATCGGCATCGCGATCATCGCGCCGATGCCCTGCGGGGCGAGCAGGAGCCCCGCGGACAGAGTCGATTCGCCGCGCAGCAGGAAGTAACTGGGGAACAGCAGGCCCGCGCCCATGAAGGCCACCATGAACAGCGTCGTGGTGATGACCGCTACGGACAGCGACCGGTTTTTGAACAGTCGCAAGTCGATCAGCGGGTGCTCCACACGGAGCGCGTGGAAGACGAACAGGACGATCAGTACCAGGCCGACGAGAACCGGAGCCAGCACCTTCACGGCAAGGACGGTTTCGGTTTCGACGACCGAGGACGCGCCGTAGAGAAACAGTGCCAGACCGGGCGAGAGCATCAGCATGCCGCGGAAGTCGAAGGATTCGGACGGAGTCGGGTTGTCCTTGGGGAAGATGGCCACAGCGGCAACAAGCGCAACGATGCCGATCGGCAGGTTGATCAGGAAGATCCAGTGCCAGCTTGCTGCCTCGATCAGCCAGCCGCCGAGAATGGGGCCTGCGATGGGGCCGATGAGCATGGGAACACCCAGCACGGCCATCACTCGGCCGATGCGCTCGGGACCGGCAGCGCGGGTCATGATCGTCATGCCCAGCGGCATCAGCATGCCGCCCCCGAGCCCTTGCAACACTCGGAACACGATGAGCGAGGTGATGTCCCAGGCGAAGCTGCACAGCACCGAACCGAGTACGAACAGCACGAGCGCGGTGATGTAGAGGCGTTTGGTTCCGAAACGATCGGCGGCCCACCCGGTCAGGGGTATGACGGTTGCCAGCGCGAGCGTGTAGCCGGTCATCGTCCACGCGGCGTTGGCGTACGTCGTATCGAACACGTCGGTGAATGTCCGGAGAGCAACGCTGACGACGGTGACGTCGAGGATGGACATGATCGCGCCGAGTACGACGACGCCGGCAATTTTCAACAGCGCTCCGTCGAGCTTCTGCGGTGCGTCGGTCGCCTCGGGCTTGCTCAGGTCGGTCATGGTTCTCCAGATCGGTGATCGAAAGCTACGAGGCGTCCCGAGGCCACGCAGGGCTCGGAGCCGAGTCGCACGACGGCGAAGATTCAAGTGAGAGTAACCGGCCGGTAGGTCTGTGCTCAATGGAATTTTCGGACACATATCCGGGGTGACTATGACAAAGGCCACATCGCAGTTACAGGCATGATCGTCTTCATGACCACACACGGCGGCGTCGAGGCCGGCAGAGTTGTCCTCCTACGGCACGGGGAGACCGAATGGGCCCTGGCGGGCAAACACACCGGAAGCACCGACGTCCCTCTCACGAGCGTCGGCGAGCAACAGGCTGTCGACGCCGGCTCACTGTTGCAGCTGCTGAAGTTGCGCGATCCGCTGGTGATCTCGAGTCCGCGGGAGCGCGCCCGTAGAACCGCCGACCTGGCAGGCCTTCATGTCGACCGAACGTGGGATGCGTTGTCGGAGTGGGACTATGGAGACTACGAGGGCATCACGTCGACGCAGATCCACGAGACGGTTCCGCACTGGACCGTGTGGACGCATCCGTGCCCCGGCGGTGAGTCGATCGGCGACATCGCGGTGCGGGTGGAGCTGGTCCTCTCGGTCGTCCTACCGCTGCTCACCGACCGTGACGTCGTATTGGTCGGTCACGGCCACTTCTCCCGCGCACTCATCGCCGGCTGGACCGAGGCTCCGATCACCGAGGGCAAGCGGTTCGCGCTCTCGCCTGCCGCGTATTCGCTACTCGGGTTCGAGCATTCGTTCCGCCAGCTCGTCGCGCACAACGTGCACCCCTCGATTCTGACCGCAGCGTCCGCTCGAAAGGAAGACAGTCGATGATCCGCCGCGCCACCGAGGCCGATGTTCCCGCCATCACCGGTTTGGTCCACGAGCTCGCTGCGTACGAGAAGTCGTCGTCACTGTGCACCGTTCGAGACGAGCACCTTCGTCGTGCGCTGTTCGGTGCCCAGCCATCGGTGTTCGCACACGTCGCCGAGCAGGAGGGGGTCGTGGTGGGGTGCGCACTCTGGTTCCTGAACTTCTCCACGTGGGACGGCGTCAACGGTATCTATCTGGAGGACCTCTACGTGCAGCCCGCCGCGCGCGGAGGAGGCTTCGGACGAGGGTTGCTCGCCGCGTTGGCCGCCGAGTGCGTCGCCCACGACTACACGCGGTTGACGTGGTCGGTTCTGGACTGGAACACCCCGTCGATCGGCTTCTACCGATCGTTGGGTGCGCAGCCGCAGGACGAGTGGACCACGTACCGGTTGACCGAGGATGCGTTGGCCGAGTTGGCCGCGACGGCGCGGTGACGGTTCGGTTCAGCCGAGCTCGTCGTCGACGTCGCTGTATTCGGCTGCCATCCACCGCGACGAGGGCGGGCTGAACAGCAGAACGAGCACACCGATCACCACGATGCCGAGAACGACGCCGTAGACGGTCTGGTGCGACCCGGTCAACAGCGACCAGACGACGGGCAGCAGCAGCAGCTGCACGACGGTGGCAATGGCCCTGCCCCAGCGTTTGCCGAGGATGAGTGCGACGCCCGCAGCCCCGACTCCGACACCGAGGACCCCGAACCACCCGGCGGTGCCGTAGCCATTGGCGACAGCGTTGTCTCCTTCGCCGGAGACCGCCCGAACGAGTAGAACGAACGCGGCAATCAACGAGGCCGCGCCCTGTGCTGCGACGAGGACCCCGGCGGATCGGAAGGTGGCCGGAGGAGCGATGTTCTCGGGTGTTGGGGTGGGCACGCGACCAGCCTAGAACCCGGGAGTGGAGCCTGCGGAACGACCCAGGAAGAGGGCAACTGGAGCCTGCGGAACGACCCAGGAACCAGGCAAGTGGAGCCTGCGGAACGACCCAGGAACCAGGCAAGTGGAGCCTGCGGAACGGCCCCGATAGTGTTGGATCTCGTGCGTGCGCTGTTGATCGTCAACCCCAATGCGACTTCTACGACGGCTGCGGCTCGGGATCTGCTGGCCCATGCGTTGTCGAGTCGTGTTCGAGTCACTGTTGCGCAGACGACTCATCGTGACCATGCGTCGGAACTCGCGCGCAGTGCCCGAGAGGACGGCATGGGTCTGGTGATCGTTCACGGTGGTGACGGGACGGTCAACGAGGTGATCAACGGTTTGCTCGGGGTGCCGTTGCCGACGTCGATGCAGGCGGTGACGATCGGCGCCATTCCGCCGATCGCCGTCGTTCCCGGCGGCAGTGCAAACGTGTTCGCGCGATCACTCGGTATCGCGGCAGATCCGGTGGCGGCGACGAATCAGTTGATCGGCCTGCTCGATGCGCGAGCTCGGCGAACGATCGGCTTGGGCCACTGTGACAATCGCTGGTTCACGTTCAATGCGGGTATGGGTTTGGATGCCGATGTGTGCCGGGCGATCGATGCCGGTCGCAAGGACGGCAAGCCGGTGTCCGCGACGCGGTATCTGCGGTCGGCTGTGCAGGAATTCTTCAAGCACAAGCGTCGGCCGGCCCGGTTGACGGTGGAGGTTCCCGGGCAGGATCCCTTCGACGGGGTGCACTACGCGTTCGTGTCGAATTCGAGTCCGTGGACCTATCTGAACGAGCGGCCTGTGCACACCAATCCCGGCACGGGTTTCGATTCGGGTCTCGGTGTGTTCGGGATGCGTTCGACTGCCCTGTTCCCTACGCTTCGGGTGTCGCGACAGTTGTTGGCCAAGGGCGCGGAACCCAAGTCGCGCAAGCTGATTCGAATCGACGACCTCCCCAGTGTCCGCATTTCTTCCACCGAGCCGGTGGGGTTGCAAATGGATGGGGACTACTTGGGCGAACGTACCGAAGCCGAGTTCTTCGCCACTCCCGATGCGTTGGAAGTCGTCGCTCCGACCAGGTGATACGCGGTCGTTCCTCGCGCACAGGGATGTCAGAAGGGCAGTTTCCTGCGAAAAGACGAGCGAAATCCGGCAGCTCGGGGTACAAAGGAGCGCAGAAGGCTAAAGCGAGCCTAACAGAGTGAGCTTGACCACGGTCACGCGCGTATCCCTTGACTTCACCTGAGTTCGTGAAAGCATTCACAAGCAACAGTGCGGAAACATTGGTTACCCACTCGTGAACAGAAGAGAAACGAAACGGCGCTTCGGTGCCCGGTAAGGAGCAGAGGATGGACTGGCGCCACAAGGCAATTTGTCGCGATGAAGATCCGGAACTATTTTTCCCGGTGGGAAACAGTGGCCCGGCGCTCGCGCAGATCGCCGATGCCAAAGTCGTCTGTACTCGGTGCCCCGTCACCGCTGAATGCCTGTCCTGGGCACTCGAATCCGGCCAGGACGCAGGAGTATGGGGCGCAATGAGTGAAGACGAGCGCCGTGCACTCAAGCGACGCAACGCACGTACGCGCGCACGCAGCTCCGTCTAGGACGTATACGCAGCAACTCGGAGGGCCCGGTACCCGCGCAAGCGGATACCGGGCCTTTTCCATGCCACGGGCCACCGACTGCGTAACGCAATGTTCACCGACGAGGCGTCAGGCACGCGGTGCGCGACGCCCCAGAGGGACTCTCAGCATCGCGTCGGTTCCGCCACCCGATGCCGGATGCAGGCCGAGCGAACCATTCAACTCGACCGAGACCAGAGTGCGCACGATCTGCAGTCCGAGACCGTCCGAGCGTTCGAGGGAGAACCCGCTCGGTAACCCGCGCCCATCGTCATGGATGACGACGTCCAACCATTTCGCGGAGCGATCGGCGCTGATTCTCACCACTCCGGCAGATCCGGCGTCGAAACCGTGCTCCATCGCGTTCTGTACCAATTCGGTCAGCACCATCACCAGCGGTGTTGCTCGCTCTGCCGAGAAGACTCCGAGCTTGCCTTCTCGTGCCACCCGGACCCGCGGATTCACCGTCGCGATGTCGAGCATGATCGGCACCAAGCGGTCGACGATCTCGTCGAGGTCGACCTCCTCGTCCACCGACATCGACAACATTTCGTGCACCACGGCAATGGACGTCACCCGACGGACCGATTCCGCCAGCGCTGTACGTGCTTCCTCGTTCTCCAGGCGACGGGACTGCAGCCGGAGCAGGGCCGCGACGGTCTGCAGGTTGTTCTTCACCCGATGATGGATCTCCCGGATGGTCGCGTCCTTGCTGAGCAGGGCGCGATCGCGTCGTTTCACCTCGGTGACATCACGGACGAGCACCGCAGCACCTGCCGACCGCCCACGGGGCTGAAGCGCGAGGGTGCGCACGAGGACGGTGGCCCCGCGGGCATCGACCTCCATTCGATGGCCCACGTTGCCGCTGAGGGACGACCGAATGTGGTCCGCAACCTCTTGTGAGTCGAACGGATCGGTGACCAGCGATCGAGTGACCGACGCGAGATCTCGGCCGGACAGTTCCGTCGTCAGTCCCATCCGGTGGTAGGCCGACAGCGCATTGGGGCTCGCGTAGTCCACCCGGCCCTCGGTGTCCACGCGAATGAAGCCGTCGCCTGCTCGGGGAGACGAGTTCACGTCGGTGCGCTCCTCCGGTGTGGGAAACGTTCCTTCGCTGATCATCAGACACAGATCGTCGGCGCATTCACGGTAGGCCACCTCGAGCGCACTGGGCGGTCGAAGCTGAGCCGGGTTGGTGTCACGCGTGAGCACCGCGATCACGTGCTCTCCGCAGCGCACCGGAATGCTCTCGCTTCGCGTCAGGACGCCGCCCTGGACGATCTCACGTTGCTGCAGAGCGACCATCACATCCGGATGCTCGGACTCGGAAATCGTGGTGCCCACGATGTCGTGTGTGAACACCGTCGGCGCAGTGGTCGGCCGACACTGGGCAACACACAGCACGTCGGCGGTTCCGGTGGACACGTCGTCGGTACCGACCCACAACAACACGTCCGCGAACGAGAGGTCGGCCAACAGCTGCCACTCCCCCACAACACGTTGCAGGTGGTCGACCGCAACGCCCGGGAGGTCGGTGTGCTCGGCCAACAGGTCACTGAGGGTCGACACGAGATATCGGTCGGCCGTGGCTCAGGACACGACGGCGATGAGGTCGCCCTGTTGAATGACATCGCCGACGGCCACATCCACGGACGTGACCGTGCCCGCCGTCTCGGCCAGCACCGGAATTTCCATCTTCATCGACTCCAGGATGACCAGGGTGTCACCCACCTCGACCGCGTCACCTCGAGCCACGACCACCTGAAACACTGTGGACACCATCTCCGCGCGAACGTCCTCGGACATCGGCGAACCCCTCTCTCACATCACCACGAACCGCGCTGGACACCCACCGGAGACCAGGCCCGTCACAGTAAGCCAATCACACGTGGGAGACTGTACTGAACAAACGAGAGGAGCCCATCATGGGAAAGCGTGGACGTAAGAAGCGTGCTCGTAAGGGCAACAAGGCCAACCACGGCAAACGTCCGAACAGCTGACGGTTTGCCACAAGCCGCGAGGGGCCGAGAAGCAGATGCTTCTCGGCCCCTCGTCGTTCGGTGAGTCGTCGTTCGACCCGTCTTCGGCTACTCGGAGTCGACCTGCCGAGTGAGCACGGTCCGGCGGATCTCGATACTCAGCCGTTCACGGAGACCGGCCGGTGCCTGGTCACCTCCGCACTTGCGCGAGATCAGTCGCTTGACCTTCTCTTCGATTCCGTAGGCCTCGAAGCACGACCCACACTCGTCTATGTGCTTCTGCAGGCGCGTTCGGCTGGCCTCGTCGCACTCGTTGTCGAGCATGATCCACACGTCCGCGATGACTGCCGAGCAGTCGAGTCGCTCGAACTGCTCGTCTCCGTCGGTGTTGCCGGTGCCCGTCATTGGACTACCTCCTGCTCGTGCCGGTCGACTGCGCCGTCCCGGTTGAATCCACGCTCGCGTGCCACGTCGGCCAGCAGTCCTCGGAGTTGTTTGCGTCCGCGATGCAGACGCGACATCACCGTTCCGATGGGCGTTCCCATGATCTCGGCGATCTCCTTGTACGGAAAGCCCTCGACATCGGCGTAGTAGACGGCCATTCGAAACTCTTCGGGAAGGGACTGCAACGCCGCTTTGATGTCGTCGTCCGGCAACGCGTCCAGCGCCTCCACCTCGGCGGAGCGCAGGCCTGTCGACGTGTGCTCGGCGGTCGCAGCGAGCTGCCAGTCGCTGATCTCGTCGGTGGGGTACTGAGCGGGCTGACGCTGCTTCTTGCGGTAGGAGTTGATGTAGGTGTTGGTGAGAATCCGGTACAGCCAGGCCTTCAGATTTGTACCCTCACGAAACGACCGGAAAGCCGAGTAGGCCTTCACGAACGTTTCCTGAACCAGGTCCTCGGCGTCGGCGGGGTTGCGCGTCATCCGCAATGCCGCGCCGTAGAGCTGATCGAGCATCGGCAGCGCGTCGCGCTCGAAGCGCTCGGTCAACTGCACACCGGTCTCGGCTGCCCTCTGCTCCGCGATCGCCTTCTCGTCGTCTACTGGAGCGACGGGATTGCTGGCTTCTGTCACGCTGATCCCTTCGATAGCTTCCACCGCCCAGGCTACCGCGCCCGAAGTCGACTTCTGCGAAGAGATCACCCCCTTCAACACGAGGGGACGTCCCGCGGTCAGCACTGCCATTCGTCTTTCCTTCCGCCTGCATCCGTATCTGTGGTTACACAACACGGGTTGGCACCGCCCTGTTCCCGCGCTGGAACTAAAGTTCAGCGGATGGCTGCGTCGACCCCCGCTCTTGCGCTGCTCACGGCACACAAGGTGGCGCACACCGTGCATTCCTACGAGCACGATCCGCAGGCGCAGTCCTACGGCGAGGAGGCGGCTCGGGTGCTCGTCGACCGACTCGGGGTTCGACCGGAACAAGTCTTCAAGACCCTGATCGTCGAACGGGCGGACCGGTCGCTGGCCGTCGCGATCGTTCCCGTCACGACGATGCTCTCGCTCAAGTCCGCGGCGACCGCTCTGGCCACCAGAAAGATCGCAATGGCCGACAGGGCTGCCGCCGAACGTTCCTCCGGCTACGTCTTCGGTGGAATTTCACCTCTCGGCCAACGCAAGTCCCTCCCCACAGCCATCGACGACTCCGCTCTGAAGTTCGAGACGATTCTGTGCAGTGCAGGCCGCCGTGGCCTGGAAATCGAACTCGCCCCGGCCGACCTCGTCCGGCTCACCCGCGCCACAACCGCTCCCATCGCCGCGCGCTGATCGCGAATGAGCGAAGATGGACGCGTGAGCAATTGGACAGCACCCGCCGCGGCCGCACCCGTCGATGCGACAGTCACACTGCCCGGATCGAAATCCATCACCAATCGCGCACTGATCATCGCCGCCCTCGCATCCGGCCCGTCGACGATCGTCGGTGCCCTCCGCAGCCGTGACACCGACCTCATGATCGACGCTCTGACGACTCTGGGGATCGACATCACCGCCGCAGACGACGACAGGACGACACTGCGAGTCACTCCGGCACCGCTGCACGGCGGATCGGTGGAGTGCGGGCTGGCAGGTACCGTCATGCGCTTCGTGCCGCCTCTCGCTGCACTCGCCGACGGCGAAGTATCGTTCGACGGCGACGAGCAAGCACGCATCCGCCCTCTCGACACGATCCTCGATGCACTGCGCGCCGTGGGTGCCGAGATCGAAGGCGGCGCGCTTCCGTTCACGATGCGCGGTACGGGCTCGCTGCGCGGCGGGACCGTCGAGATCGACGCCTCGGGATCCTCGCAGTTCGTCTCCGGTCTGATGCTGTCGGCGGCGTCGTTCGACGACGGAATCGAGATCCACCACATCGGTAAGCCCGTTCCGTCCATGCCGCACATCGACATGACCGTGGAGATGCTGAGGCGAGCCGGAGTGCGCGTGGACACTCCCGAAACCGGTGGCGACGCGAACACCTGGCGTGTGTACCCGGGTCCGATCACACCGATCGAGTGGATCATCGAGCCGGATCTGTCCAATGCCACCCCGTTCCTGGCCGCCGCAGCCGTCACGAGAGGCAGAGTGCGCGTTCCGAATTGGCCACAGTCGACCACCCAGCCCGGTGACGCGATCCGCGAGATCCTCGCGCTGATGGGCGCTCGGGTCGACCTGACTGCGGGCACCCTGACGGTGGAGGGTCCGGATACGTTGCGCGGCATAGACTTCGATCTCCATGACGTCGGCGAGCTGACACCGACGGTCGCGGCGCTCGCAGCCCTCGCCGAGGGACCGTCGATTCTCCGCGGCATCGCCCACCTGCGCGGTCACGAGACCGACCGACTCGCGGCGCTCACCACCGAAATCGTCCGGCTCGGTGGGCGTGCAGTGGAAACCGACGACGGCATCAGGATCGATCCGGTACCGCTGCACGGCGGCAGCTGGCGCGCCTACGCCGACCACCGGATGGCCACGGCCGGCGCCATCGTCGGATTGCGTGTCCCCGGCGTCGAGGTCGACGACATCGGCACCACCGCCAAGACCCTTCCGGGCTTCGAGAAGCTCTGGGACGCAATGCTGTCCACCACCACATCGAGCGAGGTCGGCTCCTGACCGCCCGTCGATACGACGAATCCGACGTCCGCATTCGACCGGGTAAGAGTTCTCGCCCCCGCACCAAGACGCGACCCGAACACAACGACGCCGAAGCAGGAATGGTCGTCTCGGTCGACCGAGGCCGATGGGGCTGTGTGCTCGGCGGCGACCCGACCAGACCGGTCGTGACGATGCGCGCCCGCGAGCTGGGCCGGACCCCGATCGTGGTGGGCGACGAAGTCGACATAGTGGGAGACCTGTCGGGCAAGGTCGACACCCTGGCTCGTATCGTGCGCGTGGCCGAGCGCCGCACGGTCCTGCGGCGCACCGCGGACGACACCGACCCGTTCGAGCGCGTCGTGGTGGCCAATGCAGACAGGTTGCTCATCGTGGCGGCACTCGCAGACCCGCCGCCGCGCACCGGTTTCGTCGAACGAGCTCTGGTCGCCGCGTACGTCGGTGGCCTCGAACCCGTGCTGTGCCTGACGAAGAGCGACCTGGCCGCCCCCGAGGAATTCACCGCGGCATTCGCCGATCTCGACGTTCCCGTGGTGTTGGCAGGTCAGTCCGAGGACCTCACTGAACTGACCGCGATGCTGACTAACGACGTGACCGCCCTCATCGGCCACTCGGGCGTCGGAAAATCCACTCTTGTCAACAGATTGGTGCCCGATGCCTATCGGGCCACCGGGGTGGTCTCGGGCGTCGGAAAAGGCCGTCACACCTCGACGCAGTCGGTGGCGCTACCGCTGCCGGGCGGCGGCTGGGTGGTCGATACGCCGGGTATCCGGTCGTTCGGACTCGCGCACATCTCCCCCGAGAACGTCGTCGCCGCGTTCTCCGATCTGGCCGACACGATCGAAGACTGCCCGCGTGGGTGCACCCACCTCGGCCCTCCGGCCGACCCCGAATGTGCCCTCGACTCCCTCACCGGGGACGCGGCACGACGCGTCGCTGCCGTTCGTCTACTTCTCGAAGCCGTTCGAACGAACGAAGCCTGGTAGAGACCCACGGGTCTCTACCAGGCTTCGCTACTGAAACGGCGGCGGTCAGGCTGCCTTGCCGACCAATCTGCGAATTCCCTTGCGCTTCTTGGTTTCCGCGATTGCAGTGCGCAGACCGCGACGCTTGCCGGTCTCAGGGTCGACGGTGAACAGGCCGGCGGGAGCATCGGCCCACTTGCGCTCCGACGCGGTCTCGGGAGCATCGTCGCTCGTTGCCTTCAAGTACTTGTTGGGCAGCGACAGCTTCGCGATGGTGCGCCACGACAGGAAGTACTGGTGCACGATCGAACCGGTCGTGTACGGCAGGTCGTACTTCTCTGCGAGCTCGAGAACCCGAACCTTGATCTCCCGCAGTCGGTTGCTGGGGAGGTCGGGGAACAGGTGGTGCTCGATCTGATAGCACAGGTTGCCGCTCATGAACTCCATGACGGGACCGGCATTGAAATTCGCGCTGCCGAGCATCTGACGCAGGTACCACTGCCCCTGCGTCTCGCCTTCCATGTCGGACTTGGTGAACTTCTCCGCACCGTCCGGGAAGTGACCGCAGAAAATGACGGTGTTGGTCCACACGTTGCGCATCATGTTGGCGACGATGTTCGCCGTCAACGTGCTCTTCCAGGCGGGACCGGTGAGCAACGGATGGAGGACGTAGTCCTTGCCGATCTGCTTGCCGACCTTCTCCAGTACTTCGCGCCGCTTCTGCTCGAATTCCTCTCGCGGGACTCGGCCCTTGGCCACCTTGCCCAGTTCGAGGTGCTGAAGCGCCACTCCGTACTCGAAGAACAACTGCAGCAGCAGGTTGTAGACGGGATTGCCGATATTGAAGGGCTTCCACCGCTGATCGCGGGTGACCCGAAGCAGGCCGTAGCCCACGTCGTCGTCCATACCCAACACGTTGGTGTACTTGTGGTGGATGTAGTTGTGCGTCTGCTTCCAGTGCGCCGACGGACCCGTGTTGTCCCACTCCCACGAGGTGGAGTGGATCTCCGGATCGTTCATCCAGTCCCACTGTCCGTGCATGACGTTGTGACCGAGTTCCATGTTCTCGATGATCTTGGCGACCCCGAGCATGGCAGTGCCGACCAGCCACGCCGGACGACGGCGGCTGGCGAACAGCACGGCCCTACCGCCGATGTCGAGGGAGCGCTGCAAGCGGATCGTGTTCTTGACGTACCGGGCGTCGCGTTCGCCGCGAGACGCCTCGATGTCCCGCCGAATCGCGTCGAGTTCGTGGCCCAACGTTTCGATGTCGGCATCGGTCAGATGCGCGTATTCTTTGACGTCCGTAATCGCCATGGCAAACAACCTCCTGGCAGTCGTGAACACACAGCACGCATGTATGCGCTATGTGCAATTCCGTCCCTACCGTACCGTAACTTACGGTTCCGTAGGTTACGGTCGGAAATCTGTGTGACGATTCACAATGAAACGCGGTCGCCCGAACGGCGAAGAGCCTTGGCCTGACGCTTGGCTTCCCTCTTGGCGTTGCGCAAGCTCACGCGCGCCTCTTGCATGGCCGAACGCAGGCCGCGACGCTGCCCGGTGAGCGGATCGATTCGGAGCGCATGAACTGCGGGCGAATCGCCGACCCGCCAACGCCGCTCGGACGACGTCTCGGGAGCGTTGTCGGACGTGGCTCGCAACCACGAGTCGGGCAGTGACAGCTTGTGGATGGTCCGCAGCGCAAGCAGGTACTGCTTGCCGAGCGACCCTGTGGTGTAAGGCAAGTCGTACTTCTCGCACAGTGCGTGCACCTTCTCCGCGATCTCCGAGTACCGGTTGCTCGGAAGGTCCGGGAACATGTGGTGCTCGATCTGGTAGCAGAGGTTGCCGCTCATGAAGGCCATGACGGGACCGGCCTCGAAGTTGGCGCTTCCCAGCATCTGACGCAGGTACCACTCTGGGCGCGTCTCGGTCTCGAACTGGCCGATCGTGAACTTCTCCGCACCGTCCGGGAAGTGGCCACAGAAGATAACCGCGTACGCCCACAGATTCCGGACCAGATTGGCGGTGGCGTTGGCGGTCAGCGTGGACTTCCACGCCGGGCCGGACAGTGCGGGAAACAGGACGAAATCCTTACCGACCTGCTTGGCGATCTTGCGCGCGAACGCGCGGCTCGCCGGAGACTTCAACAGACCTTTCTCGCCCTCGCCGTCCAACTGCTTCTGAGCGTCGTAATCGTGCAGTGCGATGCCCCACTCGAAGGTGGTGGCCAGCACGATGTTGGCGAGCGGCTGAATGAGATTGATCGGCTTCCACGGCTCGTCGCGGGTCATGCGCAGGATGCCGAAGCCGATGTCGTCATCCATGCCGACGATGTTGGTGTACGTGTGGTGCGAGTAGTTGTGGGCGCGTTTCCACTGCTCAGACGGTCCGGTCTGATCCCACTCCCACGAGGTGGAGTGGATCTCCGGATCGTTCATCCAGTCCCACTGGCCGTGCATGACGTTGTGACCGAGTTCCATGTTCTCGATGATCTTGGCGACGCTGAGCATCGCGGTCCCGGCAAGCCATGCCGGTCGATACTTGCTACCGAGCAACACCGCGCGCCCACCGAGTTCCAGTAGTCGCTGCAGTCTGATCGTTCGGCGAATGTAGGCGGCATCGCGCTCGCCGCGGCTGTCTTCGACGTCGCGGCGGATCGCATCCAGTTCGCGACCGAATGCTTCCATGTCTTCTTCGCTCAGGTGCGCGAATTCTTTGATATCGGTGATGGCCACCGGGTCCTCCAACAGTTGAGTGCAGTGCCCGAAATATCGTGGTTCGGCATGGGCAACCTACGTAAGCGTAACCGAACAGCCTGAGAAGGCAGTGTGCGAAAAACAGACCTACAGTTCCAATGTGCAGTCGCCCGCAGCAGCGGAAATGCACGTTTGCACACGATCGCCCTCGCTGTGCTCCTTGCCGGAACGAAGGTCGATGACGTGCCCTGCGGTCAACGGGACCACACACGTCTGGCAGATACCCATCCGGCAGCCGAACGGCATCTGAACTCCCAGACTCTCGCCGGCTTCGAGAAGGCTCGTAGCCCCGTCGACAGCAATGTTCCTGTCGGATTTGGAGAACGTCACGGTGCCGCCGGCACCGGAAGTGTCGGCTCGGGAGATCTCGAACCTCTCGAGGTGAAGCCTGTCCTCGATGCCCTCGCGCTTCCAGGTCTTCTCGATCTCTTCGAGGAGAGCCGCGGGGCCACAGGCCCAGGTGTCGCGCGTCCGCCAATCGGGGTACAGCTCGTCCAGCGAGGCCAGCGCGAACTTGCCGTCGGACCGCGTCAGCTGCACGTGGGAGGTGAAGTTGGGATGAGATTTCTCCAACGCGGAGAGCTCGGCGGCGAACATGACCTCGTCCTCGGTGGGAGCCGAGTGGATGTGCACCGTGTCGGGCATGTCCCCGTGTCGATCGAGTGCCCGCAGCATCGAGATGATCGGAGTGATTCCACTGCCCGCAGTGACGAACAGGATCTTGTTCGGCGGCGGAACCGGCAGCGCGAAATTTCCCTTCGGCGCGGCCAGCCGAACGATTGTTCCCTGCGGCACGCCGCCGACGAGGTGCGAGGACAGGAAGCCCTCGGGCATCGCCTTGACCGTGATGGAAATCAGCTTGTCTTCCCAGTTCGGCGGCGAGGTCAGCGAGTACGACCGCCAGTGCCACCGTCCGCCGAGGTGCAAACCGATTCCGATGTACTGACCCGGCTGGTAATCGAAATTGAAACCCCAACCAGGCCTGATCACCAGCGTCACCGCGGTCGCGGTCTCCTGCTCCACTCGCACGATGCGGCCTCGCAACTCACGCGCCGACCACAGTGGGTTCGCCAGATGAAGGTAGTCGTCCGGCAACAAGGGAGTGGTGATGCGGGTGAATGCACCGCGCACCATGTTCAGTCTGGGACGCCTGGGTGCCGAGACGCCGGCCGCAGGAGCTTCCAGCCATTTCTTCAGATCCATCGGGTGTTCCATCCCCTCGATCGAGACTCCGAGCCGCATCCGGCCATCGAGGTTACGCTACCGTAGGTTCGCGGTCAGGGTCACCTTTGCCACGACGGTGCGGGGACGATCACAGCGTACTCACAGCAGTTCGAGGAGAAACGACAACTCCTGCGGGGCGTACCACGCCAACGTGTGATCCTCGGCGTCTCCGAGCACGAACTCCGCGTCGGCGTCACCCATGTCGGCAGCATCGACGGCCGCCGCAGCCTTCGCGACTGCCGATTCGGCCCCTTCGAGGTCGACGTGCACCGACGCGACCTGATCCATCCGCAGGGGCTCTTTCAACCGAACGACGGCATCGTCGAGATCGGGTCGCAGGGTGGGGTCGTCCACATCGGCTGCGATCACCGCTCGTCGATACACCACACCCTCGGCGACCGTGCCGGAGTCGGCTTCGTCGTCGACGGCCGCTGCGATCAAGCGCAGCGAGGCCCTGGCGGCCTCCCCCATCGCCACCTCGGCCAGCTCCTCGTCGTCGCCGGAGGAATATGCCTCACGCAGAGTCGGCGTCACCGCGAACGCCGTCCGCGAGACCGGGCTGAATTCACCGTCCGCCGACAACACTTTCAAGAACTCCAGCGTCGCTGGAACGTAGACACGCATTGCAGAAGACCTCACACTCTCGATTCGTTACTCGCGTCGACCAATTCTTCCAGCGCCTCGTGCAGCAACGCCGTCACCACGTCCACGTCGGGCATGGCACCTCGATCGGCATTGAGCCCGAAGAACACGAAACCGTCGTACGACGTCAAGCCGATACTCATCGCCTGGTTCTCGAACAACGGCGAGACCGGATACATCTCGAGCATGCGTGCGCCGCCGACGTAGAGCGGAAACTGCGGCCCGGGAGCGTTGGTCACGATCAGATTGAACACCCGCTGAGACAGTCGGCTGCCTGCCCGCGCGCCCATGGCGTGCAGACTCGCAGGCGCAAATCCGGTGATGCGCATCAGTGTCTGCGCGGTGACCCCCCGGCTCTGATGTGCATGTGCCTCGGTGGCGTGTGCGATGTGCGAGAGCCGAACCACCGCATTCGACTCACCGACGGGCAGGTCGACGAGGAAGGACGAGATCTCGCTGCGATCGTCCTCGGCCGGCTCGGCAGGCCTGTCGCCCACATCGCCGAAACCGACGCGATCGGCGGAGACGTACACCGACATCGGCACCATGGCCCGGACCGTCGACGACGCGGTCACGGGTTCGCCGCGCGAAAGCAACCAGTTTCGCAGCGCGCCGGTGACGACCGCGAGCACCACGTCGTTGATCGAACAACCGAAGCGATTATGGATTTTGCGATAGTCCGACAGCTCGGTCTTGGCCACCGCGAATCTGCGGTTTCGCGAAATCGGAGCATTGAGCGGACTCGACGGAGCGCTCTGGGTCGCGGTGCGCAGCAAGGCCGCAACCTTGCCGGCAGCACGCACCGCGTCACCCGCGACACCGGCCATGCCGTTCACTGCGCCACGCAGAGCCTCGATACTCTCCCCCGGCCGCACGACCAACTCGGTCAGCGCGTCGATGACGAGAGCAGAATCCTTGGGCTCGCGAGCGGGCATCCACAGTTCCTCGGCAACCGGCGGCGGATTCTTGCTCGCGTCGAGGATCACCTGACCGATGTCGAGTGCGTGCTCGCCGTCGACGAGCGCCGAGTGGGACTTGGTGAAGATGGCAAAACGGTTCTTCGACAGTCCCTCGACCAGGTACATCTCCCACAAAGGCCGAGTGCGGTCGAGGGGTCGCGAGGTCAGCCGTGCGATCAGATCGTGCAACTGATCGTCCGAACCCGGCTTCGGAAGCGCCGAGCGCCGGATGTGGTAGGTGATATCGAAATCCGCGTCGTCGACCCATACCGGTCTGGCCAGCCCGAAGGCGACTTCGCGAACTTTCTGCCGATACCGGGGAACCAGCGCCAATCGCTGTTCGACCAACGACAGCAGACGCTCGTAACTGAACCCGCTACGAGGGGTTCGAAAGATCGCGAGCGAGCCGAGGTGCATAGGACTGCTACTGGCCTCGAGAAAGTAGAACGACGCATCCTGCGCTGTCAGCCTGGTCGCCATCGCGTGTTCCAGTCTCCGTCCTTGCGTGGAGTTCGCACCCGTTCGAGTAGGTCGGGCGCGCGGTGTGGCTCGAACCTAGAGTACGTGGCGGACGAGCGCCGGTCGTGGGGTCGGTCGAGGACTCGTATCGGCGGAATCGACCTGCTTCGTCGGGGAACCGAACGCCGCCGGGGACCGTCAATGTCGGTGTGAGCGTCATGGAAACGAACGAACCGCCGGACACCCCGCGCATTCCGGGGACGAGCCCCCGACCACACGCCGAGCCGCATTGCTTCCTCTCGCGTGCCGCTCCCTTCGAGCCGCCGCTCTCGTCCACGACCGTGCACACGTGGGATCCGGTGGCGGCCACCGAGCCGAGGCCGGTGGTACATCGAACGTCGGTGCGCAGCAACCGTTCTCGACGACGCACCGAGCCGGTCGGTCGACCGGTCGTACCCGCCGACGCGCGGTCGTCGGCGGACCGCGCGATGCGCATGCTGATCGAAGTGATCGACCGCCGACGGAGTGCCGATCAACTCTCGGTGTTGTTCACCACACCGATGATCGACCTGGTACGAACCATCGTGCGCAACCCACCGCCGGGGCGACGGCTCGGATTCGCCGCCGTGCACCGAGTCCACGTCGTGTATCAGTCCGATGTCTCCGCGGAGATATTCGGCTCGTACACCCGCGGCCCGCGAATGTTCGCCTTCGCGGGCCGGATCGAATTGGCAGTCGATCCACGCCGTCCCGGGTGGACGGTCACGTCGTTGCGAGTGGGGTGAGAGTCGCCTCGCGGTGAGGCGACCGTGATCCCCTACCTCTTGCGCTTGGAGCGAGCAGTCTTCTTGGGGGCCTTGCTCTGCGCCCTCGCCGCTTCGCGACGCTCACGGCGAGTGCCATCGACGGTGGAGTCACTGCCGCCGGCCGACGCACCCGATCGGCGGACATCGGTGCCGCCACCCTCGGCCGGACCGGAGAAGGTCAATCTCTGCTCTTCCTGCTCGTCGAGACCCTTCGCCCGCAGAGCCGAGGGCACTGCAGGAGTGGCAGGCGCAGGAGCAGTGGGTGTAGGAGCAGTGGGTGCCGGAGCCTTCGGTGCGGGTGCTGCTGCGGGTGTCGGTGCCGGGCGGCCCGAGCCCACCGGCGAGGCCAGTCCCGGAGCCACGGCAAGGCCTGCCGAGGCAGCAGGTCCTGTCGGAGCCGGCGTCGCCTCGACCTGCAGGTTGAACAAGAAGCCGACCGACTCCTCTTTCAGACCGTCGAGCATGCCCTGGAACATGTCGTAGCCCTCGCGCTGGTACTCGACCAGCGGGTCGCGCTGCGCCATCGCACGCAGGCCGATGCCCTCTTTCAGGTAATCCATCTCGTAGAGGTGCTCACGCCACTTGCGGTCGAGCACGGACAGCAGCACTCGCCGCTCCAGCTCGCGCATCCCGTTCTCGCCGGCGATACCGTCGATCTCGGCTTCACGGTTGGCGTAAGCGGACCGCGCGTCCTCGAGCAGCGCCTCACGTAGTTCGTCGCGGCTGAGGTCGCCCTTCTCGCCGTCCTCGTTCTCCCCGGCCAGAACCTTGTGGTCCACGCCTACCGGGTAGAGGGTCTTGAGCGCGGTCCACAGCTGCTCGAGATCCCAGTCCTCCACGTACCCCTCAGCGGTGGCACCGTCGACGTAAGCGGTGATCACGTCGGTGATCATCCCCTCGACCTGACCCTCCATGTCGGCACCCTCGAGGATGCGCCGCCGCTCCTCGTAGATGACGGTGCGCTGCTGGTTCATCACCTCGTCGTACTTGAGGACGTTCTTGCGGATCTCGAAGTTCTGCTGCTCGACCTGAGTCTGAGCACTCTTGATGGCCTTGGACACCATCTTGGCTTCGATCGGTACATCGTCGGGCAGGTTGAGCCGGGTCATGATCGACTCGAGTGCGCCGCCGTTGAATCGGCGCATCAATTCGTCGCCGAGCGAGAGGTAGAAACGCGATTCGCCCGGGTCACCCTGACGGCCCGATCGGCCTCGGAGCTGGTTGTCGATACGACGCGAGTCGTGCCGCTCGGTACCGAGGACGTACAGGCCGCCGGCCTCGCGAACGGTATCCGCGTCGGCCTTGACCTGTGCCTTGACCTCTTCCAGAGCAGGCTCCCACGCGGCCTCGTACTCCTCGGGGGTCTCGACCGGGTCCAAGCCCTGCTTCCGGAGCTTCAGGTCGGCGAGAATATCCGGGTTACCGCCGAGAACGACGTCGGTACCGCGACCGGCCATGTTGGTCGCCACAGTCACCGCGCCCTGCCGACCGGCCTCGGCGATGATGGTCGCTTCCTGCTCGTGGAACTTCGCGTTCAACACGTTGTGGGCCACGCCCCGCTTGGTGAACTGCTTCGACAGGTACTCCGAGCGCTCGACGCTGGTGGTACCGATGAGGACCGGCTGGCCCTTCTCGTGCCGCTCGACCACATCGTCGACGACGGCGTCGAACTTGGCCTCTTCGGTCTTGTAGATCAGGTCTCCGTTGTCCACGCGGACCATCGGACGGTTCGTCGGAATCGGAATGACGCCCAGACCGTAGATCTGATGCAGCTCTGCTGCCTCGGTCTCGGCCGTACCGGTCATGCCCGAGAGCTTGTCGTACAGGCGGAAGTAGTTCTGCAGTGTGATCGTGGCCAGAGTCTGGTTCTCGGCCTTGATCTCCACCTTCTCCTTGGCCTCGATCGCCTGGTGCATACCTTCGTTGTAGCGGCGTCCCACCAGGATGCGACCGGTGAACTCGTCGACGATGATGACCTCGCCGTCGCGGACGATGTAGTCCTTGTCCTTGGTGTAGAGCTCTTTGGCCTTGATCGCGTTGTTCAGGTAGTTCACCAGCGGCGAGTTGGCGGCCTCGTACAGGTTGTCGATGCCGAGCTGATCCTCGACCAATTCGACGCCTGCTTCGTGCACACCGATGGTCCGCTTACGAATGTCGACCTCGTAGTGGGTGTCCACCTTCAACATCGGCGCGATGCGGGCGAACTCTCCGTACCACTTGCTCGACGCGTCGGCCGGCCCCGAGATGATCAGCGGCGTGCGAGCTTCGTCGATGAGGATCGAGTCGACCTCGTCGACGACGGCGAAGTTGTGCCCACGCTGCACGAGGTCGTCGAGCGAGTGCGTCATGTTGTCACGCAGGTAGTCGAACCCGAACTCGTTGTTGGTGCCGTAGGTGATGTCGGCGGCATACGCGGCGCGGCGTTCCACCGGCGTCATACCGGAGAGGATCACGTCGACCGAGAGACCGAGGAAGCGGTGGACGCGGCCCATCCACTCCGAGTCACGCTTGGCGAGATAGTCGTTGACCGTCACCACGTGCACACCGTCGCCCGAGATGGCGTTGAGGTAAGCGGGAAGAACACAGGTCAGTGTCTTACCTTCACCGGTCTTCATCTCGGCGATGTTGCCGAAGTGCAGAGCGGCACCGCCCATGACCTGAACATCGAAGTGCTTCTGCGAGAGAACGCGCCACGACGCCTCACGAGCAACCGAGAAGGCCTCGGGCAACAGCTGGTCCAGGCTCTCCCCTGCGGAGTACCTCTCCCTGAACTCCGCGGTCTTGCCGCGCAGTTCGTCGTCGGAAAGGCTCTCGACGTCGGGAGACAGGGTCGAAACGTGGTCAGCGATGTTCTTGAGGCGCTTGACCATGCGACCTTCACCAACACGGAGCAGCTTGGAAAACGACAGCGACGGCACGGGCTTTCTCGTCCTCGATCCTCGGTTCACGGGTACTGACACGAACAACTGCATCACGAACAACACTGCGTTGCGAACAACACTGCATCACAGTACGAGCTCACGGGTCCATCACCACGGCATCCGCGCGGCGGGTGACCCGAACGCGTCCATGGTAGGCGGTGCCGCTGCGGGCGCGGCAAACCGAGTGTCGGTCGTAGGAGATCCCGGGTTGACCATCCGGACAACACCGACACGGCATCGACACAGCACTGCAGGCCCGACGTGGGGATCATGTCCCCCGGCATCGAGCCTGCAGCGGTGAAGTGATTTCACGGACGGCGAACGAACTCTGCCGCCGCGAACGGGCGGGTCAGGTGAGTCTGATCAAGCCGTAATCGAAGGCGTGCCGTCGATACACGACCGACGGTCGGTCGGTAGCACTGTCGTGGAACAGGAAGAAATCGTGGCCGACGAGCTCCATTTCGTACAGTGCATCGTCGACGCTCATGGGAGCGGCCGAGTGGATCTTGGTACGCACGATGTGCCCGGGGCCGCTCTGATCGTCCTCGAAGGAATCGAGCTTCGTATCGGGGTCGAGTGCCAGCGTGTCGTCCTCGGCGAGTTCGGCGGTGGCCTCGGCGACGGAGACAGGCCGTTTCTCTCCGTAGTGCACCTTCCGACGGTCCTTGGTTCGCCTGAGTCTGCTCTCGAGTTTCGACGTCACCGCTTCGAGGGCGGCATAGAAACTGTCGGCGCACGCTTCGGCTCGAACAACCGGACCCTTGCCCTTCGCGGTGATCTCCACGCGTTGACATGCTTTGGCCTGACGGCGATTTCGTTCGTGCTGCAGTTCGACATCGAACAAGTAGATGGAGGGATCGAAGCGCTCGAGGCGAGCCAGTTTTTCGGAGACATATATCCGGAAATGGTCCGGTATCTCGACGTTGCGGCCCTTGACCACAACGTCCGCGTTGCTCTTGGCGGGTTCTTCCGAAGGCTTCTCGTCGAAGAAAACCGAGGCTTGTGAAGGGGTCGTCACGCGTACCTCCCGATATCGGCCACGCCCACTGTTGGACGTGGCAAGTGTGCATGCCGAATGGGGAACCTTCCGGCATCAGAGTCCGGGGCATCACCTCGCATCACTGTCTCTTCGGGTCGTTCCTGGGGGCTTCGCTCCTACCCGTCAGGTACGTGTCCGCGACGTTAGTCGGTCATCGACTCGTGTGCCACCGTTCACCGGGAATTGGTTGTCGGCGTGTCTTGCTCGGGAGCTCTCAGGCACTGGCCACGACGAGTGCGCCGGCGATGGGTACTCCGAAATCGCTTAACACTCTTGCCGATTCGGCCAATGTGGCACCGGTGGTCACCACGTCGTCGATCAACAGAACGGTGAACGCCGCCGCCTGCGACGCACCTCCGCCGAATCGTGGGCGACGGACCCCCACTGCCTCGATCCGACCCGCCACGTTGTGCTGACGTTGTCCGGCCGACAACCCGACCGAATCTCTGGCTCCACCGGACATTCGCAGCAACTCGGGCACGAGAACTCGCTCCGGTGCCAATTCTTCGGCCGCGATCCGCGCGCATCGCAGGACAGGATCACCCCCACGCGCCCGGGCCGCGCGGGCCCGAGAGGGAGCGCAGACCAGAATCAGCGAGCCGAGCTCCGGGGGATCGATCTCACCCGCCTCACGCAGATGTCCGACGGCTTCTGCCAACGCACGTCCGAGTGGCCGAGCCACCGACCGGCGACCCCGCTCCTTCACGGCGATGACGGCGCTGCGACGGGGTCCGCTGTACGTGCCGAGAGCCCAACACGGCACACCGGGATCGACACGCGGACGAACGGGGATGGGTGGAACGAACAGTGCCTCACGACACGCGCGGCACCAGTTCTCCCCCGGCACTCCACAACCGGCGCACTCGAGCGGGAGCACCAGATCGAGGAGTGTTCGCATGAGCGTCGAGTCTGCCCGCACCCACCGACACGGGACTCCGCGACATCAGCCGGGCAGAATCGGCACTGCCTTCACGCCGGCCAGGCCGGTGACCTCGCGCCAGTAACGGTCGCCGACCGGATCGGCGTTGTTGAGCGCAAACACCGCACGTGCGTCGGCCACGTACTCGGTTTCCGGCGACGCATCGACCGCCAGCACCGGAGTGGTCAGGTTGCGCGACGGAAGGGCGTCCATCCTGGATCCATCGACCGTCACCTGCACCACCGGTGTGTCCGTGGCGACTCTCGCGATCACGATGGTGTCTCCGGTGGACCAGTCCAAACTGGTGGCGTCACTGCCGAGTCCGATGGCCACAGCGCGGGGTGAGGTCAACGAGTACACGCCCGAGGGATCACGCACCACCGTCGCCACGTACACGACGCCGTCGACGATGAGCGCTGCTCGTACGCCGTCGCGGGCCAACCGCAGTTCGGTGATTCGGGTGCCCAAGGTCGTGACGGCGGTGGCGTCGACGGGGATCACGGAGACCTGACCGGTGGAGGGATCACGAGCGGCTCGGATGACATTGGTGCCGTCGATCACCGCCCAGGCCGCGTTGTCGTCCGACCCCCAGGTGGGCCGCGTGATCGACTGCCCTTCGGCCACCGGGAACGCGCCACCGTCGTAGCTGCCCACCATGAGAGTGCTCGACGGAGCAGGCGCGGGCCGCCCGGTGTCCGCGACTCCTGCCACGAGGGTGCCGTCGTTGGACAGCGCCACCGAGCGAAGATTGCGGGCCTGCCCGAAGTACCCGGGGGCGGGTGTGGTCTCCGCCTCGTCGACCTCGAGCAATCCGCCGGACGCGAGGGCGTGCAGCCCGATGGTGGCGTCGGTGCCGCCGAGTGGATCGAACGAGTCGACGCCCGCGGTCGTCCACCCGTCGGGCTTGGTCGTATCGATCGGTTGACCGTCGGCCAGCAGCACGTACGGGCCGGCCACCTCGGCCGACGCCAGGGTCCAGATCACCTGAGCGGCAAGGAGTTCGCGATCGCGGTCACCCTTGTTCTGTAGGCCGCCGAAGTCGATCTTGATGCCGCCGAGCCCCACCCCCACCTGAGAGGTCTGACCGTCGGCCTTGGTGATCGGCCCGCGGATGCTCACGTCGTCGGACAGTTCGTTGCTCACTGCCGCCGACAGAGCCGACTTGGGACCGTCGATGAGCAGCTGCACGAGTTGATTGGCCAGCTGGTCCTGCGATCCGCTCGTCCAGCGGACATCGGGCACGAGCACGCCGCCGAGAGGATCCACGAAATAGAGCGATCGCTGCTGATAGGTGTTCAGAAATGCGGATCGATCGATGACGACACCGGGCGGAAGCTTGGAGATTCGCCATTGACCGTCCACCCGCGTCATCTCGATCGCAACGTCGAAGGTGTCCGAACCTGCCTGATACTCCCCGCCCGAGGCCAGCATCCCGGCCGTCGTCGAACGAATCGTGAACTGCGCGGTATCGGCGGTACGTGGTCCGGACAGGGTGTCGATCCGGTCCGCGACGACGGTTCGCGCCCCGTCGTCCCAGGTTCCCGACGCCTCCTCGGTGAGGAATTGCCGAGCGGCCTGATGCCTGTTGGCGGAGACGGCGCTGGCCTCGAAGAAATCGTCCAGCAAGCGATCCGGTTCGCGTCCGGGCTCGGGGGCCGGGGCACTCGTCGGCACGGCACCGTCCGTCAGGGTTCCGATTGCCTGAGGGCTGGAGGACTCGGGCAGGCTGGCACACCCACCGACGAGCGCGATCGCCAGTGCGCAGATCGCCAGTACCCGACTACCGCGACGAGCCGATCGAATCACGTCACCGACTCCGGTGCCGACGTCTTCTGCGCGGACGACTTCGGGGCGGTGATCGCCGGAATCGGCTGCCCCTGCGCGTACTTCTTGGTGCTGGGCTTGAGGGGCAGCGGAGATCCGATGACCTTGTGCCCGCGCACGAGTGGCAACGTGAGTCGAAAGCATGCGCCTTCCCCCACTGCACCCCATGCTTCGAGCTTACCGTCGTGCAATCGGGCGTCCTCGACGCTGATCGCCAGCCCGAGCCCGGTGCCGCCGGAGCGACGGACGCGAGAGGGATCCGAGCGCCAGAACCGATTGAACACCAGCTTTTCCTCGCCGGGTCGCAGACCGATTCCCTGGTCGCGCACCACGAATGCTGCCGCGTCGGCATCCGAGCGCAGGCGCAGCAGCACCGGCTTGCCTTCGCCGTGATCGAGTGCGTTGGCCAGCAGGTTCCGCAGAATCCGCTCCACTCGCCGTGGGTCCACCTCGGCGACGACCGCGGCCTCGGGCATGTCGACGATCACTTCGGTACCGGTCTCGCGCGCCAGGTGCCGAACGGTGGACACCGCTGCGCGCGCACACATCCGAAGATCGAGTTGTTCGGCAGCGAGTTCGGCCACACCTGCATCGTGTCGACTGATCTCGAGCAGGTCGCCGAGCAGAGTCTCGAAGCGATCCAGCTCGTTGACCAGCAGCTCCGAGGATCTCTTGAGTGCGGGTTCGAGATCGTCACTGGCGTCGTGAATGAGGTCGGCGGCCATCCGCACCGTGGTGAGCGGGGTCCGCAGTTCGTGGCTCACGTCGGAGGTGAACCGGCGCTGCAGATTACCGAATTCCTCGAGCTGGGTGATCTGCTTGGACAGGCTTTCCGCCATCTCGTTGAACGACATCGCGAGCCTGGCCATGTCGTCCTCACCGCGAACCGGCATGCGCTCCTTGAGCCTGCCGTCGGCGAAACGTACTGCGATGCGCGACGCGGATCGAATGGGCAGCACCACCTGCCGTGCGACGAGCATCGCGATCGCGGCGAGGAGTACCAGCAGCACCACTGCCCCGATGAACAACGTGCCGCGTACCAACGACAGTGTCCGGTCTTCGCTGGCGAGCGGGAAGATGAGATACAGCTGCAGCGCCGAGATGTCGGATCCGGTGGGCGATCCCATGATGAGAGCCGATCCTGAATAGCCGCCGTCACTGTCGGTCACGGTCGCGTACTGCGAACTGATCAGGCCCTTCTTGACGAAGTCGCGCAAGCTGTTCGGGATCTGATCGACCGGCCCGACCGACGCCTCGGCCCGGGTGGCGTCACCCTCCACGATCAACACCGGATCGAACGATCCCGCCGATCCGGTGGTCGACGCGGCGTCCAGGTCCTGGTTGGTCAGTGCTGCTCGCGCTCGTTCCAGGCGCGTCGCGAGCCCGCTCGAATCGTCGGCACCCGCGAGATTGCCCTCGACGGTGGTTCGCGATCTGTCGAGCTCCTCGGTAGCCGCCGACAACTTGGCTTCGAGTAGACGATCGGTGATCTGAGAGGTCAACACCACACCGAGGATGAGGATGACCACCAGAGACAGCGTCAACGTCGACACGACGACGCGGAGCTGCAAAGACCGTCGCCAGGCATGGCCGAGCGACGTACTCAGCGAGCGAAACCACCGCAGCAAAGGGGAAAATTTGCCGTTGATTCGTCGCCGAGAGTGGGAAAAACCGATCACGGCGGTCCGGCCTTGTACCCGACCCCCCTCACGGTCAACACCACCTCAGGGTTTTCCGGATCTTTCTCGACTTTGGCGCGCAGACGCTGAACGTGCACGTTCACCAGTCGGGTGTCGGCGGCATGACGGTAGCCCCACACCTGTTCGAGCAGCACCTCGCGGGTGAACACCTGACGTGGCTTGCGGGCCAACGCCACCAACAGATCGAACTCGAGTGGTGTCAGCGACACCAGTTCGTCGCCGCGGCTGACCTTGTGTGCAGGCACGTCGATCACGATGTCTGCGATGGACAGCAATTCGGCGGGTTCGTCCTCGGTCCTGCGCAGGCGCGCTCGAACGCGTGCGACCAGTTCCTTGGGCTTGAAGGGCTTCATGATGTAGTCGTCCGCACCGGATTCGAGGCCCAGCACGACATCGACGGTGTCCGTCTTGGCCGTCAGCATCACGATCGGAACGCCGGAATCGGCCCGCAGCACGCGGCAGACGTCGATGCCGTTCATCCCGGGAAGCATCAGGTCCAGCAGCACCAGATCCGGCCGGTTCTCGCGCACGGCCGCCAACGCTTGGGTGCCGTCTCCGACCACGAAGGGCTCGAATCCCTCACCGCGCAACACGATGGTGAGCATCTCCGCCAGAGCCGAATCGTCGTCCACAACCAGAATCCGAGGCTTCATGCTCCTATGGTGTCACTTTCGGCTCGCCTGATGGCTGATTGGACAACTCGGCGGCGAGTCGATCGGGATCTACGTCGGCAGTGACGACCTGCCACGGCGATACCCAGTTCGCCGCCGCGAGAGCGGCGTACACGGCCGAGGTTCGGCTCTGCAGTGAGCCGTCCCGTTCGTACGCATCCCGGGTTCGGGCGACGTCCGCACTCTCACGCGCCGCAGCCCGCTCGGCGGCGAGTGCCACCGGCACGTCGAGCAAGATCTGAATGTCCGGAATCGGAACTCCGAAGCGCTCGAATTCGAGCGCCCTGATCCATTCGACGGCCCCACCGTCTGCAGTCTGTTCCAACCGAGCAGCGGTGTACGCGGCATTGGACGCCACGTACCGATCGAGAAGAACTACATCGTTGTGCGAGAGCAGCTTTCGGACCTCGTCGACCGCATCCCGGCGATCGAGCGCGAACAGCAGAGCCATCGCGTGCACGCTGCCGGCGGTATCGCCGTGTTCGCCGTGCAGCGCCTCCGCCGCAAGATCGGCGTGCACCGATCGGTCGTACCTCGGAAATCCGATACGCGCGACGTCGAGTCCGACGCGTTCCCACGCCGAAACGAGCCGACGGGCGAGCGTGTTCTTGCCCGCTCCGTCGACTCCTTCGATGACGAAAAGCTGTCCCACCGTAGGTCAGTAGCGGTAGTGCTCGGGCTTGTACGGGCCCTCGACGTCGACGCCGATGTACTCGGCCTGCTCCTTGGTGAGCTTGGTGATCGAGCCGCCGAGTGCTTCGACGTGAATACGCGCGACCTTCTCGTCCAAGTGCTTGGGCAGGCGGTAGACCTCGTTGTCGTACTCGTCCGGCTTGGTCCACAGTTCGATCTGAGCAATGACCTGGTTGGAGAAACTGTTGCTCATGACGAACGACGGGTGTCCGGTCGCGTTGCCGAGGTTCAGCAAGCGGCCCTCGGAGAGCACGATGATCGAGTGCCCGTCCTTGAACTGGTACTCGTCGACCTGCGGCTTGATGTTGATGCGCGTGACATCGGCGGCCTTCTCCAGCCCGGCCATGTCGATCTCGTTGTCGAAGTGGCCGATGTTGCCCAGGATTGCCTGGTGCTTCATCTTGCGCATGTGCTCGAACGTGATGATCGACAGGTTGCCCGTCGAGGTGATCACGATGTCGGCCTGCTCGATGAACTCCTCGACCGTGCGCACGTCGAAGCCGTCCATGAGCGCCTGCAGCGCGTTGATCGGGTCGGCTTCGGTGACGGTAACGCGTGCACCCTGGCCCTTGAGCGCCTCGGCGCAGCCCTTGCCCACGTCGCCGTAGCCACAGACCAGCACGGCCTTGCCGCCGATGAGGACGTCGGTGCCGCGGTTGATGCCGTCGATCAGCGAGTGGCGGGTGCCGTACTTGTTGTCGAACTTGCTCTTGGTCACCGAGTCGTTGACGTTGATGGCCGGGAACGTGAGTTCTCCGGCGGCCGCGAACTGGTAGAGCCGGAGCACTCCGGTGGTGGTCTCCTCGGTGACGCCCTGGACGGACGCGGCAACCTCGGTCCACTTGGACTTCGACGCCTCGAGCGAACGGCGCAGCAGGCCGAGGAACACCTTGTACTCGTCCGAATCGTGATCGTCGTCGGTCGGCGGGACGACACCGGCCTTCTCGAACTGCGCGCCGCGCAGCACCAGCATCGTGGCGTCTCCACCGTCGTCGAGAATCATGTTGGCGGGCTGCTCGGGCCAGGTGAGCATCTGCTCCGCCGCCCACCAGTACTCCTCGAGGCTCTCGCCCTTCCACGCGAACACCGGGACGCCCTTGGGCTCCTCGACGGTTCCGTACGGGCCGACGACGACAGCCGCAGCTGCATGGTCCTGGGTGGAGAAAATGTTGCACGACGCCCACCGGACCTGGGCTCCGAGCGCCACCAGGGTCTCGATCAGCACCGCGGTCTGCACGGTCATGTGCAGCGATCCCGAAACTCGCGCGCCCTTGAGCGGCTGTACGTCGGCGTACTCGCGACGCAGCGCGATCAGACCGGGCATCTCGTGCTCGGCGAGCCTGATCTCCTTGCGGCCGAATTCTGCGAGCGACAGGTCTGCGACCTTGAAGTCGATTCCACCGCGGTGCTCCACGGTGAGTGCCGATCCTGACGTAACTGAGGTCGTCATCTTGCCTCTCCTGTTGACTGAGTGTCTGTCCACCAGGCTATCGGGTCCGCGCGGTGGTAGTACCGACTGCCCGGGGGGACGAGTCCACACCGAGTGTCTGCGCTATCCGTTTCGTCCGGCTCGGGCCAGAATTCGGGCGCGCTTGCGGGGAAGGATGTTGGCACGGGTGACATCGCCTTCGTAGTGCGCGAGTACCCGTGGGTCCATCACTCGACGCCACAGCGGCGGGATTGCGGCGAGTATCACCATCGATGCGTAACCGGCCGGCAGCTGTGGAGCTTCGTCGCAGGAGAGCAGGGTCTGATAGCGCTTGCCGGGATTGGCGTGGTGGTCACTGTGTCGTTGCAGGTGGTAGAGAAATATGTTGGTGCAGATTCTGTCGCTGTTCCAGCTGTGGCGGGGTGAGCACCGAACGTATTTGCCGCGGTCGTTCGTTTCGCGGAGCAAGGCGTAGTGCTCCACGTAGTTCACCATCTCGAGCAACACGAATCCGACGACGGCCTGCAGCAGAAGATACGGCGCGATAGCGGGGCCGAACACGACCAACAACGTGCCGAACAGCACTGCGCTCAGCAACCAGGTGTGCAGCAGCGCATTGGTCGGGCTCGCGACCGAGCGACCCTTGCGCCGTAGTCGCTGCGCCTCGAGCCTCCACGCAGAGACGAGTCCGAACACCGTGCTGCGCGGCACGAAGGTCCACACGCTCTCGCCGAGCCTCGCGCTCGCGGGATCGTCCGGGGTCGCTACTCGAACGTGATGACCGCGGTTGTGTTCGACGAAGAAGTGTCCGTAGAGCGTCTGAGACAGCGCGATCTTGGCCAGCCACCGCTCGTGCTGCTCGATGCGATGACCCAGCTCGTGAGCTGCGTTGATACCGGTGCCTGCCACCAGACCCACCGTCACGGCGAGTCCGATCTTGTCCACCACGGTCAGGTTTCCGTACGCCCACATCCAGCAAGCGACGATGAGCCCGATGAACTGAATGGGTAGAAAAAGGTAGGTACACCAGCGGTAGTAGCGATCGTTCTGCAGTTTCTCGCTCGCCGACTCGTCCGGGTTGTGCCCGTCTTCACCGGCGATCAAGTCGATCACCGGAATGATCACGAAGAACACCAGAACACCGCTCCACCAGAAGATCTCCATGCCCGTCCAGTAGACCAACTGTGACGGCAGCAGCGCCGATGCCGGGGCCAGGAGCCCCAGCATCCACAAATAGCGTTTGTTGTCCTGCCAGCGAATCGAACGTCCGCCGGCCTTCGAATCCCGCCCCCCGAAAGCGACACCCGAATCCTTCGTGGAAGTGATTCGGCCGTTCGCATTCACTGTGTCAACACCCTCTCATCGAACCGTAGGAGTCCTCCAAGTCTGTTTTCGAGGGTATAACATTCTGCGGGTCCGATGTGACGACGACCGAATTCGGCCGGGCATCCTAGGACGAGCTACAAAGACGGTACCGACTATTTCTCGGTCTCCACCTTCGCTGCTTCCCGCAGTCCCATCACCGAATGACGCCTGCTGTACAGCACGTAGATCACGACACCGGCGGCCATCCAGACCAGGAAGCGCAGCCACGTCTCGACCGACAGGTTGAGCATCAACCACAGGCACGCGAGCACGGCGAGGATCGGCACCAACGGAACCCACGGCACACGGAACCCCCGCTCGAGGTCCGGTCGAGTCTTGCGCAGAACCAGAACACCCGCCGACACGAGCACGAATGCGAACAGCGTTCCGATGTTCACCATCTCCTCGAGCGTGCCCAGCGGAACGAAGGCCGCGAGAAGTCCGACGATGACGCCGACCAGAATCGTCGTCCGAACCGGCGTGCCCTTCTTTCCGGTATGTGCCAATCCGCGCGGCACCAATCCATCCCGCGACATCGCGAAGAGCACTCGGGTCTGGCCCAGCATCAACACCATCACCACGGTCGTGAGACCGGCAAGTGCGCCGAACGAAATGATGTTCTTGGCCCAGGTCAGACCGTTGAGCTCGAACGCCGTTGCCAGCGTGGAACTGTCGCCCGCCAGATCGGTGTACTTCACCATTCCGGTCAGCACCAGGGTGACGGCCACGTAGAGCACGGTCACGATCGCGAGGGAACCGAGGATGCCGCGCGGCAGTGCCTTCTGCGGCTCCTTGGTCTCTTCCGCCGTCGTCGCGACCACGTCGAAGCCGATGAACGCGAAGAACACCAGCGACGCCGCGGCCAGCAGCCCGTACCAGCCGAAGGTGCTACCGCCGGCACCGGTGACGAACGAGAACAAGGACTGATGGAGACCCTCGCCTGTGGAGCCGGGCTGCGACGGAGGAATGTACGGGTCGTAATTGGAGACCTTGATGTAGAAGGCACCGAGCACGACGACGAAGAGAACGACGATCACCTTGATCGCGGTGATCACGAGCGAGACCCGCGAGGACAACTTGGTGCCCGATGCGATCAGCACCGTCAGCACCACCACGATGAGCAGCGCGCCCCAGTCGAAGTTCAGCGAACCGATCTGGAGTACCGGCGCGGCCGTACCGAGCAGATCGCCCAAGTACAACGACCACGCCTTGGCCACAACAGCGGCCGCGAGGCCGAACTCGAGGATCAGATCCCAGCCGATGATCCAGGCGATGAACTCACCGAACGCGGCATAGGAGAACGTGTACGCGCTGCCGGCAACGGGAACCGTCGAGGCGAACTCCGCGTAACACAGTGCCGCCAGGCCGCAGGCGATCGCAGCGAGCACGAACGCCACCGACACCGCCGGTCCCGCCACGTTTCCGGCGGTCCGCGCGGTCAGGGTGAAGATGCCCGCACCGACGGCAACGGCGACACCGAACACGGTGAGGTCCCAGGAACCGAGTTCTTTCCGGAGTTTCGTATCCGGCTCGTCGGTGTCCTCGATCGACTGCTCGATCGATTTGGTCCGGAACCACCCCGTCGTGCGCGGGGTCTTGGCCGGCCGGTCTGCTCTGCTCATCTGGCCTCCGTAGCGCGTATTCGCCTCTGTCCACGGATCACACCCGTCGCAGAGTTCACTGTGACATCAGACTATTGCCTTCGGGCGCGCCGCTCGCGCACTTCCGCAGTTCGAAAAGACCTCCGCACAGGTGCGACAGGCCGCGAGGAATCTACTGGCGACCGACGGAGGCCACGAACACCTCGGCCACGCCCGAGTCGGCAGTCACCGTAACGGATCGATCCGCAGCCGGTATCCAGGCCGAGCTGCCCTGCGGCACCGTCAGCCCGGACCGGCTGCCGCCGGTACTCGCCACGACGGTGCCGTCGGTACACAGCAGAATTCGGGGACCGGATCCGGGTATTTCGACCGTCTCCCCCGGCGACACCGCCGTCCGACTCAGCGCGAATTCCGGTGCAGGCGTGCGGTACAGGTAGGTGGGCCGATCGTCCTCGCCCGGAGTGATGGGAGAGATATCGGCCGGCTCGAAGTCGAGTACGCGCAGCAGTTCCGGGACGTCGACGTGCTTGGGAGTCAGTCCTCCGCGCAACACGTTGTCGGAGTTCGCCATGATTTCCACTCCGGTGCCACGCAGGTATGCGTGCAAGTTTCCGGCGTCCAGGTACAGGCCTTGCCCGGGAGCCAAGGTCACCCTGTTGAGCAGCAGTGCTGCCAGCACACCGGCGTCGCCGGGATAGGACTCGCCGAGCTCGAGCAGAGTCCTGGCCTCGGCCGCGAATCGTCCGCCGTCGGTGCGCGCGGGACCGGAAAGATAATCGATGCATCCCTGGGCAACGGCCGGAAGAATATCGTCCAGCGACTGCCCGGGAAGCGTGATCCACGAGGTGAACACCGTACGCAGCCCGGACGCATCGGGCTGTGCGGCAAGCAATGTGCGGTACCCACCGAGCGCGGCCACGGACAACGCGTCGAGCAGTTCCACGGTCTCCGCAGGGCTCCGGAAGCCGGCCAGCGCCTCGAATTCGGTGAGCGCCACGATCAGTTCCGGCTTGTGATTCGGATCCCGATAGTTGCGCACCGGAGAATCGATGGGGACACCGGCCGCATTCTCGCGTGCGAAACCTTCATGTGCCTGCGCACTGCTGGGGTGGGCCTGCAACGACAAAGGCTCTTCTGCAGCAAGGAGTTTCAGCAGGTACGGCAGTCGGGACTCGTACTGCTGCGCCGAGCCTCCCAGCTGCGTTGCCGGATCCCCGTCGATCAATGTGAGCAGTGGGGTGCTGCCGCCCTCGTGCACCACGTGCGCCGAATCGGCTGGGTGAGCACCGAGCCAGATCTCGGCCTCGGGATGATCGGACGGAACCGGGCGACCCTGAATACGGGCCAGAGCGGTTCGCGACCCCCATGCGTAGGACCGAACCGCACCACGCAAGAGCTGCACTAGCTACCGCCCATCAACAACAGGTACGCGGCGGTCGTGTCCAACCGCGTCGCCAACACGGACATGGTGTCGAGCACCGAAAGTGTAGCCGGACCGGGAGACGCGACGGTGATGTCGAGCTCGGATCCCGGCCTCGCGCCGCCGAACAGCGCATCGGTCGACTCGGCGAGCAACAATTCCGGCTCGGTGACACCGGCCAGTCGTCGTTCGGTCATGGCGCGATCGACGTCGGATGCGACGACGATGACGCGCATCGGCAGTGCGGGTGGTGGGCCGTCGAGCTGCTCGTCGTGAAAGAACGAATCGAATGTCTTTGCCGTGCCGGCAGATTCGGCAGTCCTCGCCCGGACGGACGCCGCGATGACATCGCCCAGTTCTCCGGCACCGACGAGCACACCCGCCACACGCAGTAACACCTCACTGCCGTGCCGAGCCACCTCGACGGCCGCGGCGCTGCTGCCGGACAGCACCACCTGCCGACCGTTCATTCCGCTGGCGAGAGCCTTGGCCGGGTTGTGGAACACCTCGTTGGACGGGCTGTTTCGGACCGCCTCGGCATCGAGCAGGTCGGCCAGACGAGACAGATTGGGCAGCAACGTCTTCCACGATCCACCGGCAACCGCACCGAGAACGGCGACGAAGGCGGCGAGATAGCGCATCAGGGCGTTGTGGTCACGGACCGCGACTCGCGGCGGCAACCACATGACTCTGGCTCCTCGGACGGCACGCAGCGGGCCTTCCTCGGGTGCCACCACCACCACTTCCGCGCCGCGACGTGCTGCGGCATCGACAGACTCGGCAAGGCGCGGATCGCCTGCGTCGTCGCCGGCAACCACCACCACATCGAGCGGGCCGATCCACGGCGGAGTTCCGGTACTACGAACCAGCGGAACACCGAGTCGGTCACCGAGCGCTGCGACGAGAAGTGACGCGGCACGACTGCTGCGCCCGTCACCGGTCACGATGACCACACTTCTGGGACGCAGATCGGCCAACCGAGAAAGCACCGCTTCGTCCACCGCCGTCGCGACAGCGCGAACCTGCGCGCCCGCCAGAGCAGCACTGCGCAACGCACCCTCGCGATCGGCCGCGATGAGAGCATCGGCATCGTCGAGATCGACCAGAGACGACACTGCGGTCATGGCTGCGACACCTCCCTTCGTCACCGACCGGAAACGAACGCTTACCCACTCATGAACCCTCGGTAACCACTATTCCAGTCCGGCGCGAACGATGCCCAATATCTCGGTCGACAATGCATCGACATCCGCAGCGGTGCGCGCTTCCACGTTCAGTCGGAGCAGCGGTTCGGTGTTCGAGGCCCTGAGGTTGAACCAGGAACCGTCGGCGAGATCGACTGTCACGCCGTCGAGTCGGTCGATGCCCGAGGTTCGATCGGCGAACGCCGCGAGCACGGCCTCGGTACGACCCGCCGCGTCGTCGACGGTCGAGTTGATCTCGCCCGATGCGCTGTAGGTCTCGTAGTCGGCCATCATCTCCGACAGTGGGCGGTCCTGTGCACCGAAAGCGGCGAGGACATGCAGCGCGGCGAGCATGCCGGAGTCGGCACCCCAGAAGTCGCGGAAATAGTAGTGGGCAGAGTGCTCTCCACCGAAGATGGCTCCGGTGTCGGCCATCTGCTGCTTGATGAAGGAGTGGCCAACGCGGGTTCGTACCGGCGTGCCACCGAGCTCGGTGACCAACTCCGGCACGGAACGGGACGTGATGAGGTTGTGGATGATGACCGCGCCCGGTTCCTTGGCCAGTTCGCGCTCGGCCACCAGGCAGGTGACGGCCGAGGGTGAAACCGGGTCGCCCTTCTCGTCGACGACGAAGCAGCGATCGGCGTCGCCGTCGAACGCAAGTCCGATAGCAGAGCCGGTCTCGACGACGAAGCGCTGCAGATCCACCAGATTCGCCGGATCGAGCGGATTGGCCTCGTGGTTGGGGAAGCTGCCGTCGAGCTCGAAGAACAGCGGCTCGATCGTCACCGGCAACGGTCCGAACACTGCAGGGACGGTGTGCCCGCCCATTCCGTTGCCTGCGTCCACGGCGATCTTCATGGAACCGATTCCCGACAGATCGACCAGGTCTCGCAAGAACTGCGCGTACTCGTCGAGGACGTCACGGGACGTCACCGTTCCGGCCGGGCCGTCGAACTCGGGTACCCCGTCCACCAGTTCGGCTTTGACGATGGCCAGACCGGTGTCCTGTCCCACCGGCTTCGCGCCGGAGCGGCATAGCTTGATTCCGTTGTACTTCGCCGGATTGTGACTCGCAGTGAACATGGCCCCCGGGCATTCGAGCAGGCCCGAGGCGAAGTACAGCTGATCGGTGGACGCCAGGCCGATGTGCACCACATCGAGTCCTTGAGCGGTGACACCGTCTGCGAAGGCCCGAGACAGCGCCGGCGACGAATCACGCATGTCGTGACCGATCACGACCGACCGCGCGGCCCCCGCCTCGTCGCGTACCAGACGCGCGAACGCGGCTCCGACGTCTCGCACGAACGCCTCGTCGATCTGCTCACCTACGACTCCACGGACGTCGTAGGCCTTGATGACGGCGTTGACGGACTCTGCGGTTCGGGCCACGAAGATTCTCCTGGTGATCGTTCTTGCGACGCCGCACATCGGCGTCGTCGAGCGTGTGTGACGGTGCGTCCGCACCAGTATCGGCAGAACGGCACAGACCGTTTCGGTCCTGCTCGAAAACCTTGCCAGACGGCAGTCGGACCGGCCAGTCGGACGTCGCCACACCACACCGGTGTGCGCGGCGACTCAGGACGTGGGGTCGGGAAGAACTCGAAGGTGACCACGCCTGCCGGTTCGGACGGCCGGGGCGGATCGGCGTTCACCGTCGGACGGACGAGACGCCGACCGATCGATCTCACGGTCCTCGGAGCGGACGCGATCGCCGCGGCCCGCCTCTCGAACCGCCTCGGCAAGTGCCGTCAGGTCGTCCTCGTCGGGCGTCGACGTCGAGTAGCCACCCTCGTACCGAACGAGCTCCCAGCCCTTCGGCGCGGTGGTCGTCGACGCGTGAATCTCGCACAGATCCCACGAGTGAGGCTCGTCCACGGTGGCCAGCGGCCCGACGACCGCGGTGGAATCGGAGTAGACATATGTGAGCGTTGCAACAGCAGAACGGTTGCAACCAGGCCTGCAGCAGCCACGCAGTGATCTCACGAATGCAGACTATCCGGTAGGCGCAACCGACCGAACGACCGACACACCGGACGAGCGCGATAACCTCCCCCCATGCCTCGATTCTCCTCCGCGCGCAGGATCACCTCCCGGTCCGTGGCACGGCACGGCCGCGGCATCCGCGGACCGGTTCTGCCCGAGGACATCCCTGCCAGGCGTTCACGGGCAGAGAAGTTCGACCGACTGGTGCTCGACGCGTTCGCGCGAATCGATCATCGATGGCACGACAAGCTCTCGAAGCTGGATATCGCCGTCGACGATGTGCCCAAGATCAGGGCGTTGGATCCGGAGTCCGTGACATGGCCACCCGAAGTGGTGGCAGAGGGTCCTGTGCCGCTGTCGCGATTGGTGCCGGCCGGGATAGACAAGCGCGGAGAGACGACACGCGCCAGAGTGGTGCTGTTCCGGCGACCGCTCGAGCGTCGCGCAAAGCACCCCGAGGATCTGGAGGATCTGTTGTTCGAGGTTCTCGTGGAGCAAGTAGCGACATATCTCGGGATCGACCCGGACGAAGTGGATCCGAACAGCGCCGCAGAGTGATCTGCGGCAGGGTGCTCGATCGAGCACAACCGAGCGTCGGTGGAACGCTCAGCCGATACCGCGCTTGAGTCGACGCCGTTCCCGCTCGGACAGCCCACCCCAGATACCGAAACGCTCGTCGTTGGCGAGTGCGTACTCGAGGCATTCGTCCTTGACCTCGCAGCCGAGACAGATGCGTTTCGCCTCGCGGGTCGAGCCACCCTTCTCCGGGAAGAAGGCCTCGGGATCGGTCTGAGCGCACAGTGCGCGCTCCTGCCACTGATCCTCGATCTCCTCGAACATCTCGTCGAAACCTGCGACAAGACTGAGGAACGGCTTGGCCGGCGGAACCGACTCGGCAACGAACGGCATCAGGTCGGCGTCGGAATCGACATCGTTGTCGGTATCGGCGTCGGTCTCGATCTGCGTCTCGATCGTTCGACCCACGTACGCAGAACCCGCGTCGGCCGTGACGCTCGAATCTGCCCCGTTGTCGGCCTCGGTCTGCGGCGCGTCGTCGACAGCGCTGAGATGTGCAGTGGGTCCGCCCCGCTGATCACGTGTCACGTGCTCGTCATACATCGCTTCCGCCTCCTCACCTGTGGTAGCGCAGATACTTTCGGTCTTCGTGTGCTCGAATACCTTGCCCCGCGCAGGTATTCGATCCAACTGGCGCGTCCGAACGCTCGCGCGTTCGTCCAACTCTCGACCTCTACTCGACGTCCATGCAAGGACGAACAGGAAGGGAACGAGTGTTCGAAACCAGGCTCGCTGCAATCGAACTCGTGCCGCGAACACTGAATGACATACCTGTGATTAGACACGCACAGGTGTGTCGCGGTCAAGCCGATCGCGCAAATCTAATACCATCACATGCCCGAAATCGGCTGTCTCCCCGAATCGGAGCCCGTCCCGTGCGTGTCGCGGCGGTTATGGCACCTCCACACGGTCCGCTCGTACGGGTGCAGCACCGGGTGGGCGCTCGCCCGGCACCGCCGCAACCCCACTAGGCTCGTGCGTTGTGAAAGTTACTGTTCTGGTCGGTGGCGTCGGTGGCGCGCGGTTCCTTCAGGGTCTCAAATCCTTGTTCGGCGACAACCCCGAGCACGAGACCACTGCGGTGGTCAACGTAGGCGACGACGTGTGGATGCACGGTCTTCGCATCTGCCCGGATCTCGATACGTGCATGTACACCCTCGGTGGTGGAATCGACACCGATCGTGGATGGGGCCGCATCGCCGAGACCTGGAACGCTCGTGACGAGTTGGCGGCCTACGGTGCCGATCCCGACTGGTTCGGACTCGGCGACCGTGACATCGCCACACACCTGATCCGCAGTCGGATGTTGCGCACCGGATTTCCGCTGTCGGCCGTGACCGAAGCCCTCTGCAACCGGTGGCAACCGGGCGTCCGGCTGCTGCCCGTCACCGACGATCGGTCCGAGACCCACGTCGTCGTCACCGATCCGGACGATCCGAGCGGCGAGCAGCAACGCGCAATTCACTTCCAGGAGTGGTGGGTTCGTTACCGAGCGCAGATCCCGACCCACAGTTTCGCCAACATCGGTGCCGAACAGGCAAGCCCGGCACCGGGAGTGGTCGAAGCGATCACAGAGGCCGATGCCGTGATCCTGGCACCGTCCAATCCAGTGGTGAGCGTCGGCGCGATCCTTGCGGTTCCGGGCATCCGCGGGGCCCTCAGAACCACAGCAGCCAAGGTGGTCGGCCTCTCCCCCGTCGTCGACGGTAAGCCGTTGCGCGGCATGGCCGACGAGTGCCTGTCCGTCATCGGTGTCGACACCACAGCACAGGCAGTGGGCCGTTACTACGGAAGCCGAAGCGGCACCGGCATTCTCGACGCGTGGCTGGTGCACACCACCGACGCCGCGGTCGTCGACGGAGTGGACGTGCAGTCGGTCCCGTTGCTGATGACCGACCCCGAGACCACAGCGGTGATGGCGCGTACCGCGCTGCTCGCGGCTGGACTCGACCTGTGACCGATTCACGCGAGACCGCCTCGATGTCCACGGTACCGAGCGATCATGCACCGGGCGGTTCGATCGAAATGCTGCCGATCACCGGACTCCCGGAATTCAGGCCGGGTGACGATCTGGCTTCGGCGATCGCCGAGCGAGCGCCGTGGTTGCGGGACGGCGACATCTTGATCGTCACCAGCAAGGTCGTCTCCAAGGTGGAGGGCCGGTTGGTGCAGGCACCGCACGATGCCGACGAGCGAGACGCTGCCCGCAGAGTGCTGGTGGAGCAAGAAGCTGTGCGCATCGTTGCGCGCAAGGGCCGAACCCTCATCACCGAGAACCGGCTGGGCATCGTGCAGGCCGCGTCGGGCATCGACGGCTCCAACGTCGACGGTGGCGAACTGGCACTGCTGCCCGAGGACCCCGATGCCAGCGCCGCAGCCTTGCGCGCCGCTCTCGGCAAACTGCTGGGGGTGACGGTCGCCGTGGTCGTCACCGACACCATGGGTCGCGCCTGGCGGATCGGGCAGACCGACGCTGCCATCGGCTCAGCGGGTCTCCCGGTTCTGCACGCCTATGCCGGAGCCGAGGACGGTCAGGGCAACGAGCTCGTGGTCACCGAGGTCGCGATCGCGGACGAGCTCGCTGCCGCAGGCGATCTGGTGAAGGGCAAGCTGGGCGGTGTCCCGATCGCGGTCGTACGCGGCTTGGCACCGGTCGACGACGGTTCCACCGCGGCGGCTCTCCTTCGCGGCGGCGAGGACGACTTGTTCTGGCTCGGCACCGCCGAAGCGCTCGATCGTGGCCGTCGGGAGGCTCTACTGCTGAGACGGTCGGTGCGCTCGTTCTCCTCGGACTCGGTCGATCCCGAGCTGATTCGAGCTTCGGTCGCCGACGCTCTCACCGCCCCCGCTCCGCACCACACTCGACCGGTCCGGTTCGTGTGGGTCAGGACCCCGGCGCTTCGGCGTCGGCTGCTCGAGACGATGCGCGAGCAGTGGCGCGCCGACCTGACCGACGACGGCCTCAGCGAGGAGCGGATCGCCGCGCGGCTGAGCCGCGGTGACATTCTGTTCGACGCACCGGAAATCGTCGTTCCGTTCTGTGTGCCCGACGGCGCGCACTCGTACCCCGACGAGAGGCGTCGAGCCGCGGAGGAGACGATGTTCACCGTGGCGGTCGGTGCCGCGGTCCAGGGTCTGCTCGTTGCCCTCGCAGTACGGGAACTCGGCAGCTGCTGGATCGGCTCGACCATTTTCGCCGCCGATACCGTGCGTGCCGAACTCGGACTGCGTGCAGATTGGAAAGCCATGGGAGCCATCGCAATCGGGCACCCCAGCGAGCCGTCGACGGTCCGGGATCCGGTGGTTCCCGGGTCGTCACTGTTGGAGCTCTGACGTGTCGGCAACGACGCCGCCTCATTCGACTCTGTGGAATTCGGTCGGAGCATCGCTCGATCGATGGGCACCGTCCGATTCGAGCGACGAATCGCTCCGGCACACGATGCTGGCGTTTCTGCACAGCAACCCGGATGCGTGTCTGCGCGCCAACGAGGCCGGCCACTTCACGGCGTCCTCGCTGGTGCTGAACGAGTCCGGCACCCACGTGCTATTGACTCTTCACCCGAAGGTCGGTCGGTGGATTCAACTGGGCGGCCACTGCGAACCGACGGACCACACGGTGGTCGACGCGGCGCTGCGTGAGGCCACCGAGGAATCCGGGATCGCCGATCTGACCATCGATCCGGCACTGCTCTCGGCGCACACGCACCCGATCACGTGCTCGCTGGGTAAGGCGACCCGGCACCTCGACCTGAGGTTCCTGGTGCGCGCCCAGGACGGTGCCCGGGCGGTCCGCAGCGAGGAGTCGACAGATCTTCGATGGTGGCCGGTCGACGCTCTGCCGGACACCGCCGAGCACGAGACGATCGACCGTCTCGTCGCGCTCGCTGCACGCCGCCGGTAGCGACGAGCGGATCGGGTCAGACGTCGGTGGAGAAACGCACTCCGCCGTCGGGGAGCTTGACGCCGGGCCACACGCGCGCACCGCGGAGCAGTTCGCATCGAGCTCCGATGTCCGCACCGTCGCCGATGACCGCGTCGCGCACCAGGGCGCGGGGTCCGATGCGGGAACCGAAGCCCAGAATGGATCGCTCGACAACGGCCCCGGCCTCGACGACCGCACCGTCGAACACGACGGCACCGTCCAGGCGAGCTCCCGCTCCGATCTCGGCGCCGCGACCGACGACGGTTCCGCCGATCAACAGTGCGCCCGGTGCCACTCCTGCGCTCGGGTGAACCAAGGACTCGCCGCGATCTCCGTGCAGCGCGGGCGACGGCGCGATGCCGCGGACCAGGTCGGCCGAGCCCTTGACGAAGTCTTCCGGCGTACCCATGTCACGCCAGTACGCGCTGTCGACGTGTCCGTAGACCTTCTTGTCCTCGGCGAGCAAGGCAGGAAACACCTCTCGCTCCACCGACACCGGACGGCCGGCCGGGATCGACTCGATGATCTCGCGCTTGAAGACGTAGCAACCGGCGTTGATCTGGTCGGTCGGCGGATCCTGAGTCTTCTCGAGAAACGCTGTCACGCGGCCGGATTCGTCGGTGGGCACACAACCGAACGCGCGCGGGTCGCCGACCCGAACCAGATGCAACGTGACATCGGCGTCGGTGGTTCGGTGCGTATCGAGAACTGCCGTCAGATCGGTGCCGCCCAGCACGTCCCCGTTGAAGACCATGACGTTCTCGGCGCGCAGTCGCGGCAGAACGTTCCTGATGCCTCCGCCGGTGCCGAGCGGTTCGGTCTCGAAGACGTATTCGAGATCGATGCCGAGTGAGGATCCGTCTCCGAAATGCTGCTCGAACACTTCGGCTTTGAACGACGTTCCGAGGACGACGTGCTCGATGCCCGCGGCCTTGATGCGGGCCAAGAGATGGGTCAGGAACGGCAGTCCGGCGGTGGGGAGCATCGGCTTCGGCGCCGAGAGCGTCAGCGGCCTGAGCCGAGTTCCCTTGCCGCCGACCAGAATGACTGCATCGGTACGTGCGGCGACCGATGGGGAACTATCCGACATGTCCAGCCTCTGTTCTCTCGTCCGTGAGTCGTCCGTCAACTGCGCGGGCCCGAAGCGCCGAGGTCACAACGATCTTCGAGCGAAGACCGAGACCAGCACGCAGAGCCAATCGTAAGGGAGCCTGCCACGTCCGAGCGTGTCTGTCGGCCTGAAAGCGGTACGCACTGGTGTGATGTGCGGGCAACATCACTTCCGGATGCCGTCCTGCGGCATGGCCTTTCGAATGGGTGACCTCGACGCCGGGAACGTAGACGTTGTGCCAGCCCGCTCTGCCGAGCCGGTCACCGAGATCGACGTCCTCCATGTACATGAAGTAGCGCGAGTCGAATCCGTCGATCGAATCGAACGCCGACCGCCGCAACAACAGGCACGATCCAGACAGCCACCCCACGGGACGCTCGGTCACCGTTTCGTTCTCCTGGCGATACCGCTGAGTCCACGGGTTCTTCGGCCAGAGCTTGCCCAACATTGCGTGTCCCGCGCCCGACGTCAGATCGGGCACCGACCGAGCCGAGGGGTACCGAGAGCCGTCGGGCTCGCGGATGAGCGGACCGAGAGAACCTGCGCGCGGCCAACGAGCCGCCGCGTCGAGGAGTCCGTCGAGTGAACCGGGGTGCCAGCGCACATCGGGGTTGGCCACGACGACGAACTCGACAGCCGGGTCCACGGCAGCCACCGCGCGATTGACCGCTGCTCCGTAACCGATGTTCGCGCCGGTGCGCAGCAACTCGGCCTCGTCGAATGCTGCCTCGGCTGCCTCGGGGGTGCCGTCGACCGAGCCGTTGTCGGCCATGATCACCCGATAGGGGCGCGTCGTGGCCTCACGTAGAGACGTCAGGAATTGATCCAGGTATTCGCCGGGCGAATAGGTCACCGTCACTACGGCCAGCTCGGAACTCACGCGGGCAAGAGTAGCCCGAGCACGGGCGAAAGCCTCATCTCGACTGCGTCAAGGCTGCCGTCAGTGCGGCCGACCACGGGCGCGCCGGCGTCAGGCCTGCGTCGACCCAGGCGGTCGGCGAGAGGACCGAGTAGGCAGGCCGGGGTGCCGGCACGACATATTCGGCGCTCGAACACGGCTGCACGCGCTCGGCATCGGCACCGATGTGCGCGAACACCGCGCGAGCGAGATCGAACCAGCTGGCCTGCCCCGCGTTGGTGTAGTGCAGGGTCCGTCCCACCACGGTGGGGTCGGCTTCGATCTCGAGCAGGCCCGACGCCAGGTCGAAGGCGAACGTGGGCGAGCCGATCTGGTCGTTCACCACCGAGAGGGTGTCGCGCTCACTTTCGAGCCGTTGCATCGTGGTCACGAAGTTCTTACCGGTGTTGTCGTACACCCACGCGGTCCGCACGACGACGGCCTCGGGCAACTCCTCGCGCACCGCGAGCTCGCCGGCGAGCTTGGTGCGTCCGTATGCCGACTGCGGCGCGGTCTTCGCGTCGACGTCGTACGGTTCGGTCGCTGTGCCGTCGAACACATAATCGGTGGAGATGTGGATCAACCGGGCACCGACACGCCCGCAGGCGCGCGCGAGATTTCGGGGGCCGTCTGCATTGACGGCCATGGCCCTGGCCTCGTCGGTCTCGGCAGCGTCGACCGCGGTGTAAGCAGCACAGTTGATCACCGTTGCTCCCGCACTCACCACGACAGCGACCGCATCGGGGTCGGTGATGTCCAGGTCGGCGGACGAATACGCGAGAACCTGCGCACCGCTACCTCGTTCTGCGGCCAGAGCCACCACTCGGCGGCCCAACTGGCCGTGTGCACCGGTTACCAGGATCGCGTTCACGGTTGCCAAGTGTGGCACGCCGGGTTCGGTTGGGCGAGGCAGCGACCGCCGACAAGTAACCTTCGAACAGCGGGGGGAGAACGAAGCAGTCGGCTGCCGAGGTCGGTCGGAACGAGAGAGGGTCGTGAACGGTGCCACGAGATTCAGGCACGCCCGGAGGTGAGCGCACTCCCCCGCCGCGGCGGCGCACTCCCCGGCGACCCGACGGTTCCGATGCACGCGGTGCGTACCGCCCCGACGATCTCGATGCGCGTATCGCACGTCGACACCCCGACGAAGAACAGCGCGGAGAGCGCCGGTCCCGCGAACGCGGCCGCGACCGCAGCGAATCGACCGGGCGATCGCACCGGACGAGGCAGCGTGATCCCCGCGGTCCCGTCGGGCGACCGGAATCCGAGCGCGGCGCTCCTACCGCGGGTAGCGGTCGCCGTTGGCCCCCGACTCACGTGGCTGTTGCGGTCCTGTCGATCCTCGTTCTTCTCGTGACCGGTTTCGCGTGGCGCAGTGTCGACAGTCTGCGATCGAACATCGCCACCGCAGGTGGTCTGGGTCTCGGCGGCGCCGCAGACGGTGCCGTGGACATCCTGATGGTCGGTACGGACAGCCGCACCGACGCCCACGGCAACGCGTTGTCGCCCGAGGAACTCGCATCGCTCAATGCCGGTGAAGAGGTGGCGTCGAACACCGACACGATCGTGTTGATCCGCGTCCCGAACGACGGATCGTCGGCCACCGCCATTTCGATTCCACGCGATTCGTACGTGGAGGTACCGGGCATCGGGATGTCGAAGATCAACGCCGCGTACGGCGCGACCAAAGAGAACAAGCGGCTGGAATTGGTGGAGCAAGGTGTCGCGGACGCCGATGCGGAGTCCCAGGCCACCGAGGCCGGGCGCGAGGCTCTGATCGATTCGGTCGCCAACTTGACCGGGATCACCGTCGACCACTACGCCGAGGTGGGTTTGCTCGGCTTCGTGCTGTTGACCGATGCCGTCGGCGGCGTCGAAGTGTGCCTCAACAACCCTGTGCAAGAACCGCTCTCGGGTGCGAACTTCCCGGCCGGCGAGCAGAAGCTGGCTGGTTCGCAGGCTCTGAGCTTCGTTCGACAGCGGCACGACCTCCCCCGCGGAGACCTGGACCGTATCGTGCGTCAGCAGGTGTTCATGGCCTCGCTCGTTCGGAGTGTGTTGAGCGCCAAGACACTGAGCAATCCCAGCAAACTGGGTCAGCTGAGCACCGCGGTGCAGCGGTCGGTGACGCTCGACTCCGACTGGGACATACTGCAATTCGCTACTCGACTCCAAGATCTCGCCGGAGGCAAGGTCAAGTTCGAGACCATCCCCGCCGTCGACATCAACGCCACGACCGACTATGGCGAATCGATCGTCCAGGTCGATCCCGCCGCGGTGAAGAAGTACGTCGCGAGTTTGCTCGGCGATGGCAATTCGGCGGAGGCCAACGCAGAGAATTCCGAGGCTCCGGAGGTCGATCCGTCGACGGTGACCGTGGACGTCGCGAACGACAGCGGAATCGAAGGACTCGCCAACGGCGTCGCCGGTTCCCTGACGGCGTTGGGCTACGTCGGCGGGACCATCGGAAACTACGAGGGCTCGTCCATCTCGTCGAGCCGCATCCAAGCTGCCGACGTCGACAGTGACGCCGCGCGCGCCGTCTCGGCCGCGCTCGGCGGACTGCAGATCACCGCGGACGACACGCTGACGTCGGACACCGTTCGGGTGGTGCTCGCCGACGACTACGCGGGCCCCGGTTCCGGGCAGGCGGCAACAGCCGAAACCATTGCACCCGAGTCGGGTACAGCGATTCCCGAGGAGCCCGCGGCTCCGATCGACGCGGGCTCCACCGGCCCGATGTGCGTCAACTGACACAGGCGTCGATCGACCTGTGCGTCGACTTCGACGGTGCTACTCGCAGCGTGTGAACAGGCGTGCCGAGTCGTCATCTAGGGTGCGTGGTGTGGCCTCGAATCTGACTCAGACCCTGCTCGACCCGATTCTTTCCGCTGACCCGGCCGGTCCGCGCATCACGTTCTACGACGATGCGACCGGCGAGCGGGTAGAGGTGTCGGCAGTGACACTCGCGAATTGGGCCGCGAAGACCGCCAACCTGTTACGTGACGAGTTCGCGTTCGAGGTAGGCGGCAAGGTCAGCGTGCTGTTGCCCGCACACTGGCAGACGGCCGCGGTCCTGCTTGGCGCTTGGTGGGCGGGCGGCGAGGTGGTCCTGGGTGCCGACGATTCCGCAGACGTGGCCATGGTGTCGGCAGATCGCCTTGCCGAGGCACCGGATGTCGACGAGGTGTTGGCCTTCTCACTCGACGCGTTCGGTAAGGCTGTCCCCGACCTGCCGATCGGAATGACCGATTACGCAACCTCGGTGCGGGTGCACGGCGATCAGTTCCGGACCTCGGGAGGCGCAACCGGGACAGCGGCTCTGGACGGTCGTTCGGTGGACGAGGTGCTCGCTGCCGCCCGTGCCGGTGCCGAGACTCGTTCGTGGACAGCCGCCGATCGCGTGCTGTCGACGGCATCCTGGAACACCCCCGACGAGATCATCGAGGGTTTGCTGTCGGTGCTCGTCGCAGGAGCCTCGCTGGTTCAGGTGACCAATGCGGACGAGGCGAAGTCCGAGCGACGTACCGAGACCGAGAAGGTCACCGCCACCCTGACCTGAACCTCGGGCCCCACCGCGCGAGCGCAGCACTCATCCAGGCTGTCGATAGCCGCCGTCTGCGAGACCCGCCTGGATTTCGAATTTGTTCGCAGGCCCACGATGCCGTATCTCCTCGGCGAGGTATCGAAACGGGAACGTCAACCCGAAATGCGCCCACTGATCCGCGTGCACGGCCTCGTGCCGCAGTACCCGACGAGCAGTGTTGGCTTTCGTCAGGTAAACGCCACCGAATGTCGTTCCGCCACGGCCGAATCCGCCGCGCAGGCCGGTACAGACGAAGATCGAGAACTCGTCGTCGAAGTGCGCGGTTCCGCGCCACACGCGCGCGTAGACCAACGCCAGCCGCGTCACCAGCATAGACTGCCACCGACCCCGGCCGGCTCGCCGAATCTGCTCCTGCCGAGACACAGCCGTCCTCACCCCAACAACGTGGTGCGCAGAGCTTTGTCCTTTTCCAACACCATGGCCTCGAGTGACGCCTGAAAGGCAGCCATTCGTTCTCGAAGCGCGGGATCGGACGCACCCAGAATCCGGACCGCAAGCAGCCCCGCATTGCGGGCACCGCCGATGGACACCGTGGCCACGGGAACACCCGCGGGCATCTGAACTATCGAGAGCAGCGAATCCATACCGTCGAGATACTTCAGCGGTACCGGCACACCGATGACCGGCAATGGCGTCGCCGACGCCACCATGCCGGGCAGGTGCGCCGCTCCACCGGCACCGGCAATGATCACCTTGATGCCACGACCAGCGGCCTCGCGGGCATAGTCCAGCATCCGCTGCGGGGTTCGATGGGCCGAGACGACACCCACCTCGAACCGAATGCCGAACTCCGCCAACGCTTCTGCAGCAGCTTCCATCGTCGGCCAGTCGGAGTCGCTGCCCATGATCAGGCCGACGGCAGGAGTGTTGTCAGTCATTGTGTGGGTCCCATCCGTCGGTCCATTCGGCGTGCGACATCCAGTGCGCTGCACGTTCGGCTCGCTCGCGCACCGAGGCCACGTAGGCAGGATCGGCGAGGGAACCGGACGACGAACCCAGGATGTTCACGTGGCCGATCTTGCGGTCCTTGCGCTCACCTTTTCCGTACAGGTGCACCTTCGCGTCGGGCATGCGGGCGAACAGGTGATGCAACCGCTCGTCCATCGTCATCTCCGGTGCCTCCGGCGCGCCGAGAATGTTGGCCATCACGGTGAGCGGAGCAAGTGGATCGGTGTCTCCGAGTGGATAGTCCAACACCGCACGCAGATGTTGCTCGAACTGCGAGGTGCGGCACCCGTCCATGGTCCAGTGTCCGGAGTTGTGCGGCCTCATCGCCAGCTCGTTCACCAGCAGCTTGCCCGAGGTGGTCTCGAACAGCTCGACCGCCAGATCTCCGACGACACCGAGTGCACCTGCGATGTCGAGTGCGAGTCGGCCCGCGAAGGTGGCCACGTCCTCGTCGAGATCGGGAGCAGGTGCCAGCACGACGGCGCACTGGCCGTTGCGCTGCACGGTCTGCACGACGGGCCACGCGGCACCCTGACCGAACGGCGATCGTGCGACCATGGCCGACAACTCGCGGCGCATGGCGACCTTCTCCTCCACCATGAGCGGTACACCCAGGTCGAGTTGAGCAGTGACGATCGCCTCTGCTTCCTCGGCGTCCGCGGGCATCCAGACACCGCGCCCGTCGTATCCGCCGCGCACGGCCTTGAGGACCACCGGCCATCCGTGCTCGTCTCCGAATGCGATGGCGTCCTGCGCCCACGCGACCTCCGCGTAGGCGGGGCCGGGCGCGCCCAGTTCTGCCAGCTTTCGCCGCATCCGCAGTTTGTCCTGCGCGAAGATCAACGCGCTCGGTGGCGGCTGAACGTTGACACCTTCGGCGACCAGAGTCTCGAGATGCTCGGTCGGCACGTGCTCGTGGTCGAACGTGAGCGCGTTGGAACCGGTGGCGGCGGTGCGCAGCGCCTCGAGGTCGTCGTGGTGACCGAAGACGACGTCGGGGCTCACCTGGGCAGCCGGCTCGTCCGAGCCCGCGGCCAGAACCCGGAGCGTCTGCCCGAGCTCGATGGCGGATTGGTGGGTCATTCGGGCGAGCTGACCACCGCCGATCATCGTGACCACGGGCATTCCGGTCGACGGCGGGCGCGCAGCTGTGGGGCGCGGTTCGGTACCTGTCACGGCTCACCATGGTGTCATGTCCTGCGCCTTCGGTCCGAACCGGCAGCCGCACACGTCACTGCCGGCCCAGCGAGCACCTGTGGAAACCCTGATGATCAGAGCGTCGGTTCGTCGGATCGGTCGTTCGTTTCGTAGACTTCACCGTTGTGCCGACGATCGACAGCGTGCTTCGACGCTTACCCAAGCCCATCAGGGATCTTGCGATTCGGCACAGCGAGCTGATCAAGTTCGCCATCGTGGGTGGCACGACGATGGTCTTCGACCTCGTGATCTTCTATTCGCTCAGCTTGACGGTGCTCGAGCAGAAGCCGGTGATCGCCAAGATCATCTCGGGCGTGCTCGCCACCCTGCTGAGCTACTTTCTCAATCGCGAATGGGCCTTCAAACACCGCGGCGGACGCGAGAGACACCACGAGGCCCTGCTCTTCTTCGGCATCAGCGGAATCGGAGTGCTCATTGCTGCCGGTCCCCTGTGGATCGCGAACAACATCTTCGACATTCGCGACACCAGCGAGTCGCTGACGATGGTCGTCATCATCGACTTCGTCCTGAACTACATCATCGGCAATCTTCTCCAGATGGCGTTCCGGTTCTGGGCGCTCAGGCGTTTCGCTTTTCCCGAGGACAATGCGCGCACGATTCTCGAGATCGACGCCGAGCGCAACGAGGACCCTACCGACGCTGCAGACGCACTCGACAAGCCCTGACCGTTCTCAACGCGGCTCACGGCGCGACACCGCAGGCGAAGGTTCACGCCACGCCGGTATGAACACCGAGAACAACGCAGGTCGGCGACGTTGCAATTCCAGCCTGCCGCCGTCCGCTTCGATCAGGGCCCGAGCCAGCGCCAGCCCGACACCGGTGGATCCGGCACCGGAGAATCCGCGATCGAAGATGTGTGGCGCAAGTTCGTTGCTCACACCCGGCCCCTCGTCGGATACCTCCACGCAGACCAGTCGTTCCCGCCGTCGATCGGTGCTCTCGACCGCCGAGACCGCCCTGACGGCGACTGTGCACGTACCGTCGCCATGCACCAGGGAATTGTCGACCAATACCGACACCGCCTCCCGCAGTCGCGATCCCGTCACCGACGCCTTGAGATCCATGTCGCCCTTCAGCTCCAGGCTGCGGCCTGCGTCCTCGAAATTGCGCTGCCATTCGACGACGGTGCCGGTCAGTTCCTCGATGACCGACACTTCGTGAGCGCCGGCCGCTCCGTCGCTGCGGGAGGACCGGACGAGCTCGTCGATGGCGAGCGTCAACCGGTCGACCTGGTCCATCGCCTCGTTTGCCTCGTCCACCACCGCCGGATCCGGGTGCGTGGAAATTTCGTCCAGACGTAGCCGGACCGCCGTCAAGCGGCTGCGAAGCTGGTGAGAGACATCGGCGACCAGCGTGTGTTCACGCTGCAGACGGCCGGCGATCTCGACGGTGGCCGAGTCGAGTACTTCCGAGACCCGGTCGAGCTCGGCGATCCCGTGCCGTCGTGGGTCCGGCCGAAAGTCGCCCTCGGCAAGTCGGGCAGCGCGCCGGGCCACGTCCTGCAGCGGATCGGCCAAGCGCTTGGCCGTCAGAACAGCGACAACCGTGCCTGCCATCGCGGACGCGAGTACCACGAGAGTCACCGCTCCGAGCGCCTGGCGTTGGAGGGACCGCATGTCATCGGACGGCACTTCGAGTCGCAGTGAACCCGAGGTACCCATCGACAACGACTCGACGAGCGGCCGATCCACGAACGCCTGGCCGATGTCCGCCCGCGACGCGGCATCCTCGGGGGTCGGGTAGATGACCACCAGCCGTCCCCCCTGGGGGATCGCCAATCGAAGCGAACCGATGTCGAGTTGGCCTTCGATCAGACCCGCCGACCCCTCCTGCGAAATGATCTCCGCCGCCATCCGGTCGAGACGGGCTTGCAGGTCGTTGCGGGTGAAGTCCTCGACCCACAACCACGCCGTGTACATCAAGGGCAAACCGAGCAACAGCGCCGTCATGACGACGACAACGAGAATCGAGACCAGAATTCGACGCCGCATCGACGACTAGTCGCTGTTGATGCGGAATCCGACGCCGCGCACCGTCGCGATACGACGCTCGGCAACGGGTCCCTCGTCGCCGATCTTGCGGCGCAGCCAGGACATGTGCATGTCGAGAGTCTTCGATCCGCGCAGCTCGGCATCGCCCCAGACCTCGCGCAGAATCACATCACGGGAGACCACTTGGCCCGCGTGATCGAGCAAGACCTTCAGCAGCTCGTACTCCTTGTTCGCGAGCGAGATCTCGGTGCCACCGACGAGGACGCGACGGGCCGCTGGTTCGAGACGAATGGATCCGACCTCGATCGGCGCGTCCTCCCCTGCCCCACGGCGGCGGAGCAGGGCACGGACACGGGCCATGAGCTCGGCGAGCCGGAAGGGCTTACCGACGTAGTCGTCTGCGCCGGCATCGAGACCGACAACAAAATCGACCTCGTCGGTTCGCGCGGTCAGCATGAGGACGGCCAGCTCGGATCGGTTGGCCCGCACCTGCCGGCACACCTCGAGTCCGTCCATACCCGGCAGCCCCAGGTCGAGGATCAGCAGATCGAACTTTCCGTCCAAGGCGCGTTGGAGGGTGGCAGGGCCGGTCTGTTCGACAGTCACCGTGTACCCCTCACGCCCGAGAGCGCGGGACAGGGGCGCAGCGATAGCTTCGTCGTCTTCGGCAAGCAGCACGTCGGTCACATCGGTCACCCTACGGTTCGAAAGTGAGAACAGCCTGTGTTACCTGCGTTTTCCAGCGCGCCATCCGGGCTTGGACTCGACGGGCGAATCGTCGGCCATCGGCTCGAATGCAGCCTCTCGGCCGTGCACGGACTCGCGGCGGTATTCCATCGAGTCGAATACCTGCTGGTAGAGCAGGGAATGGACACGCTGGACGTGCGGAATGTCGTCGAACTCGAGTGGATCGTCCGACGCCGAGGCAATGATCAGTGTTCCGGTGCCCAGCATCCGATCGAGCAGGCCGTGGCGAAACTGCACGTTGCTGATTCGACTCATCGGAATATCGATGCCGGAGTGGGTCAGCACACCCTGGCGAATCAACACACGCCGGTCGGTGACGATGAAGTGCGTGCACTTCCAACTGATCAGCGGAACCAGACAACGCCACCCCACGACCGCCGCCCACGCCACTGCCGCGGCAATCATGGCGACGTGTGAGGCGGTCGATTGCAGTCGCGCACTCGCGACGCCGAGGGCTACACCGGCGACGCCGGTGACGAGCACGAACGTGATCGACGGAAGTATCAGCATCTTCCAGTGCGGGTGATGATGGAGCAGTAGCTCCTCTTCGTCGGCCAACGCGTCTTGTGGATACCCCACGTGCACTCCTGACTACTCGCTACGGCATCCGACTGAAGGTGTGATGGTCTCACGAGACGGGCCGGAGATGAGTGACGTCACCGGCCGCGACCGCCAGCCGACCGGAATCGGGGTGCTCCATCTCGATCACCATTCTGCCGTGCTCGTCGACGTCGACGGCAGTGCCGAACTTCTCCTCGCCGCCGGGAAGGTCGACTCGAACGCGTTGCCCTATGGTTCCGCACCGATCCCGGTACCGGTGCGCGAGCGCGTCGGTACTCCAGTTCGAGTCACGCCACGAGTCCACCTCTGCGGCCACCCCCCTCAGAATCGCGCGCACCAACGTGTCGCGATCGAGAACCGCTGCCTTCTCGAGAGCGAGCGACGTGGCCGTCGACACCGGCAACTCGTCCGCGGTCATCGACACGTTGACCCCCAGCCCGATGACCACCGTCGGGGACGGTCCGTGCGCAGCAACCTCAGCGAGGATGCCCGAGACCTTCTTGCCTTGGATGAGGACGTCGTTGGGCCACTTCAGTCGCGCATCGACTTCGCCGACGGTCCGTAACGCGTCGACCAGAGCGATTCCCGTCATCAACGGCAGCCATCCGAGTACCGCTGGATCGATCCCAGGGAACTTCAGCAGCATCGACAAGAGGATCTGCGACCGGGGCGCGCCGGAAAACGATCTCGAGTGCCGACCGCGACCGTTGTCCTGATGCTCGGCGATCAGCGCGGTCCGGTCGGCATAGTTCACTGCCCCTGCCACCAGATCGGCATTGGTCGAACCGGTTTCGGCAACCACGTCCAGACGGGACCACGACGCCTGCGGTCCGTCCACCAGTGCCCGCCGAAGTGCGCGGACGTCGAGCGGTGGGCGATCGAGGTTTGTCCACATGAGCACCAGCATATGGGCTCGGCAACGACCTACGCCCTTCGCGAACCACCCTCGGTCGGGTCGCAGATCACACTCGCAGTTAAAGTGTTGCCCCATGACCAGCGTCCAGGAATCCACTGCACCCGGGTCGGCCGAAACACCCGATATCCATACCACTGCGGGTAAATTGGCCGATCTTCGTAAACGTCTCGCGGGTGCGGAGCATCCCTCGGGTGAGGCGGCGGTGGAGCGGGTCCA